>JANQFE010000004.1 GCA_028278025.1 Thermodesulfobacteriota bacterium | reverse complement strand
GTCGGCCCGGAACACAGTTATTTAAAAGAAACCGGCAGGGTAAGCTATACCTCTGTAACTGATGATGAAGCCCTGCGTGCTTATAAGGAGCTTTCCCTTTTAGAAGGTATAATACCTGCTCTGGAGAGCTCACATGCAATTGCATATGTAATGAAAGAAGCCGGAGCCATGAAAAAGGGTTCACTCGTCGTTATTAACCTGTCCGGCAGGGGTGATAAAGATATTCATATTGCTGCTGACAGCATGGGGATACAACTATAGTTGATTTTAACAATCCATAACATTGGAGTCTGCTTGCTTGTGAAATTTAGCTCAGGGGAGAATTAATGAGTAGAATTACCGAAGTTTTCAACACACTAAAAAGAAAAAAAGAAAAAGCACTGATACCCTATATTACTGCCGGTGATCCTGATATGGATACAACCGAAACTCTGTTAAAATGTCTTATAACAAATGGTGCCGATATTATAGAATTGGGGGTGCCTTTTTCAGATCCAATGGCAGACGGACCAACGATTCAGGCGGCATCACAGCGTGCTCTTGACAACCAATTCTCACTTAAGGCTATTTTCACACTCATTAAAAAGGTACGGGCCTGGTCTGCTATCCCTATAATTCTTTTTGGCTATTATAATCCCTTTTATCAGTACGGCTTACAAAAACTATCCCGTGATGCCGGGGAAGCCGGTGTTGACGGGTTCCTTACCGTTGATTTGCCTCCCGAGGAGGCTGATGACCTCAAACGAGAAGCTGATGCAAACGGGATAGATACTATTTTTCTGCTGGCCCCTACCAGTACGGAAGAAAGGATGCAGCTCGTTTCAGAAAAAGTGTCCGGTTTTGTATATTTTGTCTCAGTAACCGGGGTGACAGGTGCACGTGAAAGTCTTGATGAAACGCTGAAGACATATATAGATAAAATAAAAAAATTCACTGCATTGCCGGTAGGTATAGGCTTCGGTATATCCAAACCTGAGCATATACGTGAGCTGGCAGGATATGCAGATGCAATGATCGTGGGCAGTGCAATTATAAAAGTACTGGAAGCAAACCTTGGTAAACCCGACATGCTGGATAGAGTTGGTCATTTTGTACGATCATTGAAGGATGCCACCTTAGAGGTCTAACAAAACAGCCGATAGCCAATAGTTTTATATCTATTCATGACTATTGTGCAATTGGCTGTTTTTATCAGAATAGTAAACCAATAATGCAATGACTAAAACGTATTCCGAAACAATCAATTACTTGTTTGGACTGCAGAGATTTGGTGTTAAGCTTGGATTAACAAATATTAACAAGCTGCTCACGCATCTGGGGAGTCCGCATAAACGGTTACGCTGTGTTCATATTGCCGGCAGCAACGGAAAAGGATCAACGGGTGCTTTTCTGCATTCAATTCTTACGCACAGCGGCTACAGGGCAGGATTTTACACATCACCCCATTTGATTGATTTTACCGAAAGAATTAAAATCGGCAAGCACTACATCAAAAAAAAGAGAGTTGTAGAGCTTACCAACACCATCAAACAGCTCTGCCGGAAACTGGATGTTCCCTATATTACCTATTTTGAGTTTGTTACTGCACTTGCATTCAGCTATTTTGCAGAAGAGGGTGCTGATCCTATTGTAGTTGAAGTAGGGCTGGGAGGCAGGTTTGACGCCACCAATGTTATTAAGCCGCTGGTATCCATTATAACAGCCGTACAATTGGAGCATCAAATGTATCTCGGCAACACACTAAAAGATATTGCACGGGAAAAGGCCGGCATTATCAAAAAGGGTGTTCCTGTAATAAGCGGTGTAAGAAATGCTGCTGTCCAAGAATACATACTGCAAAAAGCCGAACAGCTGCAGGCCCCTGTTTACCGCATAGGAAGGGAACTCAGCTGTCGAAAAAGAAAACCGGGTATATTTAACTTCAAAGGGCTCAACTGTAAGCTGCCGGATATCACCTGCGGTCTGGCCGGTGATCACCAGATGCGCAATGCCGCAATGGCTGTTTCGGCAGCCCTCATGCTTAAACAACAAGGTTATACAATAAACAACCGTGACATAATGCAGGGTATTAAAAAAACCAGCTGGCCCGGGAGAATGGAGGTTGTCGGGAAGAATCCGACCGTAATTCTTGATGGTGCCCACAATCCGGCGGCATGGAGAACCTTAAAAAAAACCCTGGCAACATATTTCCATTACAAACATCTATATTTGCTAATAGGTATAATGGATGATAAAGATATCGGTCAATTGTTTTCAGTGCTTATCCCTGATGCAAAAGCGGTTGTTTTGAGCAGACCTCAGATGCAAAGGGCTGCTACACGTGAGCATATTGAAAAATTTTACAGCTTATCGGCCCGAAAAAATATTTTCTGGATTGAAAATGTTATT
Source organism: Thermodesulfobacteriota bacterium (assembly GCA_028278025.1). Lineage (GTDB taxonomy): Bacteria > Desulfobacterota > WTBG01 > CAIYCZ01 > CAIRTM01 > JANQFE01. The sequence continues at coordinate 77,724 of JANQFE010000004.1, read as the reverse complement.
TCAGCATATAAGCATATACTAAACTTGGCAGACGGTGATGACCTGGTTTGTGTAACCGGATCTTTTTTTATCGTTGGTGAAGTGCGTGAATATGCATTGCAAAAAGGTGCCGGTGCCAGCGGTCGAATTGGTATGTAGTTATATATTCTATAAAAAGTGTAGTTGTTTATGAATAGACACATTTCTTTTATACTTACAGTTGTAACGATACTCTTCTGTTCCGGTACTGCTGCAGGCCGCAAACAGCCTTTTAATGAACAGTCATTCGAAGAGCTGCCTGTTGAGATAGATGCTGCCCATATGAGTTATGATCAAAAGGCTGATAACCTTTTTGCCCGCGGCGATGTTGAAATTACCCAGGGCAACAGAACCCTTAAGGCCGACAGGATCAAGATAAACCTCACAACGCAGGATGCCGAAGCACACGGTAATGTAGCGCTGTATGAAGGTGGTGATATTCTGTATTGTGAATCTTTTAAAATAAATCTTGATACACAGATAGGCGAAGTCTACAGTGCTAAAATATTTATAAAAGAGCAGAATTTTCATGTTGAGGGCAAAGAGGTTAAAAAGCTCGGCTTGAACACCTATACTATGAAAAAAGGCAAGGTGACCACGTGTGACGGCAATAACCCGGCCTGGAGAATTGAGGCCGGCAATATTGATCTTACAATAGACGGTTATGCCAGGCTGCACAACAGTACTTTTAAAATAAAGGGTCTGCCGGTGGTATATTTACCTTATGCACTATTTCCGGTGAAGGTAAACAGGCAGACAGGTTTTTTGTATCCTGAAATAGGGCATTCAAGGCGTTTGGGATACGGCATGGGTAATTCATTTTACTGGGCCCTATCGGAAAATACTGATGCCACGTTCTGGCTGGATGCTACTACGAAAAAAGGATTCGGCGGCGGTGTCGAATACCGTTTCAAACTCAAGGAAAATACCTGGGGGAAGTTTTACAGTTATTTTACTCATGAAAAAAGCAGATTTTTTGAACATGAATACCGGCGACCCCGTGATCGGGATCAATTCAGAGGCTACCTCAATTTTGAGGGTGAACATTATTTTTCTGATGATTTTTATATAAAGGCCCAGGGATCGCACATAACCGATCGGGAGTTTTATCGTGATTACAAGCGGGTGGTAAAACGTTCAAAGGGCGAGGTCAGTAAATCTCATATTAAAACACGTGAAAAAGATGAATCCGTCTTTTTTATCAATAAAAACTGGCAAAATTATAATCTAGTTATAAACAACAACCTCTATAAAAATCTGCAACAAAGTGATCCGGCGACTCTCCAAAGACTCCCCCAGATAATGTTTTCAAGCATGCAGCAGCCGGTTTTGCAATCACCGCTGTATTATCAGCTGGATGCATCTTATGATTTTTTATGGCGGGAGGAAGGTCAGAAAGGTCACCGCATTGATATTTTTCCCAAGATTTCATGGCCTTTTAATTATGGTGGCTGGCTCAAATTTACACCTGAGGTCGGCATACGCGGAATTTCCTATTTAGATTTACATAATACGCGCAGTATTGATGAGGAAGGAGTATTCCCCAGTGTAAAGGCAGAGCTTTCAACCACCTTTATCAGGATATTTCAGATAAATGGTAAGTGGCTCAGTAAGCTCAAACATACGGTAGAGCCCGGCCTGCTGTATGAATACCTCCCGTCGAACGACCAGACAGATTTTCCCCGTTTTGACATTCAGGAGAGATTTTTCAGGCGTCACAGTGTTGGATATTATGTAAAAAACAGGTTTACCGGTCTTATCGTAGACGCCGCCGATCAGCCGGTTGAACGTGAAATCGGATATGTTATGCTTGGTCAGTCTTTTAATATTACCACGCCAAAAGGCGGGTTGTATATCAAGGGCGATCCAAGTGAAGATTTTTCAGATGTTTTTGCAGAGATTCGATTGGGCCTAGTATCTTCACTGTATTTTAAAGCTAAATTTTTTTATAGTCCTTATGATAATAATCTGAGAGCGTATAATGCATTGTTGAACTGGAATAACCATAAAGGGGAATACCTTGAGCTTGAGTACAGGTATGCCCGAGGACTCTATGAAATTCTTGATCTTGAAGGCAAGGTGAGATTGGCGCGTGAATTTTATATCTTCTTTGATACCCGTTATGACTATCTTGAGTATGATGATCTTGATACAGAGTTTGGTATAGAATATAGTCCGAATTGCTGGGGCGCCCGGCTGTCTGTAGAAGCCAGTGGAGATAGCGGTGGGGTAACTTCCGATGTGAGCTTAAATTTTTTACTTTTTATAAAGGGACTCGGAGAAACAATATGAGCAAAGCACCTGTTTTTTTCATTGACCTGCGCACTACTATCAGCCGGAACATGTCGAAAAAAATTCTTGATCTGGTGAATAAAGCAGGCATTGCTGAAACCATAACTAAGAATGATCTGGTGGCTGTAAAGATTCATTTTGGTGAAAAAGGCAACACGGCCTTTGTACGTCCTATTTTTGTTCGGGATATCATAGATATAATATATGCCTGCGGAGGAAAACCGTTTTTAACCGATGCAAACACCCTGTATCGGGGTGAGCGCGGTGAAGCTGTTTCGCATACAAAGATTGCGCTTGAACATGGTTTTAGTTTTGCTACCGTTGCCGCACCACTAATTATCGCTGATGGATTGCGTGGAAACGATTACATCGATATTCCGGTAAACAAAAAACACTTCAAAAAAGTTTCAATTGCCTCGGCCATTGTCCAGTCAGATACTTTGATTAGTGTAGCCCACTTTAAAGGACATGATTTAACCGGTTTTGGGGGTGCCTTGAAAAATCTCGGGATGGGATGTGCATCCCGTCAGGGCAAACTGCAGCAGCATTCTAATATTTCACCCCAGATTAAAGCGAAAAAATGTAAAGCCTGCGGAAAATGTGCTGAATGGTGCCCTGCTGATGCTATCAGCCAGCCTGCCGAGAAATACAGAATTGCAGTAGAGCACTGTATCGGATGTGCTGAGTGTATCACGATCTGTCCACATGGTGCCGTAGATATTAAGTGGAACGAATCGGTTGAGGTTTTTCAGGAAAAGATGATTGAATATACTCTGGGAGCATTAAAAGACAAATATGAAAAAAGTTTTTTTGTTAACTTCCTTCTAAATATCAGCCCGGCATGTGATTGCTATGGACATGCGGATCGTCCGTTCGTCCCGGACATTGGTATCCTGGCATCACGTGATCCTCTGGCAATTGATCAGGCCTCGGTTGATTTGGTAAATGCCGAGCAGGGTTACGCTGACTCGGCCCTCAACACTAACCATACACCAGGTCGTGATAAATTCAGGGGAATCTATCCCGAAATCAATTGGGAAATACAGATGGAATATGCCCAGAAGCTGGGACTGGGAACCAGGAACTATGAATTGATACGTTTATAAAGGAGCCGCACGAACGTGTTGAATCCGCTAGCTACTTAGATTAATATCTTGAAAATCCATAAAAAATTTTTAGAAAATCTAAAAATGAACTAAGTTATCCATTTAAATTACCGATTAAAAAATAATAAAACTATCCATATAATAATTATATTATTTTTTAATAAAATATAGCAAATGAACACTAAAGAAGATAAAGTCCTGGTTATAGACGACAATGCTGTCATACGAAAACTTGCTTCTAATTTACTTGAAAAAAAAGGTTATGCCGTAATTACTGCGGAAAACGGGACGAGTGGCATAACATTGGCAAAATCACAACTGCCCAAGGTTATTTTGCTGGACCTTATGATGCCTGAAATGGACGGTTATGAAGTGTGCAGACAGCTGAAAGCTTTTGATGACACAAAAGATATCCCCATCATTATGGTTACAAGCAGGAGTGATTCGTTGGATAAAATTAAGGGCTTGGAACTGGGCGCGGCAGACTATGTACCCAAACCTTTCGATTACGGTGAATTGCAGGCCCGCGTGCAGACACAAATAAAAATGAAAAACCTGTGGGACGAACTCCAGGAAAAGAATAAGTATTTAGAAGATCTCATTAAAAAAGACGGTCTTACAAACCTGTATAACCACCGGCATTTTCATGAGCGCATCTCTGAAGAATTCAGCCGCTCCAAAAGATACACTGTTCCTCTTAGTTGTGTGTTGATTGATATTGATCATTTTAAAAATGTTAATGACCGATACGGTCATCAGGCTGGTGATGAAATATTAAAAACCCTTGCCAGGATGCTCAAACACAATATCCGTGATTGCGATTTTGCCGCCCGCTATGGTGGCGAAGAATTTTCTTTGATTCTACCCCATACGGTTCTGGAAAAGGCTTCAGCGCTATGTGAAAGGATTCGTGGAAATGTAGAATCTTCCCAATTTCAGTTTAACGATAAAAAGATCGGTATTACCATTAGCCTGGGAGTAGCAGGTGTACCGGACAACACACCTGTTTCCTATTCCGAACTTATTCGATTTGCTGATGAGGCCCTTTATAATGCAAAAGAAGATGGTAGAAACAAAGTTCGAATTTTCACAAAGAAATAAATTCATTTTATATGAAAAACAAGTTCAAACTGCTTTTTGTTGATACATCAGATGAACTACTGCAGTTATTGGTTGGAAAACTAGACAGCCTTTCATATGAATCAGACTGCCAACGATTTGAAAAAATTTCAGATATTAAAAAACATATTGATAATGTTCCCTGTGATATCATTGTCTATAACAACAACCTCACAGAATGCAGTCTCTCTGACCTTTTAATCCACCTTAAAAGCAACTTACTGGATATCTCCCTTATCGTCGTTTCAGAATCGTATGATCCTACTGAAGCCGTGCAGACGATCAAAGCAGGTGTCCGGGATTATGCTGTAAAAGACAATGTAGATGGTATAGTGCTGGCACTTGTGAAAGAGATGGAAGGTCTTGCCAAAAAAAGGATTGCCAAGAAAGTCCAGGCAGAATTTAAAAAATCAATGGACTTTTTTCTTAACATTATCGAAAGTTCCATTGACGGAATAGTTGTGTACAACAGTGACGGCAAGATGATTCAGGTAAATAGAGCCGTTATGGATATGATCGATTACAAACGTGAAGAGCTCATCGGTAAATATATGAAAAGTTTTACCCCGGCTTATTCCGGAAACTATGAGACCTCTGCCGGTGAACAGATTCACATTGAGGTAGACGGGGATGCAAAAGAAACGGATCAAAATACTGCCGTATATGGCGGGGATTCACCCCAAAAGAACCTTAATCGTTATATGGTACGCCGAGACAATAAAATTATACCGATTGAGGAAAACATCGGCATTATAAAAGATGAACACGGCAGAGAAAAAGGGTCTGTATCTATAATACGAGATATAACCGAAAGAAAACGCTCTGAGCTGAAGCTTGAGCAGGCCAATCGTGAACTTGCAGATATAAACACTCAGCTTGAGACGGCAATTGCTCATGCTAATCAACTGGCTATAAATGCTGAAATTGCAAACATGGCTAAAAGTGAATTCCTTGCTAATATGAGCCATGAAATACGTACCCCGCTGAACGGTATATTGGGTTTTGTCGACATGCTGCTTGATAGCGATCTAACTGCTGAACAGTCCGATTATCTGAATACCGTAAAAGAAAGCGGTGATTTGCTTTTAACAATTATCAATGAAGTTCTTGATTTTTCTAAAATAGAATCCGGCCAAATTGAACTTGAAGAAATTGATTTTGATCCGGAACTACTCTGCTATAATGTCTGCGATATTGTCAGACCAAAAATCGGTTCAAAGAAAATAAATTTATTTTACAAGGTAAGTGAAGATGTCCCCGCGATCGTCAAAGGTGACCCGCATCGTTTTAAACAGATCATTGTTAATCTTATCGGTAATGCTGTTAAGTTTACCGATGAAGGTGAAATTGAGCTTTTACTTGATGTGGCAGAAACACATGAAAATAAAGTTAAAATTCATGCCAGTGTTCGTGATACCGGTATCGGTATTTCCAAGAAAAAAATCGGAACTATTTTTGACGCATTCAAACAGGCCGATGGTTCAACTACCAGGAAATATGGGGGTACCGGTCTTGGTCTGACAATCTGTAAAAAAATTGCAAATCTGATGGAAGGAGATGTTTGGGCTGAAAGTAAAAAGGGCCGGGGCAGCACATTTCATGTTACCGGCTGGCTATTAAAAACAGAAAAGCGTCAGGTGCAACAAAGCATTAAGACATCGCCGTATAACAGGAAAATTTTGCTTGTTGAACCTGATCAGATAAACAGGGAGCTGCTGCACCAATCCCTAACGGCTATAAACATGCGGGTTGTCGTTACCACACAGGGCAGTAAAGCATCCCGTATTTTGCAGGAATCAGCAGAACAGGGAGACCCTTTTGATATCTGTGCTGTTAATATGCAGGTTGTGGATGGAGATGCATATGAGCTGCCCGCAATAATAAGCGCTTATAAGATACCGCCTGTAAAGTTTATTGCCTTTTCACCCCATATACATAATGTGGCCGGCCGCTGTCGGGATGCCGGCTTTCACGGCTTCTTGCCGTACCCCGTGAACAAGCAAAAATTACACAAAATGATAAAACATCTGCTGACTATTGAAGCAGACCCTTCAAACGAAAAACAGTCTGGAATAACCACCCAGTATTCGGTAACAGAAGATATAAAACATTCAACCAATATACTGCTTACTGAAGATAATCCGGTAAATCAAAAACTTGCATGTAAAATGCTTCAAAAAGCCGGGTATCCTGTTGTAGTGGCTTCCAACGGCAAAGAGGCTGTTACAAAATATACCAACGATCCCGACAAATTTGATCTTATTTTTATGGATATCCAGATGCCGGAGATGGATGGATTAACTGCCTGCAAGAAAATACGCAGTGCAGGATTTATACAAGTACCGATTATTGCAATGACGGCAAATGTCCTGCAGAGGGACTATGACGCCTGCATGGATGCCGGGATGAATGATTTCGTTCCGAAACCGATAAAGCGGGAAAAGGTTTTTGAAATGATTCAAAAATGGATTCTTGAAAGAAATTCTCAAAACAATACGGCCTAATTGCAGGTCCTGCCCCCACCTTACAATCTACTATTTCAGAAAGCATAAGGAATTAATATGCCTATAAACACTCTTTTTTTATATTACGTCAAACGGATTTTTATAATAATAGGTATTTTGGCTATTTTTAGCTGCAGACCCGATCCTTCAAGCCCCTGGACACCCATGTCCAGAATAAATGCACCGCGGGTGATGGGAATTCAACCGGCAGTATGGACGGGTTCTGTTATGATCGTCTGGGGTGGACTAAACAATGAGAATAAAGGGGCAATATATGACCTGGCCCTTGATACATGGGACAGTACTTCTGAAGCACCAATATGTAACCGTGAGGGACACACTTCTGTTTGGGCAAATGATCTGATGATTGTCTGGGGCGGAGGGAATGAATTTGGTGATTTTCAGGGCTGCTGGCGACAGGGAGGTATGTATAATCCTGTTGATGATGAGTGGGCTTTGATGTCCACTGAAAATGTACCGATTGGTCGTACTGCACATACAGCCATATGGACCGGCAAAGAAATGATTGTTTGGGGTGGTGCTAATGAATATGTCGATGATCCTATGGGCGGTATGTATGACCCGGTAACAGACCAATGGAATGCCATTGCAACTAATGATGCCCCAACAAGCCGATTTGGCCATACAGCCATATGGACCGGCAAAGAAATGATTGTCTGGGGTGGTTATGCTGCTGTGACCTCTACAAACAGTAAGGACACCAATACCGGCGGGATTTTCAACCCTGAGTCAAACTCGTGGAGGACAACATCCACTATCAATGCTCCAACAGGCAGAAGAGCGCACATTGCGATATGGACTGGTGCTGAAATGATTGTCTGGGGCGGCATAGAAGATAATGAATTTCTGAATACGGGTGGGCAATACAATCCTGAAACAGATACCTGGAAACCCATCTCAACAGATGGGGCACCCGGACCCCGCTTTTTTCATTCTGCTGTATGGGCTGATTCGGTTATGGTCGTCTGGGGGGGGTGTGCAGAAGCATATACATACTTTAATGATGGAGGCATTTATGATCCTTCAACTGACACCTGGTCATCCATATCCGCTGATGGTGCACCTTCACCAAGGTGCCGGCATACAGCCATATGGACTGGAGACAGGATGATTATTTGGGGTGGAAGTACAGAGGATAGAAAAAACGCAGGCACAGGAGCGATGTATGATCCATCCAAAGATTTAGAAAAGTGATCCTTTTTAAAACATTATTTTAAGGCTCAAACGTTGGGGGGTACGACGGCTTTTTGCCGCGGTTTGGGATATTTATAATAACAACGAATCACTGTTTTCGACCTACAGCAATGAGGTGAGCACTTATCCCCAGCAAACTTGATTCTGTCTCCAGCCTGCGGGCAAGCGTGATGACATGGCTCCTCAGATTCTTGTCATTCCACCACCCGTCGAAATCATGAAGCAGCCAACCCGGACCTTCAACCCCAAATACACCCACGTCTTCGAATCCGCCTTCTGCTATCTCATTCCGCAACTCAGCCGGGTGGTGAAAAAACGTTTCCATGAAGTACTCTGGCTTTTCAGTAGGATTTTTATGTTGACCACTCTGCAAGTCCTGGTCAACAATTGTCGCAAATACCGGATCGGCAAGGAACCCGCTTCGCAATCCGTCCAAAGCTGAGGCAAACCTCGATATCCCAACCGCAATAAGGCTACCGTTTTTTTTTAGAACTCGCCAAGCTTCTTTCACTGCCTGCAGGCGATCACCCCTGTCGGTCAAATGATACATAGGTCCAAATAAAAGGACCCCATCGACTTGGTCGTCCCCCCATTTCAATGAACATGCATCCCCGACTGTTGTGCTGGCCAACGGGGCCGCCGGCTGCAAGTCTGACATTTTCTTTGCCAAATCAACATGAAGTGGCACAATGTCAATTAGGTGAACGCTATATCCCAACTTGGCAAGCCAGCACGAGTAGGCTCCGGCTCCACCTCCCACATCCAGAATGATCGCTGGGGGAGGTGGAAGGAACCGTTCGATCAGCTCACGCGAACGTTCACGTTCCAGCTTGCCTACCCCTGTATCCAAACGCTCCGCTTCGTAGCCGGAGGCATAGTGTTCAGCTACGTCGGTTTGGCCGGGTGATGTTGATTTTTTGTATCGTCCCATTTTTTATGTTTAAATTGGTATTGCCACCATAAGTTTCAATCACTTGCTTGCTTACATAGTCGTGCCAAATATCATGAAGTGCTAGATAATCGCCGACCGTCATTAGTAAAGCAACCAAGCCCATTGTTAAACTGATTTTCATAAATAATTGTGGATTTTTCATGGTTTTAAATGTTGTATAACGTTGAATTCAGCGGCGACTCAAGCTGTCCGTCGACTGTTTTGGTTTTACAGTTTCTTCGCGACGATGGCAAATTCTGTGGATTCAGAATCGAAAATATCACCCGCAACATTTGAGAAGAAACTCACATTTTCAAAATCATTTTCTTCAAATTCTTTTCTCAATGATTCTTTGCTGAAATATTGTAGCCAGTTATAAATAACGCGATTTTGGGCCTCCTCTATTATTGTATATTTGTCGAGAGTTACCTTCTCTTCTTGGTACTTGAACGTGTTGATAAAACAGTAATAATCATTGGGGGACCAAAACCCATTTAACTGATTAAGTTCATAGGTTGCTGATTCCTTTTTTTGATTAAAACTATTCAAAGAATGCACATCAAGCAACACAGAGCCACCTGGCGTTACAAGAGAAGAAAATTTTGAAAGCATTGTTTTTCTTTGCTCTGAGCTTAAGGCGCAGTAGTCACACATGATCATCATAATTAGGTCGAATCTGTTGGTTGTCTCAAAGTCTAAATAATTTGTGTGAACATAATTGATTATGAGGCCTTTTTGCTCCGCAACCTGTTTAGCATATTTTAGGGAATTTTCTGAAAAATCTATACCAGTAATTGTTGCACCTCTTTCAGCTATTCTGGTTGTATAGAGACCAGGTCCACAACCAAAATCTGCAATTGTAGTGTTATTATCAACTCCAAAGTGAGAAACAATCCATTCAACGGAGCGTTCGATGAACTTTTTGTTTCGAGATGAGACATCAATATCTTCGTTTAAATGGTAGTCAAGCATTTGTTTTGAAGTATGCTCGTTTGCCCATAATTCATCTGCAGTATAGAATTGAAATGGCTTCGGGCGTGAATTTATTTCTTTAAGCTCCTTGAACACTACTTGCTCCATTGAAAAGCAGGGAAAACCAGGGATACTGGGGATGTTGAAAAAGTAATATGCTCGGGGCTGTTCAAAAATACTATGTATTCGACTTTATGCCCGTTGAATAACTCGAACAACTCTTTGAAGTCTTTCTGTACTTCCATAATATTGCTTTCGCAGATAATCGACGGTTGCAACGCGTTCTTCCGCAGGACGGCTCAACCAGTACAATAGATCATCCCTCGCGGATTGAAGGCTATGAAGATTGCTTTTGTGAACAACTTTTTTCATCATTCGTAATAATTACCATGAATTCATATATATTGATACAGTTCTTTCACCGAACGAAAAGCTAAGCTGCCAAAAAAGCGGTTAGCTTTTTTGGTCGGACTTAAGCTACCGGTTCTCAGGTGATAATTACATTGCTACGGGTGTGAGAGTATATACGCGGGCGAGATGGGTGGCGGCCTTTATATCACCTCTTTTTAAAGCATCGCGCACATCGTCGAGCTTTTGTGCGTCATCTAAGGAAAGGTATGGTGACCAGCCCTCATCGGTATCGATTAATTCAATATCGACTTCCGCAATATATTGCCCCTCATGTACTAGCTTTGTATGAATTCTCTTTTTCATTTTTTCCTCCTCATAAAGTCATCCGTCCACAACTCCGGGTCCGGCCTATAGGCAGTCACCAAAACTGCAGGAGATGAATGACCTTTTGGAATTCCCCATACGGTATGAATTGGTTTTCGCTGAGAATCTTCTTGATAAACAAGAACACATGGTCCTTTGGGATATTCCGGATAATCTTCGATTACTGCGGCATCAGCAACACCAGAAATAATATCTCTCACAAAAATATTATCCTCAGCAAGTTCATCGTAGCCATGATCAGATATTTTTATATCCCCTATGGCAATGAGTCTTTTAATTTGGTCTATTATTTTACTCATATAAAAATTTTAACTATTTTACTGAATTTATCAAGATAAAACATTTTATGCTCTTGCGTTGAAGAACGCGGAAATAACCGGCATTGCTAAGTTGAGTAGCGAGAAACAAGCGGAGCAGCTTTGTGACGTCCGAGTTAATTTACTTGTTAGGCAATTACAACCAGCGTCTTGTTTTCGCTTTGTACTCTGCATACTGTTCGCCAAATGTTTTAGCCATAGCTACTTCTTCAAACCTAATATACCAGCGATCTGTTATGACAAAAAATCCAATTACAACAAGGATTGATGAAAAATTTCCAAGCATAATAGCTACTCCAAGCAGAGCTACAAGAAACCCAAGATACATTGGATTTCTACTTATTCGATAGAGACCATCTGTAACTAATATATTCGGATCATCAAATGTCTCGATATTCGTTCCCGTTTTTTTAAATATATCAGAACCACGCTTGGCGATTCCCAGCCCAGCTATAAAAGGCAGAATACCAACCAGGCTGATCGGAAATGTAAGAAACTGCATAATTGGAAACACCAGCCAAAGTCCCACCATGATAACTATGCAGATAACAAATAAAACCGGTGGTATTATTTTCTTCATTCTTTTATTCTCCCTTCGCCTAACGATTGAATTCAGCAGCGACATCTGCAAGTTCAAGCTCGGATAGTTGTGACAAGGTATTTGAAGAAGTGCGGAGAGGGTATATTCAATAGCCTCATACTCGACTTCAATGCGCAAGCGGAACCACTTCCGTCTCGATCCATTTGTTGGACTAATCCTTCACCTTGATTAGCTTCGTACAGCTTGGACAGGATTGTATCCATTCACCCCTTGAGTTCCGGGTCTCACCGAATGTAACTAGCCAAGAGCAGTAGGGACACTTGCACTGTGCATTCGCGATGAGGGGGCGGTCGAGCTCAAGGGGCTCCTCAATTGTGAAGTTCTCGATTTCTTTATTGTCGAGGTCGAATCTGATTCGTGCGAAACATTCATAGCAATTGCGGATTTTTGTTCCCCAGTCTGTGGGACCACGTCGAATTCGGATTTGATTCGTGCAAGCATTGTTGGGACATTCAATTTCAAGATCGTCTGAATAGCTGATCTTAATTCCACCATCAGAAAGCCGATGGCTGATAAAAACCTTGCCACACTTGTCGCATCGACAGTGTCTCGAAGTCCCGGTCGCGGCCCCAACCAGGACCTCCAGTTCCTTCTCGCATTCTGGACATCTTACCTTCTCCCGTTGCTTAACTTCCTCAACTCGAGTCACTGCGTCTTCACGGAGTTGTGGGATTGACAGGTCGACTTTAGCTATTCTCTGTAGATCCTCAAACGACAACTCGGCTTGGCTGGCCAAGCGAGTGAGTTCGGTTCCAATGACGTTATAGTAAATCTTCGAGGTCGGTCCGTCAGATTCATAGTTATAAACATCTTGCGCCAGCTCCTTCATTTGTGACGACAGCAAAAAGATGCGTGTCCCCGACGCCTCCGCTAGATCCTGCAGCTCTTTGCGGGAGGTCACCAAGGCAAAATAGCGGGAAACCAAGAAAGAAACATAGAAAGTTCCAAAGATCATAGTCAGGTCAGCAAGGACCTGACCTGACTTATCAGTGGTCAAGTGTCCGACCACAGCAGAGGCAACGACAAGAATTATCGCGGCTACTCCAAGGAAGTTCTGAACGTTGATTGATGACTCTGAATCCTTGGTGGCTGAGTTGGTGTTCTGCATTGTATCCCTCCTTCTGAGCCTTTGTGTCCAACGTGTGCTTCAGCCGCGCGAGGTACGAGCCTCGGCTGGAAGCGATTATTAGCCTTTAATATTTTTTTCAAACAAGTCCTGTATGCCTTGTAACAATTCTTTATGTTTCTTCATTCGTACTGATTTTTTAATGCTGGGAGAGTAAAAAGACCAAATTTTATGCTTTAACTTAGAAAATGTTTCTCTATCAGACTTATTCGGATAAAGTCGGACAATATTCTCAAGTGGTTTTAATCCGATAAACAACTCTGTAATTTGAAAATCTTTTTCTTCATCAGTGGGTTTGGAACTATAAAGTATATCGCTAGCTTTTACCCTAACATCTTCTAATTGTTTTATAAACTCCGAAAATTCAACGCTACGTTGTTGACGAAGCCATTTTTGATATTCTGTTTTACGAGTAAGCCATGCGCCAATAAAACCACCCAGCAAAGCAAATAATCCAGAAATGAATGCCATCTTCATAAAAGAGCTAACAATTATTATACACAGTGGTTATTTAGCCATAAAAAACCACTGTGAAATGGCGAGATGGATAAAATATATATTAAAATATTATTTTATTTCAAATTTACATCTATACGTATTTTCGCATGAGTAAATAAATTTAATATTATCAAGCATGTTAAGAAATTAGCTGTTTGAACCCTTCTTCATCAATTATTGTAATACCCAGCGTTTGTGCTTTTGCATATTTTGATCCGGAGTTTTCACCTGCAACAACATAATCTGTTTTTCCGGTAATACTGCTGGATATTTTACCACCTCGTAATTCAACCCGCTTTGCTGCCTCGGTTCGACTAAAATCCTTAAGAGTACCGGTAAAGACAAATGTTTTTCCGGCAAGCTGTTCACCTTTCTGTACCTTCACAGGATCCATTGAGATACCGGCATTGCTGAGACGATCAATAATGTTAATCGTTGTTTCCTGATTAAAAAAATCAGTGATACTCTCGGCAACCTCCGGGCCGATTTCATGTATGCTTAACAGCGTCTCCTTTGAAGCATTCTTAATGCCGTCAATACTTTTAAGATTTTGCACCACTATGCTGGCTGTATGTTCTCCCACATGACGAATGCCCAGCGCAAACACTAAACGCTCAAGACCGGCTTGTTTGCTTTTTTCGATTGCATCAACAATATTGCGTGCAGATTTTTCAGCCATCCTGTCAAGGTTTTTCCATTCATCACAAGAGATATAATACAAATCAGCAACTGTTTTCACGATATTCTTCTCAACAATCTGGTTAATCATTTTTACGCCAAGGCCCTCTATGTTCATAGCGCGACGGGAAACAAAATGTTTAATATTTTCTTTTATGATAGCAGGGCAGGTCTGATTCGGACAACGAGAAACTACTTCTTTTTGAGACTTAACAATCTTGCACCCGCAGACAGGGCAGCTTTCCGGCATGCTGAACTTTTTCTCCGTACCTTTTCTTTCAGCCGTAATAACTTTAACAACCTCAGGGATTACATCACCGGCCCTTTGGACTATGACGGTATCACCAATGCGAATATCCTTGTTGTCAATTTCATCCTGATTATGCAGGGTAGCCCGTCTGATTTCAACACCGGCCACTTTCACCGGTTTAAGTAATGCAACCGGAGTCAGTGCGCCGGTTCTGCCGACCTGCACAATGATATTCCTGACAACTGTCGTCTCCTGCTGCGGCGCAAATTTATACGCCACGGCCCAGCGCGGGCTCTTTGAAAGGCTGCCGAGGCGGTTTTGATACTCCAAACAATTTACTTTAATAACCGCACCGTCGATCTCGTAAGGAAATTCGTTACGTCTGAACTCAATATCCTTGCAGACCGCAATGGCATCTTCAATATCACTGCATAGTGAGATATTCGGATTAACCTTGAGACCGGCATTTTTTAGAAAAGTTACTACATCATAATGAGTATCGCATGGCAGTTCGGCACAATCGCCGACACCGTAAAAAAAAGCATCCAGTTGGCGCTGGGCAGTAATACGGCTGTCAAGCTGGCGGGCAGATCCGGCAGCAGCGTTACGCGGGTTTGCAAAAAGCGGCTCATCTTGTCGGGCACGTTGTGCATTGAGTTCATCGAAATCAGTCTTCTCCATAATAACCTCACCGCGCACAGCAATTCTGTGTGGATACGTGACATTCTCAGGTGGCAGTAAAACCAGCGGTATGGACTTAATGGTTTTTAAATTCTGAGTTATGTTTTCACCGACTTCACCATCACCGCGGGTTGAACCTACGCTGAGACTGCCGTCTTCATAAATCAACTCAACCGCAAGACCATCAAGTTTTGGTTCAACAATGTATTCTAATATCCCGATATCCAATAATTTTTTTTTAACTCGCTTGTCAAATTCGAGGACTTCATTTTCATCTGCAGCATTTGCAAGGCTCAGCATAGGCGGGAAATGGGGTGCTTTAGGAAATTCTTTTGCAGGCTCAACAGCTATGCGTTGCGTAGGGGAATCGGGCGTTACCAGCCGGGGATTGTCTTGCTCAAGAGATTCAAGCTCACGGATTAATCTATCATATTCAGCATCAGAAATTTCCGGATCATCCAAAATATAATAGCGATGATTATGGTAACGGATTTTATTACGAAGATCTTCAATGCGAGCGCGAAGGTCCATGACATGATAGATTATAGTATGATTTAGTTATAATAATCACGCCCCGAACTTTGCAAGTCTGTCGGCATTAGCAAGTGCAATACTCATCAAAAAGACAGTCTCCATGCGGCCTATGCCGCCATTGATACAACTTAACTCATCAAAGTGTGTAACTGCATCCTTTCGGCAACATTGTGAATAAAGCACTACCGGTACAGGATGCCAGCTATGACTTTTGAGAAGGGCAGGGGTAGAGTGGTCACCGGTGACAACCAGTACGCCGGGACTAAGTTTTTGAACTGCCGGGATATATGAATCGACTTCTTCTATCACTTTTACTTTGGCCTCAAAATCACCATCTTCGCCGCGTGAGTCGGTAGGTTTAATATGGATAAAGAAAAAATCATAGTTAGCATAATTATCCTCCAGGGCTTTAAACTCGCTAGCTATATCAGTCATTCCCTCAAGGACCTCCATGCCGAGCAGTCGGGCAATGCCTTTATACATAGGGTAGGCTGCAATGGCCAGTGACTTGAGTTTGAAGCGTTCGAACATGGAAGGGAATCTATGATATTTTGCAAACCCGCGCAGAAGCAACATGTTTGCCTTGGGCTCATCCGACAGGATGTCTGCTACCTGAGAAATAAAGTCTGAAACTATCGGTACTGTTTCAACCGACTGCTGATTGCGTGCCTTCGGTTCAAGGGGCCGTACACCGGTTTTTTGCGGATCGGTATCATCGAGATCTCCCTGCAGACCTTTGCCACGAAAGACGACAACGGCCCGGTGTTCCTTCACCGGTTCAATAATAATCTCATCCAGGCGGGGATGCTTTTTAATAGATTCCTGAATTTTTTTACATATGCTTACATTCTCTTCCGATGTAATTCGACCGGCACGACGATCAGTTATAGTACCGTCATCTGCAACGGTACAAAAATTTATTCGTGCTACAACATCATCCGGTGTAAATGGAAAGTCTATGCCGGCGGCCTCAAGAACGCCGCGGCCGATATTATACTCCACCGGATCATAGCCGAACAATCCGAAGTGAGCGGGCCCACTGCCGGGTGTGATGCCGGGTGCAATCGGATCAAGCAGTCCGCAGATACCATCAGAGGCAAGCCGGTCAAGATGCGGTGTGCAGGCAACCTGGAGTTCGGTACCGCCGCTGCCCGGCATTTCAACACCGCCAAGTCCGTCCATAATCAAAAAAATAATCTTTGTTGTATTCTCTATAACAAGTTCTTCAAAATGGTGAGATTTCATAGTAGTACTCCATACATGTTCATGACCGGTCTTTCAGTTGTCTTCCCAGCCGTATTTTCCAATAAGCGGTACAAAAACACAACAAGTAATTTCTTCCTGGTTGAACCTATTACCTGTTCGGGTAATTTTATAGAGGGTTTGCGTATGCCGGGTGCCTACGGGTATAATCAACCGTCCGCCGTCAGCAAGCTGTTCTTTAAGTGTTTCAGTGATTGATGGAGCCCCGGACGTAACAATAATGCCGTCAAAGGGGGCCTGCTCCGGCCAGCCGCAGGTTCCGTCGCCGACTTTAATATTGACTGATTCGTATCCCAGTGAAACGAGTGTATTTTGAGCATTTTCAGCCAGGGCGGCAATTCGTTCTATTGAATAGACATACGGAGTAATGCGCAGCAGAACAGCCATTTGATAACCGGAACCTGTGCCGATTTCCAGGACTTTCGCATCTTTTGTAAGATTTAAACATTCAGTCATCAGGGCAACCATATAGGGTTGCGATATGGTTTGGCCCTTTCCGATCGGTAACGGACCGTCATTAAAAGCATCATGTCTGTATTTAGCCGGGACAAATACTTCGCGGGGAACATTTCTCATAGCATCGAGCACCTGCTCATCGGAAATGCCGCGTGCAACCAGCTGTTTATCAACCATATGCAGTCTTTCTTTTTCGCTCTGATTGCCCTGGTCGAAAAAGCCCATGAGTTATGTTCCAATGTTATGAAAGGCTTTCTTCTGAGGGAATTCTGCGGCCCGAGCAAGTTGCTCTTCAATGCGAATAAGCTGATTATACTTTGCTATCCGGTCAGTACGGGAGGCTGATCCTGTCTTGATCTGGCCGGTATTACAGGCAACAACCAAATCAGCTATGGTTGTATCCTCGGTTTCACCTGATCGGTGTGATACCACCGCGGTATAACCGGCTTTTTTAGCCATTTCGATGGCTTCCAGGGTCTCAGTTACTGTGCCGATCTGGTTAAGTTTAATCAGGATCGAGTTTGCCACACCGGTCTCAATACCTTGTTGAAGAAGCCTGGTGTTGGTTACAAACAGGTCGTCACCGACAATCTGAATTTTTTCACCAAGCCGCTGCGTAAGCTTTTTCCATCCATCCCAGTCATTTTCATCAAGGCCGTCCTCAATCGAAATAATAGGATAGCGTGAGATAAGTGTTTCATAAAAATCTATCATATCATCTGATGATTTTTCAGGCTGCGCCTCTGCAGCGAGCACATAACTGCCTTCTTTGTAAAATTCACTTGCCGCAGCATCCAAGGCAAGCACTACCTGCTCGCCGGGAATGTATCCTGCCTTTTCTATGGCCTGCATAATAACCTGAAGGGCTTCTTCATTGGACTGCAGGTCAGGTGCAAAACCACCCTCATCACCAACGGCAGTGTTCAATTTCTTATCCTGCAATACTTTTTTAAGGTTATGAAAAATTTCAGCCCCCATGCGTATGGCTTCAGCAAAGCAAGACGCTCCCACCGGCATAACCATAAATTCCTGAATATCAACATTGTTATCGGCATGCTGGCCGCCGTTTAAAATATTCATCATCGGCACAGGCAGCATTTTTGCATTAGTTCCACCGATATAGCGGTACAGCGGTATTCCAAGCTCAGCAGCAGATGCCTTGGCAATCGCCATTGATACTCCCAGGATTGCATTTGCCCCCAGATTTTTTTTAGAGTCTGTCCCATCCAATTCGATCATTTGTCTGTCAAGTGCAACCTGATTTAAAGATTCCAAGCCCAACAGCTGCGGCTGAATTTTCTCATTTATATTAGAGACCGCCTGTGTGACACCTTTTCCTAAAAAACGACTTTTCTCATTATCGCGAAGTTCAAGTGCTTCCTTTTCACCGGTAGATGCTCCCGAAGGAACCTGCGCTCTGCCAAGCACACCGGTTTCAAGGATAACATCAACTTCAACGGTCGGATTGCCCCGCGAGTCCAGGATTTCTCTACCCTGAATCTGTTCTATTCTGCTCATTATAGTATCTCCTCTTAATGATTTACTATTGCCTTGGTTTTACAACCACCCAGAGTGAGGTTCTGCCACGTTTTAATAACAGCAAAATATTTTCTCCCTTTTTTTCTTCAATTGCTTTTAAGTAATCGTTTATAGTCTTAATAGCGGTTCTGTTAACCTCCTTAATTACATCACCCTGTCGCAGTCCTGCCTCATCTGCCGGGCTGCCCGGTGCAACCTGGGTAATTATGACTCCCTGCTGTTCGGAAATGCCGTACATATTTGCCAGCTCAGGTGTTAACTGACGTACTGTTAAACCCATTTTTTCTTTCTCTTTTTCTTCCGTAACAGCAACCTGTTTTTCTTCAAGTTCGCCGATTTTTACAGTAATATTCTTCTCTTTACCGTTGCGCAGTACTACGACATTTACTTTTTTACCAACAGGTGTCTCGGCAACCATCAAGGGAAGATCAGACATTTCCTTTACTGTTTTGCCGTCAAACTTGATTATTATATCTCCGGACTGTATCCCGCCCTTATCCGCCGGTCCGTCTTTTTCAATATCGGCAATCAGTGCGCCTTTACCTTCTTCCAGCCCGAATGATTTGGCAAGTTCCGGGGTAACTGTTTGAACAACTACACCAAGCCACCCGCGTATTACCCGGCCTTTATCTTTTAGTTGGCTTACAATGTTCTTTGCAAGATTAATAGGGATGGCAAATCCAATGCCGACGTTACCGCCGCTGGGAGTATAAATCATGGTATTTACACCGACCACTTCACCCTTCATATTAAACAGGGGACCGCCGCTGTTGCCGGGATTTATTGAGGCATCCGTTTGAATAAAATCCTCATATGGGCCGGCACCTATCTTTCTCCATTTAGCACTTACAATGCCGGCAGTGACGGTTTCCTGCAGTCCAAAAGGATTGCCTATGGCAATAACCCATTCTCCTACGTCCAAAGCATCGGAGTCACCCAGCACTGCAACCGGCAAATCCTTTTTTAAATTCTTTATTTTAATAAGAGCTAAATCTGTCTTGGGATCTCTACCCACAATTTCAGCATCATATTCCTTTTGTGAATGCGTTTTAACTTTTATCTCATCGGCCCCCTCAACAACATGATTATTAGTTAATACATAACCCTCTTCGTCTATAATAAAACCGGAACCGAGTCCCTGCTGCTTATACTCTTTGTCGGGCATATCCCCAAAAAAATGCCTAAAGAAATCATCGCCAAAAAAATCACGGAACGGATCGGCTTGGTCCTGGTTGTTGAAAGGAGCGCCGAACTGCCTGAAGCGGGATTTTACCGTTTTTGTAGAGCTAATGTTGACCGTTACCGGGGTGAGTTGCTTTACAATAGTTGCAAAGTTAGGCAAAGATGCTTTGCTGGAAAAATCAGTTTCTGCACGAAGCAGGGCAGGGGACACATATGCAACCAGGGCAATGCATATACTATAAAACACTATTTGTAATTTTACGTTAACATAAGTACTTTTCATAGGTTCTGACCTCCTTGTGTAGTAATTATTACATAATAAAAACAGCTGCTGCGACAACAGTTGTATAGCCTTTTTTTGTTACGATCGCAGATTGGGTTATTTCCGTTGATTTGTAAATTTTATTACTGATGCGATACACCTCTTTCTTTTCATCCCAGCTTTTATCTTCATCAAATTCTATGCCCAGTGTTGATGCCAGCATGGCAGCGGCCATATCCTCAGCACGATCCCCGGCCTCTTTTTCAGTCATGCCGTATTCATGCACCTCCGAAAGATAGCCGTAGCCGTTATTATCCATCGGCATTGCACATCCAACCGAGGCTGCAATAAGGCGTCGGGGTTCATTACTGGAACATTTACTTAATACACAAAATGTAATTGCGCCCGGTTCTAATGTTCTTAACCCCTGTTTTCTTGAGATTATTTTACAGCCGGGCGGCAGTATGCTTGAAACAGACACTAAATTTAATTTTTCAATGCCGGCATCGCGCAGGGCAAGCTCAAATGAACGCAACTCATCCTTGTGGGTGCCGTCACCCTTGGTAAAAAAAACTTTTTGAGGAACCAGTTTCACGGTTGTATATCTCCTTTACAAGCACAGGGTTCCGCATCAGCTCGTGTGCAATAATATATACCCCAGCATCTTGTAGCATAATTTTGCAGCCAGAAAATCAGGTGCATGGTTTGACGGCTGCGGGCACAATTCGACAATGTCAAAACCGATAATCTGTTTTTTTGCCGTAATGCTTCTCAGCACATGCAGTATTTCATACCAGCCGAGCCCGCCGGGCTCCGGTGTGCCTACGGAAGGCATTATAGAAGGATCGAACACATCCACATCAATAGTAATATATATAGGTGATGGTAGTATTTCAATACATTTTTCAATCCAGGCAGTATCTTGCAATATATCTTTTGCAAAAAAAGAATGTATATTTGAGCTTGCTAAAAAGTCATACTCTTCCGAGCAAAGGCTTCTAGTGCCTATCTGGGTAAGCTTACCGAGTTCATTTAGGCGCCGGCCTACACAAGCATGATTATAGTGCGACCCTTGATAGGTGTTACGCAGATCGGCATGGGCATCAAACTGCACAACACCGATATGAGCATGTTTTTTTTTCATGGCCTGCACGGCACCCAGCGTCACGGTATGTTCACCACCCAGCACAACGGGGAATTTCCCGGCGTCAACAACACGTGAAACAACTTCTGCTACCCGTGCAACCATTGCATCGGGTCCTGTTGTTACCTGCTCGACCTGGTCACAAGTATGTATTCCAATCATGGAGACGTCACCGTGCAGCTCATCGTCAAAAAGTTCCATATGTGTTGATGCTTCAATAACGGCCTGCGGGCCTTTGCGTGTACCGGTCTGGTAGGTTGTTGTCAAATCATATGGTACCGGAATTACAGCGACACGTGAAGTTTCCCAGGAGGAGCAGTCATCATCCAAACCGGCAAAATTATATGGGACAGATACGCTTTTCGTGCTCATAGGGGTCAGTTAGCTGAAATAAAAATAAGATATTTTTTCTTTCAAAAATCATTATAATTTGATAATAATAATTGTTAAATTATATTTTATTTATATTTTTTTAAGATAAGAATCATAATACAAACAAAATAATTAATCAATCATATATTAACACACACAACTTTTATCAATGGCAAACAAAAAAATTCTTTGCAAGGGCGGTCGCATAGTTGCGGATGCGTCTTCACTAATCTATCTATCCAAGGCAGGTGTCTTGCGGCACTATTGCCGTATAAAAGATGTTTTTGTAGCGTCTCAGATATATAATGAGCTTATATGCAAAAATGTAAATAAGATAAATGATGACATTACAGTATATAAGCAGTTAGTTGCTGATAATCTTCTTAATATTTATAAGGCACCATTTACAAAAAGAAAATCAAATAATCTCTCAGCCCCGGATTACCTTATTATTGAACTCTATGAACACTGCAGGGCCCAGGCAGTCCTGACAGATGATGGCAAAGTATGCCGCTGGTGTAAAGCTCACAATATAGCATATATTAATGCGCCAATTGCTCTTTTAGCACTTCTATATAATAAAATGCTTACCTATGAAGTATTTGTTGAGAAACTTACTGAAATTTACCGGCTAGGCCGCTATTCGCAGTTTGTATTTGATTATATGAATAAACTGATTGCCGACCATGTTTAAAATGTCTGATAAGTTATATTATGTAAACCAATAAATTTAAAAAATATATTACTGCGCTAATGCAATGATTTTTTCCGGAATTTTGGCAAGATTTAAAATTTTATCAGCAGCATCAAGTTTTATAGCTTCTTTCGGCATACCAAAAACAACACATGATTCTTCGTCCTGGGCAATTGTTGCTGCCCCGCTTTTTTTCATCTTAAGCAGCCCATCAGCTCCATCAGATCCCATACCGGTAAGAATGACACCGACGGCATTGCTGCCGGCATACTTAGCCACTGAATTAAATAAAATTTCAACAGAAGGACGCTGCCGTTTAACCAGTGGACCATTCTTAACCTGAACAAAATAGTTAGCCCCCGACCTGCGCAATACCATATGAAAATTACCAGGAGCTATCAATGCCCTGCCGGTATTTATCCTGTCGCCGTCTTCAGCTTCTTTAACCTCTATAGTAGATATGTCATTAAGCCTTTGTGCAAAACTATTGGTAAATTTTGCCGGCATGTGTTGAACAATAATAATTCCCGGAGCGTTCACCGGCATTGCGGTTAAAATATATTCAAGGGCCTGTGTTCCGCCGGTAGATGCACCCATTGCAACGACCTTGTTTGTAGTTTTAGTCAGAGAAAGCTTAACCTGTTGCTTTGAAATGGTAGAAGAAATATGTTCTAAATTTTTAATATCAACCCGCGCAGCAGCCTTTAATTTTTCAATGAGGCTTAACGACATATCACCCACAGAATACGCTTGGCCGGGTTTACACATCACTTCGACAGCACCATAATTAAGGGCCTCCATTGCAAGTTCACTGCCTTTGTGTGTGAGCGAGGAAACGACTATTACCGGCAGAGGATAATGTTTCATTAATTTTCGCAGAAAGGTAATGCCATCCATCCTGGGCATCTCGATATCAAGGGTAATCACATCAGGCTTGAGTTTGACTATTTTATCGCGGGCCACATAAGGATCAGGGGCAGTTCCTACAACCTCAATATCCGGATCACCGGCAAGTTCTTTTGAAAAAATATTTCGCACTACTGCGGAATCATCTACGATAAGTACTTTTATGCTCATGTGTGTTTAGAGTGATGTGGTTATCAATACGGGATTATTTTCAATCTCTAGGGAAATGTACGCATGTCCCTGAACAAGCTCTTCCCATTCCTGGTAAGAAATTACAGTGGTTTCCGGAGGGGTGAGATCAAAAATTGGAGAATCACCAAAAATTGCCGGCAGCAAACGGCCGCATATTGTATTGAGCACTTCCTTTACGGCATCTTCCGGCCCGTCGGGATCAATCTGTTCTGATTTTTCAAGACCAAGTATTTCATATGCAAGGTTTACCGACAATTCTTCCGGTACGACTATTGCTACAATCCCGGACTGCTGTTCACCTTTAAATGACATCGATGCTTTAATAAATGTATCCGCAACGCTTGTAATATCATCTTCATCAAGCACTTCCCCAAACATAAAAGCCAGATGTTCAAAAACATCACAACATACTTTATATACAATATCTTTAGTTTCCTCCTTCATCATAATCTCCCATAACTTCATTAACAACATTTCTTAATGTCTCCGGACTGATAGGCTTGCGGATAAAAGCACGTACACCCTTCTTAATGAGTTCCTCTACCCGGGTCTGACTTCCTTCAGTCGACACTATTATAACCGGAGTTTTTTCAAGCAGATTGTCTGCATTCATTTTTTCAATCATTTCGATGCCGGTCATAACAGGCATGTTTATATCTGCAAAAACAATATCGATCCAATTTTCTTGCAACACAGCAAGACCTGCCTGCCCGTTTTCTGCTTCATATAACTCACCTACAGGTATCTCAGCAATTTCAAGGGTCTTTTTTATAACCGAACGAATAGTTTTTGAATCATCAACGATAAGTATGTTGAATGCCATGGCATACATCCTCCACTATATTTCAAATATTTCCTTGATATTGTCCAGACCTGTCATGGTGCGGCTCATAATCATTTCCATTGTTTCCGTTTTCAACGAAAGGCGCTTCATTACCTTTATTGATGGACGGTACTGCAGGCCCTCCCGGCCGATACCCAGGCCGCCTGTAAGACAGAGCGAATCAGCGACATGAACAATATCGACAGTAACTGCAGGAGTGCAATCATCCGGGCTGTGATGCCAGCGAACCGGAGAGTACAGACCTTCGGGAATACCCCAGTTCTTAAGTATAATTGCTCCCGCTTCAGCATGGTCGATACCGAGGACTTTTCTCTCGATTATTTCAAACGATTCTCCTATTTTCCGGGATTCTTCTTCAATGAGATTATAATACTCATCAACAAAAGTAGAGAGCGCAATTTTACCGATATCATGCAGAAGTGCAGCAGTGAACAGTACATCGGCATCACTGTTTTTCAACATCTGTGCAATAGTCTCAGAGGCAATTGCCGTAGCAACACAATGTTTCCAAAGAGCACCGGAGGGAAGTTCATAACCCGCTATGGGCTTATTCATAAGTGATGAGAAAGATACTGCAATGACTATTCTGTAAATTTGGTTCAAGCCCAGCAGTACAACAGCCTGTTTAATAGAGGTAACCTCACTCTGCAATCCGAAGTAGGCAGAATTAACCAGCTTTAAAACATTACTGGTAAGCGCCGGGTCATATTCAATAATTTTTACCACTTCCGAAATTTCAACATTTGTAGACCCCAGAATTGCCATAATCTTCTTTGTTGTAGTATTCATGGCAGGTAAAGATTTTATGTTATCCAGTATCTCTTTTTTAATACTCATAGTTCATTCTCCTCACCTTTTGCTTTGAGGATTACGCGCCCAGAACCAACTGCAATTGATACTGTGCGTGAATGATTACCCCCTATATCCTGTTTTTCAATGAGTATGTTGTTCTTCCATAATAGTTTTCGGAGCACCGTAAAATTTCGTTCCCCGATCTTAAAAAATCCTTGCTCATCTAAAAGAGATGAACATCCCACGGCTTTAACAATAATGCGTTTTTTTTCAGCCCCCAGTTTATAAGCTTCTTTAAACAAAAGCGGTACCGCTGTATCAACAAACATCCAGGGTGACGTCTTTGCTTTAAGCGGGTCTATTTTAGAAAGCGGCAGCATACTATGCAACAGGCCCGCAACATGTGCTACAGGATCGTATAGAACAACGCCGAGGCAAGAACCCAGAGAATAGGTAATAAGAATTTCCTTGGTATTATTAGAAACTTTCATGTCGGAAATACCGACAACTACTGTCTTCACTTATTTACTCCATTAACGATTTTTACCGTTTTTGATAAACCGAAGGACGAACACATTGTAAATTAGTTTGAATGCTTGTCAGACTTTCAGCATGCCCGGTGATCAGATAGCCTTCAGTTTTTAATAAGTGATCAATTTCAGCAATAAGCTTTGCACGTGTTTGATTATCAAAATAAATCATGACATTCCTGCAAAACACCGTATCCAGAGGGCCTTTCATAGGAAAAGGCGGTTTTGACAAGTTTAAACGTCTAAAGACAATTATACTTTTGAGCACATCTTTTGCAATATAGAATGTTTGATCGCCTTCCTTATGAACAAAAAAATATTTTTTTCTATAATGTTTTGGAACTGCCGTCATTGTTGCAGATGAATATTTTCCCGTTTGAGCTTTTGCAAGTGCTCTTGTTGATATATCGGTCGCCAGTATTTTAATATCAACATCTTTGTCACCTGCTGCTGAAAGCAGTGACATAGCAATGGTATAGGGCTCCTCCCCGGTAGATGCGGCGGCACACCATATTCTAACGGAGCTCTGCCCGTTGTGTATCCATTGCGAAGCCACTTCTGCCAAAAATTCAAAATGTTCCTGTTCTCGATAGAAACTCGTAACATTTGTTGAAATAACATCCAAAAATTTAATAATTTCATCACCGCTATCATCCTTTAAAAGGTAGTGAAGATAGTGGTGAGGCTCCGTTATACCAAGTTCACGCATTCGTTTTGAAACCCTGGACGAAACCATTGCTTCTTTGGAAGAACTCAGGTTTATACCGCTGTTGCTATAAACAATTTCCCTGAATTTTTGAAAAGTCTTTGTATCCATTTTTCTATGTATTGTTTTGCTCTGAGTGAGACTCAGATGATGAGGTCGTTGAAAGAGCTTGGACATCATCCGCCGACAGTACTTCTTCAATATTAAGCAATATCTTTACACCGCCTTTTGTTTTTGCAATGCCTTTTATAAATTTGGTATTGAGGTTTGTTCCAAAAGTTGGCGTATCTTCAATATCATCTTCCTCAATATCCAAAACCTCGGAAACACTGTCAACAATAGTACCCATCTGCAGAACCGTGTTTTCAAGATGGATGTCAACAACAATTATGCAGGTTTGGTCAGTATCATCCACAGTTTCCATATCAAACTTTTTTCTTAAATTGACCACCGGTATGACTTTCCCGCGCAAATTTACAACACCCCGAATAAATTCAGGCGTTCTGGGAACTTTTGTTATTTCCATAATGCCGATGATTTCTCTTACTTTTAGTATTTCCAGACCGTATTGTTCGCTACCAAGAGTAAAGGTCAGATATTTTCCGGTCTTGTTTACGGCAATACCCTTCCCTTCCGACATAGTACCCATCATGGCCGTACTCCTCTCATAAAAAAATTATACCCGCAAGGCATCATTACTTTTTTTCTCGTTACTCAGTGTGTTACGGGCAGTTGCAAACTTAATAATTCCGGCAATATCAAGGATAATTCCGACACGACCGTCAGACATTATTGATCCGCCGGAAATTCCAGAAAGCCCCTTAAATGAAGCCCCGAGACTTTTTATGACGGTTGACTGCTGCCCTAAAAGTTCATCCACCAAAATACCTGTCATTTTGCCGCTGTCCTCTACAACGATAACAATACCGTCAACCGGGTCTGTTACCTGAGCCGGTATGTTGAAAAGATCAGCCAGTCTGAAAAGAGGGATTACGTTGTCGCGTACTTTAATCATTTCACCACGATTTACAACAATGGAGATATCATCAGCGCGGGGCCGTATTGCTTCAACTATTGAAAGTGTCGGTATAATATAGCGCTCAGCACCTATACGCACCAGCATCCCGTCAATTATTGCCAGGGTTAACGGCAGGCGAATACTGAAAAGTGACCCTTTGCCCGGATCGGAAAATATATCTACACTGCCTCGCAAGTCTTCTATCGTTCTTTTTACAACATCCATCCCGACACCGCGACCGGAAACATCGGTAACCTTACTTGCAGTTGAAAAACCCGGTAAAAAAATAAGATTATAGATTTCTCTATCACTTAAGCTCTGCCCTTCGTGGATGAGTCCCTTTTCAGCGGCTTTTTTTAAAATTGCTTCTTTATTTAAACCGCGTCCATCATCTTTAATTTCTATATGTATATTGCCGCCCTTATGAAAAGCATTTAGTTCCACCCGGCCCGTTGCGTTCTTGCCTGCCTGCACCCTTTCCTCTGCCGTTGATTCTATGCCATGATCAACAGAATTCCTTACTAAATGAATAAGCGGATCACCAATTCTATCGACTACACTTTTATCAAGCATTGTATCTTCACCATAATCGACGAATTCGATTTTTTTATTCCCTTTTTTGGCAAGATCTCTCACAACCCTTGCCATTTTTTGAAATGTCGCTTTAACGGGTATCATACGCAAGGTCATTCCAAGCTGTTGCAGTTCGCGGGTAATCTTACCCATCTGTGACATATTGCGCATCAACCGTGCAGATTGCAGGTTCTCCACTTCGGAGTCCTGTTTGATCATTGACTCTATTATGACAAGTTCCCCGATCGCATCTATCAATTTATCAAGATATTCCGAATCAACCTTAATCGACTCTTTTATTTTAACCTGACCCTGCGGCATTTTCTTTTGTGCGGCCCGGTCCTGACTATCTTTAGCTGATAGTGAAGACTTTTCAGTAGTAAGCACTATCGGTGTCTCAGCGTCCACATTTTTTTCTTCTTCACCACGGTTCGTTTCTTGTTCCGGCAATCCGGTTCTTGTTTGTATCTGCCCTGCATCAGCAGATTGTTGCAGTGCTGCTCCGGTTTTTTCAGAGGTTGCAACTGTTATTGTATTGATTAATGCATCTAAATTTGTTTCGACTGCATAGGTGGTTGAACCGCTTGCTATAGCATCCCTGATGTTTGCAACCATTCGTTTCATGGTATCAACTGCTTCAAAAACAACATCAATCCTACCTCCAGATAATATTATTTCTCCTTTGCGTGCGAGATCCAGCAAGTTTTCAGTTGTATGGGCCAAGCCGGCCATATCATCAAGAGCAAGGAAACCTGCCGCACCTTTTATTGTATGAAAAACCCTGAAAACAGCATTTAAAAGATCGGCATCTTCAGGATTGCTTTCAAGGGTCAGCAGTCTGTTGTCAATAGTATCAATGTGTTCTTGTGCTTCTGAAACAAAATCAGTAAGAAGATCAATATCCCCGCTTAATGTTTTTTCAATCTGTACTTCATCTTTTTGAGGAACCGGACTCTCAATGGCAGCAGCAGCGGTTTCCGCATCTGCCGGTGCCTGATCTACACTATTTTTTTTTGTCACGTCTGCTGCTTTTTGATCAGCATCTCCGTTGAAAAAAGACAGAAGCTTTTCATCGGGTTCAAGCAGCTCTCCAGTGCTTTTTAATACATCAAATACACCACCTAACCAGTCTTTTACGTGGAGCAGCAGATCAATAGGTAATCTGTCCACTGTAGAATCAATCAAGTCTTCCGTCATATGACATATGCGTTCAATATCATGCAGGGCAAAAACTGCACTTTCACCCTTCAGCGTGTGGAAGACACGGCGCAGATCGGCAATTGTTTCAGCGTCTTTTTCTTTTTCCAATTGCAAAATATGTGCTTCCATTTTTTCAAGCACATTGTTCTGTTCATTTAAGAACTCGTTGAAGATAGTTTCATCAAGATAATCCGGTAACCTAAAAGACTTTGTCCCCTTTATTCCTGCATCTGGGCTGTCTGTAGTTTTTTGATTATTTAAAACGATATCGTTTCCCCGGGCACCGGGGCGGGTTGCTTGCTGCAGTGCCGTAACAGTATTGTTGAGAAATTCAATTGCCTTATCACGATCACTATGTTCATCAAGTATCATTTGTTTTATCAGCTCAGACGCCTTTTGAGCCGATTCAGCAACATTTTGCAGTTCAGTACGTTGGGCTTCCTCAGATATGGCTGCAAAATGATCTAATATTTTACCTAGCTCCTGGAGATTATAAGGATCGGCAGTTACGAGTTCCTCAGCAACTGCTTCAATATACTGAAGTAATTTTTTAGTTATCATATAAACGATTAGTTTTTTAAGAAAAGGTGACTGTGCTATGAAAAAATTCTATCTATTTTTTGCTGCAGGACCTCAGCAGTGAAGGGTTTTACAACATAATCATTGACCCCGGCCTGAGCAGCCTGAACAACATTTTCCTTTTCGGCCTCAGCAGTAACCAGCAATACTTTAATGTCCTTCAACCTTTCATCAGCCCTGATTGCCTTTAACAAATCCAAACCGGTCATGTTCGGCATATTCCAATCAGTTACCACTAATTCAAAATCCTTTAATTTTAACTGCTCTAAAGCAATATCACCGTCCTCAGCCTCTTCTATATTAGTAAATCCGAGCTGTTTAAGAATATTTCGCACGATTCTTCTTATGGTAGAAAAATCATCTACCACCAGTATTTTCATATTGGTATTTATGGCCATTTATGGTGCTCCTTCACTAGTTGTTTACTTTTTTATATCTTATTGTATATTATGATAAAATATATACTTTTGCTACTAAGTCAATAATCAGTAAAATTTACCTATTTTACGACAAATACTCCAAACTTAACTGTATTTTTTATGCACTTATATTCGGCAAAAATAGTTGTAAGCTTTAAGCAAATAACATATGAAATCTTCTAATATTTTATTCATAAAATCCGAAACAAACCCTATCAATAATCATTCACGTAACAAATTCAAAATGCCTGCTCAAAAAAACATTAAAGATGTTGTAGTTCGTGAATATATCCCTCGGGAGCATATTGTAGTTGAAGGCTCTTCTAATGATCGCTTTTTTGTTATACTGAAAGGCAATGTTGAGATACTCCAAAACAATAAAAGCATTCGAGTTCTAAAAGACGGTGATGTTTTCGGTATTGAAAATCACTTTTTGAAACGTCCGTATACAACCACGGCAGTTTCGCTCACAAAGTCCCGTATCGCTTCCTATCCTGCCCTTATGTTAAAAGAATTTATTTATGATCGTCCCCAGCTTATTCTGCAGATTTTGGAGTCGGTTTTAACCCAATTGGAACAAACCACCCAGATTGCTGAAGCAAATATTTCTTTTGAAAATGTTGTTGATATAAACGAGAAAATATTTCATGACGGTGAAGTGCT
The DNA here is from genome assembly GCA_028278025.1 of Thermodesulfobacteriota bacterium. Lineage (GTDB taxonomy): Bacteria > Desulfobacterota > WTBG01 > CAIYCZ01 > CAIRTM01 > JANQFE01. The sequence goes on along the minus strand of JANQFE010000004.1, from coordinate 46,813 downwards.
TATTGCAGAAGGAACCGACGGAACAGATATTTTTCGACTGGTGGAATCAGAGCATGGTTTACAGGTCACCAGGGCCGGCAAGGAAGTTGGTAGAATTACAGGAACCGATGAATACTTTGGTGAAATGAGTGCTCTGCTTCATGAAGAAAGAAGTGCCACCGTAACATCTATCGGCCGCAGTATTGTTCAAATTTTTAATGTTGACGACCTGCCGGCTGTACTGGAAAACTATCCACAACTGTCTATTAAAATTGTAGATGCACTGGCAAAACGTTTGAACGAAGCAAATAAAAAAATTGCAGCATATCACCACCCCGAAAGCCAATCTGATAAAAATTAATTTTCCTGTTATTACATTAAAAACAAACCCTGCTGTCTTGTAACACAATCACATATCCGGGCTCTGTACGCTTCTGGTATAAGAATATGTTGTTTTATATAAAGTACATTTATGTTATTTTATGAATATGCATTCAATGCATTGTCCGGTGTATATAAAAAAACGTCAACTTACTTTTGTAATGCAACTAAACATTACCGATCATGGGTATAAGAAGTACAGCAAGCCGGCCAAAAGTTTATATAAAGACTTTTGGTTGTCAGATGAACGAATATGATTCTTTGCGTATCCTCAGGTTACTTGAATCATGTGGTTACGAAAGAGCACTGTCGTATGAAGAAGCAACCGTAATTCTTTTAAACACGTGCAGTGTTCGCCGTAAAGCTGAAGATAAGGTTTATAGTGAGCTGGGGAGAATTAAAAAACTTAAGAACCGTCAGAGTAATTTTATCTTAGGTGTTGGCGGTTGTGTTGCTCAGCAAGAAGGGCACAATCTGGTAAAACGTTTTCCTTACATAGATATAGTCTTTGGGACACACTGTTTGTCTCGCCTGCCTGTTCTTATCGAAAAGGCATTTTGTGGTGACAAAGCAGTAGACGTTAGCATGCCTGCACATTCTGATATTTATCCTTCAGATTCCTACATGCCGCATTCTTCACAGATTAGTGCTTTTATATCAATTATGCATGGGTGTGATAATTATTGTTCATACTGTGTAGTGCCCTTTGTACGGGGACGTGAGTATAGCCGAGATCCCGATGATATTCTTCGTGAAGTCACAAACCTTGTTGATGCCGGTATTAAAGAAATTACACTTTTAGGTCAAAATGTAAATTCTTACGGCAGAACAGTGTCACCTTCACTGACGTTTGCCGCACTACTCCGGCAACTTAATGTCATTACCGGTTTAGAAAGGATTCGCTTTACAACCTCTCATCCTAAAGATTTGTCCGATCAGCTGATTGACTGCTTTGCTGAACTTGATAAGCTGTGTGGGCATATCCATTTACCCCTGCAGTCAGGTTCTGACAGAATTCTTGATTTGATGAACCGGGGTTACACGTCTAAAGAATACCGTCATAAAATACATTTGCTCAGACAGGCAGTGCCTGATATAAGTATTACATCCGATATTTTGGTCGGGTTCCCTGGCGAAACCAATGATGATTTTCGTGAAACACTTGCTCTCATCGAGTCTATAGGCTACGATGACTTATTTATGTTTCACTATACCGATCGGCCGGGAACAAAAGCATCACAATATACCGCCAAGGTTCCGTATGCAGTAAAAATCAAAAGGCTCTCCATGATTAAAGAAAAGCAAAGAAACATCAGCCTGCAGAAAAACATGCAACTCATCGGCAAAACATGCTCTGTGCTTTTTGAAGGCCATAGTAAAAGAGGCCGTGGCTGCATTGCCGGTCGGACTGCAGGTAATAAAGTTGTAAACTGTAAGGGGCAACCCGAACGTATAGGGACTACCGCTGTGGTAAAAATAGAAAAAGCCCGAATTCATTCACTTTCGGGAAAACTAATCTGATTGAGGAGATGGGCATGATGATTGATTTGCACACGCATTCATTATTCAGCGATGGAGAACTGCTGCCGTCGGAATTGATAAGACGAGCTGTTGTATGCGGCTATCAGGCAATCGCAGTAACCGACCATGCTGATTTTTCCAATTATGATTTTATCATTCCGCGCATTATAAAGATATGCAGTAAAATCAACATGGCAGGTACGATTACCGCGATAGCCGGTATAGAATTAACCCATGTGTTTCCTGATGATATTGCAATGCTTGCAGCTGATGCGCGCTCAATGGGCGCAGGCATTGTTGTGGTGCATGGTGAAACAATCGTAGAACCTGTTGCCCCGGGCACAAACAGTAAAGCAATAGATGCCGGTATTGATATCCTTGCGCATCCCGGTCTTATTACCGTGGAAGAAGTACAACGTGCGGCTTCAAAGGGGGTATTTTTAGAGATATCCTCACGGGGAGGCCATTCTCTTTGTAACGGCCATGTAGCACATCTTGCTAAAAAATATAACGCCAGGTTAGTACTTAATTCAGATGCACATGCCCCCTATGATCTGCTTACCAGGGAGCATGCTGAGAAAGTTGCTATTGGATCCGGTCTTGATAAGAAGGATTTTGTTGAAATGTTGCATAACAGCAAAGAAATAGTAGCCAAAACATTGAAAAAGTAACGGGTACCTGCAGCTGAAGCTACCCTACTGGGTTTTTTAATGGCCGGCAATTTTATGTCGGCGGGAGCTCTTCTTCGGTCCTTAACAGTTCTCTCTGCCGCTTGAAGACATATCTGATTATAAATTCTCTGTCATCTTCATTAATGGTGATAAATTTGACTGCAATCGCATAGCGAACAGCGTCATTTTTTTGTACCGCATCTGCTAGAGTGTTGACACGCACAACCTGCCCGATAGTTTCAATAATAATACCGGAGGAAATCGGCAGGACAAGTTTTATATCAAGGAAATCACCAGGCTTGTATTCTTCGGTCGTTGTGAATCTCATCCCGGAACCGCTGATGTTGACTTCTTCCGGGTCTTTGTTGAAAATATTTTCCTGATCTGTCTTACCGAGAAATTTAATTATAAAATCCAATTTTCTGTGGATACTGTTGATTTCATTGATGAGTTCGGGTGGTATGCTTGTCTGTAAATCAGTTTCATCACTGATAGTTCTGCTCGGGGTAAAAACATATCCTTCACTGTCCGGTGACATAGTATGGATGTATTTTTTACGTTTTTGCAATACGCCCGTGTCTGTTATTTCCTTGTATTCAAATATCAAAAATGCATCAATACGAAGATGAGACCGGGAGGGGATATGTTTTAACAAGAAAACGGATGAGTTTTTAATTGATTCGATAATAACGTAAAAGCTGTATTTCAACCCCTTTTTTTTGCCCCAGATAATACCTTTTTTCTTTGCAAAATCATTTTCTGCGGTGAAATCCGTATCAATAATTTTTACGCTGATTATTGAATCGGAGATTTCTTCTACACGAGCGGCATATATTGGATGAGTATCAGACAGCTCAATTTCCAAATCTATGACCTGTCCTTTTTCAATATAATCTGTAAAACTCAAAGCAGTTGCCTTTCTTTGGTCTAAATCAGGTATTGTGATCGTTGTGACAGCCTTGCATTTACACTATATATGCACAAAATATGCCTATATAATATAAACATAGGATATAAAAAAATGCTATTACAATGTAAAAAATATATTTTTTATAGCATATAGTTAATAAAAAATCTACTGATAATGATTTAGTAATAAAAGCTAAAAACTTCGCTGAATCTTTACCCCCAAATGAAAAATTAAAACTGTGGAGTCGGAGGTTAAGCACCAGTTTGGGCAGCAAGGTCAGTGTGGGCCCCTCCAGCCTGAACTATACTAATATACTAATAGTCGTTCCAGCGAACAAGTTGCCCACAGCAAATAAGCAGGTGCGAGCCCAGCTTAGGCCCAATGTTAATCGTCCTCATGTACTAGTTTTCCGTACCGTTATAACTTCTTATGAAAGCATCAACAACGTTCTGATCAAACTGATCATCATTGCTTCTCAACTCAGCAACGGCCTGATCATGATGCAATGATGTTTGATACGGCCTGTCGGTTGTAATTGCATCATATGAATCCGCTACAGCTAATATGCGTGACAGCAGCGGAATGTCCTCATGCTTCAAACCGTCAGGGTAACCGTTTCCGTCCCATCTTTCATGATGATGACGGATAACGGATCTCTGCAGGGGAAGCAGATACAGAAGTTTTAAGATATTTTCACCGATAACCGGATGCAGTTTTATAATTTCGTATTCCCCTGTCGTCAGCTGGCCTTGCTTTAATAGAATACTATCACTGATCCCGATCTTACCAATGTCATGCAAATAGCAGGCAGAATACAGTATTTCTCGTTCATCTGCAGAACACCCTAAAACACCAGCTATATCCAGTGCATACCTTGTAACTCTTTTCGAATGCGATAACGTATCCCTGTCACGCACCTCGATAGCAGCTACCAGGGCATACAGCGCATCCTTTAGGGTACCGTCACCCGGCAGTACGTTATAGTGGTCTTTTTTCATGAATTTTCACTTATAATAGACTTTTAACGGTTTGTTAATGTGTAATCGAAATATCCAGATGGCAACTTTAATGTTATTTCCAATGCAATATAGCTATTTCTGCTTGTGTGTAATCAATTGTAATCAAAAGATTGTCATGTGGTGCAGATAGATTTTTTGAAAGGTAATTTTTCAGGTAAGTTCGTACGCAGAATTTGTAGAGTTTTGTTTCTGCTTAGGCATTATCATCTACAAAAGATCCGACCATATTCTTAATATTTACTGCAATATCAAGCATTACTTTAGGAGGAACTTCTTTGATTACTTTATTATCATCGGTTCTTACTATTTTAAAGACCGGCGTTTTTGTTTCCTGATGAATTTCTACTTGTAAGTCTGTCTGTATCAATTTAAGAAAATCATCAACTCCCTTTGCAATTTTTTTTGCCTGTTCTTCGTTAACGGTCGTGTCACTTTCAGAGATGGTTTCTTGTTTGGTTTCTTTAACATTTTTATCTGTCTGGCCTTGTTTGGTCAGCTCAGCAGTCCGCATTGCTTCGGCGACATTTTTTATATTAGTATGAATTGCTTCCATTAGTGCCCCCCTATGTATTTATGCATGTGACCTTTTATTTATATCAATTATTTTAATTATTTTTTTTGCACAGTCCTCATCGGCAATTTCGTTAAAAAACTTAACTCCCCCAAGTTTTAATTTTTGATTGCATTTTATATATAGTTAAACAGCTGTCACGGTTAAGATTTTTGATCAATCTGTCGATACGTAAGGTGTAAAAAAAATTAAATAGAAAGGAGGTGTGTTAATAAGTAGTAATCACCTGCCATAGCATTAGAACAATTAAGGCAAGGATGCATGCAACAATGCTCGTGGCAAACATTTAAATCAAGGAGGATACATCATGCCATTAGTAATTAACAACAACTTGATGTCGATGGCAGTAGCGAGAAACTTCGCTGTGACCTACGACAAACTCCAATTATCCACTACAAGGTTATCATCTGGTATGCGTATCAACACCTCGGCAGATGATGCCGCAGGCCTCGCCGTTAGTGAGTTGATGCGTGCAGAAATTGCAGCTCTTAATCAGGGCATTAGAAATGCCGGTGATGCCCAGAGTTTGCTCTACACGGCAGACGGTGCCCTATCGGTTATCGACGAAAAGCTTGTCAGAATGAAAGAGTTGGCGGAACAGTCGGCAACCGGTACCTACACCTCAACCCAAAGAAGCATCATGAACAACGAGTTCATTACAATGCGCAGCGAGATTACCCGAATTGCGCTTGCAACGAGATTTAACGGTGTTCAGCTTCTCAACGGTGCTCTGACTGCTGCAAACTCCGGTAACGGTATTAAGATTCATTTTGGTCCCAATAATAGCTCGAGCGAGGACTACTACTACATTGCTATCGGAGCTGCAACCGAGACTGCCCTGGGTATTGATTCGCTCAGCATCAATTCCCAGGCAGGTGCCCAGTCTGCACTGACAACTATTAATACTGCTATTGTATCAAAAGATACCGTCCGTGCCGATATCGGTGCATACATCAACAGGCTCTCAAACACAATGGCTCAGCTGTCTATCCAGGCCGAGAACCTGCAGTCTGCCGAATCTCGTATCCGCGACGTTGACGTTGCAACCGAGATGACGCAATTTGTCAACAACCAGATTAAATCACAGGCAGCCATTGCCATGTTGGCGCAGGCCAATATGATTCCGCAAATGGCCCTGACACTTATCGGTGGGTAATATTTTCCTTTTTAAAGAATGGCAGTGGCAGATACATACTACCCTGCCATTCTTTTTTTTGCCCGAACATGAATGTAATCACCTGTTATTCCATACTATTTTACTTGCCCCGGAGATTGGCTTTGTTTTTGCAGGTATCCAGGTAGAGAACTCAAAGAGTAATCGTGCGGACATTTACCTATCATGGCAGCTATCTCTTTTACAGGACTTGGGTCAGGCATTGATATGGCAAGCATCGTCCAGGCCCTCATTGATACTGAGCGGCAAAGCCGTATCGGTCCGTTTGAAGACTGGAGAACCGAATGGGCATCCAAAACCAGCGCTCTACAGGAGCTCAACATTAAACTTGCTTCCCTGCATACAGCTGTTAAAGCAATAGACCGTCCAAACGAGTTCCTTGTTAAAAGTGCTACAAGCTCAGATGAAGATGTCATAACCGCCACTGCCGGCAGCAGTGCATTGAGTGGCTCCTACAGCATTGAAATCGGTACAAATATACAACACAGACTTGGTTCAAAAGGTTATGCTGATAAGGATACCACGGCAGTGGCAGCACAAAATGATCAGATTCAGATAACTGTTGGTTCCACCACTGATACTGTAACTCTTCCTGCCGATCCTACCCCGGCAACAAATTATACCCTTGAGGATGTTGCCACCGCAATAAACGATTCAGCAAACTGGGCCGGCGCTGTAGTGCTTGCAACTGCTGAAGTTGTAGATGACGGTTCCACAAGCAACCAGTACAGGCTTGTGCTGACAGCAGCAAGCGGCGGTTCTTCAAACAGTATTACAATCGGGACTAATGATACTTCTGTTGATTTTGCCATGTCCGGTGCCGGTGACAGAATTGATACTGCTGAGGGCACGCTCAACGGCACTGCGTCTGTAACATCAGGCGGGCAATATCTTGGAACTACCAACAAGACTTTTACGTTTACCATAGCAGGCAGCAGTACAACGGAATATACAGTCGGCACTGATGAATTCGATGTTGCCTGGACCGACTCAGAAGGAAACAGCGGTACCGTTACTATCGACTCGACCAGCGCGGTTACCGTATTCCAGGGCCTTACGGTTCAGTTCAGTGCGGGTACGGCCCAAGGTGGCGATACTTTTACGATAGATGTCTGGAACGCCGATATCCAGGCGGCACAGGACAACGGTCTTGCCAAAGCAGAAAAGGAAATACACGCAGGCTTTGCTGATGAAGACACCACTGCAGTAACAACCGTAAATGGAACATTTTACTACACCTATAATGGTCAGGTTGTAGAGCTGGAGGTAAGCGCAGGAACAACCCTGACCGAGCTTGTTAATCTTATTAACACCGACAGTGATAACCCGGGCGTAACGGCCAGTATTATCCATGATGGAACAGGATTGCCGACCGCATACCATCTGGTCTTATCAGGCAATAATACCGGTGCGGCCTATAAAATATCCTTTGATACAACCCATACGCTTGATAACTTTTCAACTACTTTCACAGAGGGCCAGTCGGCCCAAAACGCAATGCTGCAGATTGATGGATATCCTGCTGATGACTCCTACCTTCAAAGAGCATCCAACACAATTGGTGATTTGATCACCGGAGTTAATCTTACTTTGGTAGGGGACGGCACTGCAAATGTTACGGTAACAACCGATACCGAAGCAGTAAAAGAGAATATAACAACTTTTGTGACTGCTTTTAATGAAGTCCGCAGCTACATTAAAGAACAGACTTATTATAATACCGAGACAGAAGAAACAGGAATTCTTCTCGGCAATTATGCTGTTGATACCATAAAAAACAGGCTTAATAGTATTGTTTCAACGAACCCGTCCGGGTTTAGAGATGGCTATGATAGCTATATTAATCTTATGCAAATTGGTATTTATACTGATGCTGATCAGGGATCTGATACGCAGGGTCAGCTGCTGATTGATGAATCCGTGCTTGATAGTGCTCTGGCAGATGATCCTGATGCTGTTGCAGACCTTTTTTCAGAATATTTTTTAGGCAGATCTGCCCATTCAAGCCTTGACTTTGAAAGCTATATTGCGGGCATTACTGAAGCCGGAACCTATGAGATAGAGTTTGATTCTGCATTTCCTTCACAAAGCAGAATACGACCTACGGATAGTTCTACCTGGTATGATGTTTCATGGGACGCAACAAACGATACCCTTACGATCCTAGATGGTCCGGGGAAAGGTATGGAGATCAGAGTCAATGATACATTACAAAGTTTTACCGGTGAAGTTGATCTTAAACTGGGGCTTGCCGGCGTTTTGAAGGATGAGCTTGATTTTCTGACAGATCCTTCCGACGGTCCTGTGGGAATACTTAATGATAATTATCAGGATATTATTGACAGCATCGATGAAAAAATTGAACTCGAAGAAAAAAGGCTTGCTTTGTATGAGCGAAGGCTTACCGAGCGTTTTGCTCGTCTTGAGGGTGTGTTGGCAGAGCTCAATCAACAAAGTGCTTATATATCCAATGCAGTGGCAAGTTTCGGACAATAATAATAAATAATGCATGGGGGTATCAATGGTGAATCCACAAGAAAATGCAAATGCTTATAAAAATATTGAAGTTACGTCCACCAATCGCATTAAACTCATCATCATGGTGTATAATGCTGCCATAGCATCACTTAAGCAGGCCCTTGAGTGTCATAAGCGCAATGATCCGACCAGGCGAAATCAGTTCATTACACGAACACAGTTTATTATCCATGAACTCAACAATGCCCTTAATATGGAAGGCGGCAAAGAGATTGCCGAAACCCTGCGCAAGCTCTACCATTTTCTCAACCGGCATTTAACCGATGTTCTTACCGATAATGACATCACAAAAGTTAACCAGTCATTAAAGATACTATCCGAACTGCGGGATGCATGGCAGGAAATTTCTACCGATAAAACAATTGATACGGAAAGCAGGCCGCAGGATGCTGCCGTATATCATGGGGAAAATCGTATCAATTATGCCTAAAGGTTAAAAAAATAGTGCAGTGTTTAAACTTTCTTGTCTATGAAGTTTGGGCCCCCAAAGCCGGCCCGTTTAGTGTCGGCAAAACGCAGCTTGAGCAACTGTCTTTGTTTATGGGTTTTCTTTTCCCTTCCCAGCGCCTCTTTATGTTCTCTTAAAAGAGTGTTTAACTGCTCATCCTTTTTAAGAATGTTGTTCATCTTGCAAAGAATTTTCAATCGATTCTCAGATGGTATGCTTTTGAGATAGACTTGTAATTTTTCCAGAATTTTTGCTCTTTCGCGCAGACATCTGGTTACTTGGGCAATATCCTTTTTTTCAGCATATGAAAGTGCAGAATTTGTAAGCACAAAAAGCTCTTCAATTTTTTTCATTACACCGGTTTCATTCTGTAAAAACGGTTATATCTACGCCTGAGAGCTTACAGCTTTTTCGCCAAAAATTTCTTTCCATTGTGTAAGGATAGGAACAAGTTCATACTCCATCAAATCCGCAAGCAGTACCCAATCACCTTCTTCCTGGGGCTGCTTAAGCTCGTCAACAATTTCAATAAGGCGTTCCCAGGAAGTTTGAACAGGTTTGCCTTGATACATCGAAGCAGTAAAATCCCACCCGATAGTTTTTTGAGTAGAATCAATAAACTGGTACAGGGCTCTGAGTGAATCAATAACCTTGCTATACTGTTCATTTGCTTCTGACTCATCATACATCCTGAAAAGCTCGGCAGTGTTCATGACGGAATCAATAATCTTTCCGATAAGTACTGTGCAATCGCTAAAGGCTGCCGCAGCAAATTTTTCGATAGGTATCGTTGCGATTTCAATTTCCTGTATTCCTTTAACCATAACTTCCCGGGCTTGCCCGTCATACTGTTCGGAAAATTCCTCGCCGTTAACCTTTACTACACCCACTAAATGGTCCTGAGGCAGTGTGGTTCTTGACAGCTTCAACAGCAGTTCTTCCAGATTGACAGCGTCTCGGCATTGATCCAACACCGGTGCTCCATTTACTGTTATATTCATAGTTACCTCCTTATAAGTTAAACGTCTAAATTTTCAATGCCCTTGAAAAACAAGTGCCCCAGCATGTGCAATACATTGCACCTTGTAAACAGTCTTTGATAAATATCATGTGTCATCTGGACCATATCTTTTATGTGGGTACCATCAAGTTTCTGTTTTTCAAAATTAAACATATGGGTTATAGTTGCAAAATCAGTTAATGCTTCACCCCGGCTGATGATCTTTAAATCAAGCGCTTCTATTCTTTCTGAAAGCTGCTGCAGTATTTTTATATTTTGTAACGGTCTGGACCCGACTTGTGCTATATCATCGGCTAATGCGATGCCCTGCCGGGCCATGTCACAAAGATCAAGCATACATGCATCAACGTTCTGCCACTGCATTTTTAATTTTAAACACGATTCAATAAGGTAAAACTTTTTTATCTGTTCAACTAATGCATTACTATAGCACTTCAGATCGTGGTTATCTTCGTTGTGATCCGAAAGCGGTGAAAGAGTTTTGTTCCATAAAAAGCGCAGCATTCGATTGCTCAGGACACTCATCGTTATCTCGGATTTAATTAATGGATAAAAATCCAGGTACCCATTATCATCAAAGCGTGACACCAACACATCAGCTTGTTGCAGATCATGTGTGCAATCAAAAGTCTCTGAAACATTTGTGCCGTTAAGCATAAAAGCAACTGCTGAATATACAAGCCCGGGACCGATCATTGCTCTGCACATAAGTGTGGGGCACGATTCCGGGATTTCACAGGGGTGGCAGGCGATGCGCGGCTGCAGGGCAATATGCCCGCTGCCGTATGGTCCTGTAGAAAAACACTTTTCTTTACCGGTATGTATGCTTATAATCTTTGTGCCGCAGGCTGCCGCAACATGCATTGGTCCCGAGTCGTTTGATACTAAAACGTGTGTCTGTGACAGAAGCGCAGCAAGCTCCACAACCCTTGTTTTACCAATGACATTAATAACATTACCGGATAACTTTTGTTCCAGTATCTTTCCGTCGGCGGCCTCAGATTCTATGCCGAACAGAATTATACGTGCATGTATTTTATCCAATATACGATTGCCGAGCTCACTGAAATACTCCAGCGGCCATTGTTTTTCTGCATGGCTTGCACCGATGTGAAAACCTATCAGATGTTCGTTTGCAGTCAGACCCTCTTTGCAAAGCAGTTCTCGGGCAAACATATGGGCTTGCTTGCTTATACAAAGCCTGGGAACATGCTTTTCTACGGGACAACCGGCTATCCTGGTAAAAAGATCCGCAAGATGAAAAGATATGGTTTTCCAATGCCGGGTAATGTTTATATAGTACTTTTGCCATTCATTCATGCGTGAACCGACTATTGATTCATCTCCTGCCAGAAAAGATGAATAAATTCCAATATAGTGAGGGGTAATATTGATGACTCTGTCATACTTTTGTTTCCTCAACGAACTGAAAAGACCCTGTAAATATTCATAGGCATTCTCCAGGCAGGCTGAATGCTCACAAAGATTCGTCCAAACCTTCCTAAAGTCGATCTTAAAATAGTCATTAACACCGGGCAGCAAAGTACACACATCTGAAAAAGTATCATTAACCAGTAAGGATATCCGGGCATCGGGTTCTTGGCGTCTTATGGTCTGGATCATCGGTAATGACTGGAAGATGTCCCCAAAACGAGCAAGATTTACGATAAGAATCTGTTTCATGCTGCCGACTCCCTGAATTTTGCATGAAATTCGTTGAGTAGCAAAAACAGTACTTCCTGATATTCCAGTGGGCCGCTTCTTGACTGAATTGCTGCTGTGATTTCATCAATTGCAACCCCCCTGTCTTTGCAGTCAATATCTTTAAAAATTGACTGCACTTCGGGGTGTCGTGAACAAAAAGTATCAACATCATCAATAATCGGTATGCTTTGCTTTCTGACAAAAAACTGCTCCGGCATGTGCGTTCTAATAAAAGTAATCAGTTCCTGCATACGATGTTCGTATGTATGTTCTTTAAGGATTCGGTTGCGTGCACGTCCGGCTATTTTCAGCCTTTCATCCGGTTTTTGTAGATAACAATTTATCTTATCCCGCAGTTCCTGCAGTGATGCATAACATATTATTTCATCATCTTCTGTGAAATGCCTTGCAAGCATACTGCGCCGGTCTACCAACTGGAAACCGCCGCATGATGCTATCTCGAAAGTTCGGGGATTTAGGTAATCTCCAAAAGGATTTATACCTTGATGGCATACCGACGAGTGCAGGTTAATATTTATTTTAGAAGCGTTGAAAACTTTAACCGTTTTTTCAGTCGACAGGCGGTTTCCGCAGTCCTGCACATGTTGCCACAAAACTGAAACAGGATTCCACCCCGTGCCCCATATCTTAAAATTATAATCAAGCAGCCCCTGCAACATCTTTTCACGATTATAATAACCGGCTCCCATAAAAGATATATCACTGCCGAATTCCTGCCTTTCAGATTCTGTCAATACAAGGGGTCTGTGTATTTGCGGATCTGCAGCCATCGGCAAATAATAGCAGTGTTTCAGACCGCATTTTTTCAGCTCTTCAAAAAATCCATGTTCTTGAATTGTAAAGAAAAAATCATAATAAGGTGCATAGGTTCTCCAGTACTCCATAAGCTGATAATCTTCGACAAACCAGTATGCTGTAATGATTTTCAGTTTCTTAATACGCTCAAGGGCTTTGATACTGAGCGGGGCTTGTGCAAGAGCCAGGAGCAGATCGGGTGGCGATTGTGTGCATGATGCCACAATCATCTCTGAAATAAGGTGCAGAAATAAATCATGCAGAACTTTTTTATTCTTGTCATGAACATCCAGTGAAAGTGCTTTGGCAAAAGGTTCCTCAAAGATCGATGCATCCCAAAGCTCAACATCATGGCCCAACTTTTTCAGCGCAGCATAACAGTACCTAGCCACCGGCAGTGAGCCGCCGTAAATTGGTGTAACGACGGTAATTTTTAACCTTTCTTTTTCTTGAGACTGATGATGTATGTCGGTATGGTCGGTTCGGCTTACAGGGCGTAAGCATTTCAGCCGGTCAAACGATGATTTGCTGTATTTTACCGATGGCTGGTGCGGCCAGAGCCTGGTATCACTCTCCAGCACTATATCTGTTTCCGTATATATTTCAATGTGTGCCAGTATATCTTCAAGATTAATATGTTCCATGGCGAAGCGCACTATTTCAATACGCGGTTCAACTACGATGCACGAAATGTTTTTTTCAACCAAGGCTTTTAGGTGGTAACCGAATCCAAGCCCGAAAACAGCAACTTTTTCACCTGGCCTGTAATCATCATTTTTTAGATGGTAATCTGCAAAATGTTGTCCTTCCTTTACAGGATCATACATGCTGTGAAAGGTTATATTCATAACGTGCAGCACAGGATGCCCGCTGCGTGCCGTTACAACACTGTAGTAACCGGGCACGCGTATATCCAGAAGCCGTTCCGCCAGCTGAGGATTTTTTTTCCTCAAAGTCTTCAGATTCTTAACAAATATATTCTCTTGCTGTTTCATGTTGAGGAACCTGCTTTACGGTTGATTTTTGACTTTCTGCCAATTTACTGAGTAATTCCGTAGCAGCATGTAACCCGCTCACAAAAATGCTCTGCACCTGCTGTTGTGTGCCATAGCGGATTGCACACAGATAATAATCAATCCACGGATGCCAGAAAGACATATCATCATTCAGGGCAGCACACTGCAACTCGTAATGGTTAGTATAATAGCTGTTGATCAATTTTCTGCCTTGCATAAGAACACTTTTGAATATTGCAGTGTAACATTTTATGGTATTGCTCAAATACCGGTACGTATCTTCAAATTCGAGAAGATCAGGACAATATGATTGGTCTAAAATCTTTTTTCCCATTTCCCGGTAGACAACGTTTTGAATATCTATTAGAGTAAGTGGTCTGCTGTCTACGGGTTCATATAGTATGCCCCACTTGTCATAGTACGATGTTAGCAGCGTGACATCCTTCGGCAATTCAGCATCGAGAGCACGGTTATAGATAATATGTTGAGCCGCGGACACTACCGTATCCGGCTTAATAATGCGAGTACACAAATAATCATCACATGTCGGTTTATCCTCAATACAGGGGCTGCATGCATTGCTGACTTGTAAAATCCAGTGTCCACGGCCGTATGGGCCCGTGTATTCCACACGTGCCGGTCCGAAGAAAAGTGCCAGTATTTTGCAATCCACCGCAGCTGCAATATGAATAGTACCGGTATCGCAACTAATAAGTAATTGTGCCAGGGAAAGCAGTCCGGCAAGCTCGGGTATGGTTGTCTTTGATACGAAATCATGAATACGTTTGAGCATTGCAGGGGCTGTTTGCATGATCTGCTGTTTAAATATTTCAGCACGCTTTTCATCTTCTTTTGAACCAAGCAGCAATATGTGGGTACCCTCATTCTTGAGTAGTTTGACCGCAAGCTCTGAAAAATATTCCAGGGGCCATTGCCGCTGTATATTGCGTGTGCTGAGTTGTAATGCAATGATACAATCCTGTTGAGAAATGTTATGAGCGTACAGCCTTTTTTCAGCGGCATGCTGTTCGGCAGAACTAAGCAAAAAATGCAGATGGTTATTGGTATGCATTCCCAGGTCATTAGGGTTTGTAAAAAAATCAACCAGATTGAAAGGAGCAAGAGGTGCAAATTTTACAATCGTATTAAGAAACTGAAACCAGGGACTGCCGGCAATTTCCCTGCGATCAGCGCACAGGCTGTATCCGACCACCTTTGGACATTGCGGTATTGAACTCAGATATGCAGTCAGCGGCGAAAAATTAACATTGTATATACAATCAAACCTTAGTTCTTTTAAAAATGCACATTTTTGCTTCAATTCTTCATACAAGCCGACAAGATTATGTGTGCTTTCTGCCATCCGGTACAGCTTTACGGTATCAATGGTCAGTATTTCATCTACACAAGGGCAGTGCAAAGCAACATCATGTAACGACTTGTCAATAAGTACCCAGATCCTGCATGATGGGTTTGACTGCTTAATGCCCTGAATGAGCGGAGTAGTCTGCATAAAATCACCCAGTCGGGCCATCTGTATAACAAGTACTTTATCCATAGAGTGTTCTCATATGATCAAGTAACATAGTGATCCTGTGCATGTAGGTATGTTCTTCAAGAACGCGCGTATAAGCTTTAGCGGCAATGCTCTGTCTGTGTGTAGGATGTCTTAAATAAAAAGATATCAAATCCTTGATTTCATCAGGATGGTTATAGCATACAACCTCTTTGTCTATTTCAAACATGTTTTCAATTTGCCGACGGTAGTCGGTCAGCAAAAAACTTCTGCAGGCCGGCACATCAAAAACACGCTGGTTTACTCCCTGTTTCATTTGCAGGCTTGTCGTGTTAAAATTCACGGTGCAGACATTATAAAAATGAGGGAGTTCTTCATAATAGTTTAGCTCGGAACCAAGCAGTGCGTGACCGTTGACATGCGTGCTCCACCCAGGATCACCATGAATGCGCGGTCTGAAACCGAGCAGCTTTTTTATGCAGTCTATCCTGTATATCTGCGTTGCTCTCCACGTTACGGCAGGTTCAAAAACACTGCGCATATTTTCCATAATATTTTGATACTCGTAGTGCTCTTCCGCACTAAGATCAATCTGTATATTTTGGAGCAAACGTTCCTTGGAAAGCATAAATTGCCGTGCAAACCGGTCAAGCAGCTTTAATGCAATCCGGTTTTTGTGCAATTTCTGCGTACATTCGTCAATAATGTGCTCGCCGGAATTGCCGACAAAACCGACGTCACAGGCAATTTTTTTTAATGGGTTCGCATGTAATGTAATGTCTTTAAAAATATCAGGGTCAGTTGCAAGCGGTAGATAAAATACATGTTCAAAACCGCGTTGTGTTAAATCACTGATGTAATCGCTGTCCCAGACAAAAATTGCAAGAAGCGGGGAAATCTGTTTTTTAAAGTCCTCTAATATGAAGACCGGGCTGTCAACATACCATGACGCATAGGGTAGCTCTATATCGGTAAAAAACTGTGTCAGGATCCCCGCCCTATCGAATCCCAGATGATTAATTGTCAGAACAAAATCAGGTTTAAAAACAAGTATTTCAGCAATTATTTTTTCAATAACTTCCTGGCTGCCCTGCCCTTCATGGTCTGTTTCCACCATAATAAGTTTTGTATTATGTCCAAGTTTTTTTAAGCTGTTGAGGATTTCGGCCAGAAGATAATACTTGCTGTGGATTATGAGAATACGAAGTTGTTCATTTTTAAATTTCTGGTACCTGCATTTTGCACCGATGTTAATATTTTGTATATGACCAAGCATGTGTTTAATACTACTATAAAATTGTGGGTAAAGCCTGGTTGAAGGTCTATGCTCAACTATTGTAAAGGGCTGTAAGGCATGCTTCAGTTGTATACGTGAAATACGTTTTAGAACGACAGCAGTATCGTCAGTGGCAATAAAATAAACGAATCTATCCTTAGCCCATTCTTTCAGAGTCACTGTGTGTAAAAAACTCTTAAGGATCTCCCGGTTTTTTTCAATTATGACTACCGGCTGGTTCTCAGTGTTCTTAAGTAATTGTTCTGCATGATACCCCATACCCATTCCCAGGATGACAACTATTGAGTTCTTCAACGGGGTAACGTTTTCCGCAAAGCGCTTTGCTTCTGCATACGGATCAACCAGGCTGTGCAGGGTATGCCAGGCACCGTACTCACCAAGCACTTGTAATACCGGATGCCCTGAGCGGGCACGCACTATCTTGATATTTTGGTTTGTATCTGTATTGTACAGGCAGTCCTTTTGCAGGTCGTTATCCAGAGCACTCTCACCGAGCAGTGCTCTGTTTTCTTCAAAAATTTTGGCAGAGTTCATCTGTAGTATCCTGCCGGAGCATGTCGATATTACGGAGCAGTTCGTGCGCGTCTGCATGATCAGGCTCAAAAATAAAAATTCTTTCCAGCAACTCTCTGGCCTCGGACAATTTTTTCTGCTTAAAGTATGTCCCGGCTAAACAATACAGCATTTTAATGTTGCCTGGATAAAGATCGAGATACTGTTTTAAGTAGTATTCGGCTACTTCCAGTCTCTGGAAACCATACGCACTCTGCACAAGTCCCATAAGGGCCGTTACATTTCCGGGATAGATGTCCAGAGCCTCCTGATATTTTTTAAAACCTTCTTCCTTATCGCCGTTATTGCTGAGTGCCATGGCCAGTCCTGTCAGGGCCTTATCATTATGCGGATTATTTTTAAGTGCACTTTTAAAATAGGTTTTTGCCTGCTCGATATTATTTTCCTGTAGCACTGCAACTCCTAAACCTATAAACGGTCTTTCACTTTGCGAGTCAATGTCCAGGGCAACATTAAAATGTTCTATTGCTTCACCGATTTTCCCGATGTGAGTATAACATTCGCCGAGTTCTTGATAAATTTCAAACTTCAGTTGTTCCCTGCTGCTAAGTTCCATGCTCGCTTCCTCCTTAAAGGTTTTAGGCAATTTTTTGTTTAGCCTCTTCAAGTAATTGTATCGAAGCCATATAATCTTTTTTCTTTTTATGCATTCTGCTTTCTTCCAGTAATGCTTCAATATGTTTTATGTTCCCCTGTTCTTCCGCGTTACAGTCTTCGATACTCTTTTTGGCGCTTTCCAGTCTGGTAATTGCATCAGCATACTTTTTCCCCTTCTTATAATCTAAGGCTTCCTGTAAAAGCCTCTCAATGTTTTCATTCTTTCGCCGGGTAGTTTCCTGTCCAGGCGTGTTTCCGGTTTTATGGAGACAAGCATCAACAGGTGCAGGTTTGGTAAAGATATCCATGCCTGTCCCGGCGACTTTATCCGGTGTGCTTGCGGGTTGATTGTGTAAAGGATAGACAAATACTTCGAGCGCATGCCAAACCGTGAACCCGTAATCTCTCATTTTTGCACACATCTCTTCAAGAGTGCTCCCTGAGAGCTTTTCCTTCCCGGACACAAAAAGTTTTTGATATGCATCTTTTGCAATCATGATACATTCGGTATCATTATCTACTGTTGCAGCCATTACCTCATTGCCCATCAGCACATGTACGAAATATTCAGAAATATCATGCAGGGTTTCAGGACGCTGAGAGGGGGGAGCTTTTTCAAGAATCCTGTTATAGTCGTCTCGTTGTGACAGTGCTTTTACGGCTCCTGCATCGGGATGCCATTTAAAGTAATGGTACAACCATTTCAGCCATAAGCGGGGCAGTGCTGTTCCGGGCTGCAAAAAAACGAAAAAATCACCACGCGCTTCTGCCAAAGCTCTATCAAACTTGTTTTCCTGATTAAGATAATTGTTTTCACACAGTCTGACATTCCTGTTTTGTATATCCCACTGTGTGCTGATATGACCGGTTAAAATAATTTCATATTTAAGTCCCGCACTTTTTTGCTGTATTTCATGCAGGGTTGCATGCAGTTCCTCTTTTGATAGTGCCTGACCGCAATGCATAATAATACTGAAAAAAACGTCATCTGTAATCCGGCTCTCATCGTCGGTTGCCAGCTGCATAATTGCCCGGGCAGCCCGCTGGGCACATTTACCGTCTATTTTACAGTTGATTAATTCTGCATATGATTGTCTTTTCTGACTATACTCGTCTGGATCGGCAAGTGACAGCTTTACGGCAAGCTTGAGTTCCTCAATACTGCCGACCTGTATCCCTGCGTCTCGCACTTTATATTCAATATTGTTCTCGTCGTGCTGATCATAATTTCTTTGCATTGGATTGTTGAATAATACGACAGGTTTATCTAAAAGCATGAATTCAACATAAGCGGATGAGACATCACTGATCATAACATCTGCACAGGTCATAGCTGCAGTAAAATCATTATCGTCTATAAGAAAAATATTTTTTTCTTGCTTTGCGAGGCGTTCATATATATTCACCCATTTGGGGTCCGTCATATTGTGCAGTTTTATAAGTACGACTGTTTTTTCCTCAATCAACTCACAAATTCTTTCCTTTACACAAGGTACGGCACTGAGCTCATCATTAAAAGTAGGTGCAAATAGTACGATTTTTACGTTCTCAGGTATTGCATGTTTCCTGAAAAAACTGCTTATTTCATACGTACCGCATCTAAACAAAGCATCTGATTTAATAAAACCGGTAACGTGTATAGGAACAAATATGTTTTTTTGCAGGATCTGTTTATGCCATACCCCCGGCACACAAATAAGATCTGCTATATTCTCACGACGCACAACCGGCGAATCGGTATAAAACCAGCCCTTACTGATCAAACCGTGGCCGACATTAACAATCCTGCACTTATTCCTGATCGGATAAAAACAGGTATCGGCTACCACAATAATATCGGGTTGGAATTCATCGGGATGCTCATAAAAAGCACTCTTGGCCTTAAGCCGTTCCGTCGTAGGGCTGTCCAGCCCGTAGCCGGTTGCTCCGGACCGGGGTTGTTGATACGGCGGAGCGGCAAAAGCAAGCTGCACATCATAATAGGCTGCCATGTAATCATGGATGGGTTCCAGAAACGGTAAATGCAGGTTGCGCTCTGCATAAAAAAGTACTCTTGTTGTTTTTTTCTGGGAACCATTGGAAAACTCATTAATAATATGAGTGCGTGCTTCAAACAGATCTTCTGGAAAATCAATTTCAATGCAAGGTACATCCGTAACATCTACGGCGTTGATATATGCAGACGAAATTATCAGTTGGAGTGCCGCCTCAAAGTAAGCCTTTTTTCCATCATTACAGGCCACTACTTGGTCAAGTGCCTGACTAAAAAGAGTAGCTGTTTTTTTTGAACATCTGCCTACCCCTATAAATTCTCCATAAGAATCCGCAATCGGGATATCTTTGCCGATTGATTTTATGCGAGATCCGTCCAGAATTACTTTTACCTCTTCCTGACCAACCGGTTTGCGCTCAACTGCGAGTACGTTATTCTGGGGAGACTGCATAATTCTGCGTAGAACTTCAGGGTGAAACAACACATCTGCATTCATGAATACAAAATCATCGGTCAGGGTCTCTTTAGAAAGCCACAATGAATATGCGGTATTGGTAACTGCATAATCAGAATTTTCCAGCAGTGTAAAATTCAGATTCGGGTACTGTTCAATATGCTGCTCAATTTTCTCTTTCTTGTAGCCCACAACCATTGTAATATCCGTAATACCCATGGATGCAAGGCTCTGCAGCTGGTAATCCAGTAACTTTTTAGTACCGATAGACACAAGGCACTTAGGCATGTTTTGAGCATATGTCTCTAACCTGGAACCCTTTCCGGCAGCAAGAATAATTGCTTTCATTGTTCAGCTTTCCCTAATTGTACTTATAGTGTGTTAGACACTGAATAAACCTGTTTGGCATGTGACCATTGGGCTCAAAGATTATTTTTGATATAGTAGAAAAAAGCGGAATGGGCATGTTCAAATCTTCCAGTTCCGAAATAGTTTTGGCCATCTGTACTCCTTCAACCACCATGCCTACTTTTTTCAAGGCCTCGGTACTGTTAATTCCCTTTGCCAGCATGTAGCCGAATTTTTTATTTCTACTGTTGTGGCTTAAACAGGTGGCAATAAGATCACCCAACCCTGCAATACCGTATATTGTCTTTTTAGAGATACCTAAGAACTCGGATATTTCGGTAAATTCTCTGAGACCATAGGTCATGAGAACACCGGTGAAGTTTTTACCCAGCCCAAGTCCGTCTGCAATGCCCACACCAATAGCTATTATACCTTTGAGGGCTGCACAGAGCTCTACGCCCTTGATATCACGACAAATCTCGAAGGTTATGAGGTCATTTTTTAAAACTTCCACCACTCGCTTTACAGCAGCAAAATCCTTTGATGCCAGTACTGCTTTCGTAGGTTTTCCTTCAGCGACTTCACGGGCAATATTCGGACCGGTAAAAACTATTATTGGTGACTGCGGCAGTTCATCATTAATTACCTCACTCATGGTTTTAAATGACTGATGTTCGAAACCTTTAGATGCACACACCAGGGGCTGTTTGCCGACAGTTGTATGAAGCTCGCGGGCTAGACTGCGTACCTGATTCGAGGGTACACTGATGATCACAATATCATCTTCGTCAACAGGTTCCGAAAATTTCTTAACAGCTCTTACCTGTGGCGGCAGGGCAATTCCCTTGAGGTATTTTGTATTTTCTTTAAGCTCATTTATACTCTGGGCCTGCTCAGCCGTTGTTGTCCATAATGAAACAGCATGTTTTTGTGCAAAAATACTTGCAAGGGTTGTTCCCCAATTACCGGCACCTATAATTACAGTCTTCATGTTCCGCACATCCTTACACAGTTGAGAGTTCTTCGGATAATTATAAAAGCAATTAGTGTGCCGGGTATTTTTTTGTGTAATTACAAATAGTTGCAGATTTTTTGGCAGGTTATCTTATCCTGATACAGGATATTTTTTCCGGTATCAGGCAAAAAAGTTAACTAAATACATACTATTCCCTTATGCAGCATTGTGGCCAATAGTATAGAGTTTTCTAATAAAGCTATCCTCTTTGAGGGACAAACTGTGTTGTAACCTTTCCGCAGCATACGGCATATTGACAAGCCTGTGGTAGGCCCTACCCAGCAGAACATGCACCTCAGGATCAAAGCTCCGTTTATTACATGCTTTTTGGTAATAGAAAAGCGCATTGGGTATATCATTCAGGTGCATATAGGCATGTCCAATGCGCATATAGGCCTCATCACTTTTTATTGATATAATCTCATTTATTGCCCCTTTGTAATCTTGCATATTCATACGTATTGCACTTTTAAGAATTCTTTTTTGATCCTGCGCCAGAAAGTCTAAATGTTCTACCTCGTTTAAAGGTACTATCTTTTGTAACACATCAATAGCCAAACCGAACCTGTAGGTATATACATAGGTGCGGGCCAATTTAATATGTAAGGCTTTGCGCCCGGGGATATGCTTGCTGACGGATTCATAGAGCATACTGGCCGCTTCAAGCATGCCGAGCTTGTAGTGAAGATTTGCTGCACATAAAATACCCTTCAGGGTCGGTGTATGCAGATAGCATTGCATGGCATATAACGGGATAGTACCGTCATGCAGCAAACCAATATCATGAAGGTAACCATGCTGTTCATACAATTTGCCGACCTGAATCATGAAATTCAGGTCGGCATAACCCGTTTCCAGGCCGGCTTTTTTAAAGGATGATTCGGCTTCTGATGGGCAGCCCGATTCCAGTTCAAGAAAACCAAAGATTACCTGGAGCATGGAATCACTTTGTTTGTTCACCCAGGGGCGCAAAGTATTTTTAGCCTTCGTGTATTCTTTTCTGTAGGCCTGTATCAGGCTGAGATAGAGTGCTGATTCATAATCCGACGGTCTGCACGTCTGTGATTTTTTAAAGAAAAAAGCTGCCCTGGAAAGTCTTCTATTCCGGTAGCGCGGAAATTTCATAGCCGTAAAATAGAGGGCCTTGCCGAAATGAATGAACTCTTCTGTGTCTCTCTGACGTTTTTTAAATTTTTTGTCATAAAGAACACCAAGCATTTCCTGGGCTCTTCGTTGTACTGTATGAAACGTGAACAGTTTGTGCATGCCCTGCTGAGCAATTTCCCTGCGCCTTTTATGGTTGTGCAGGTAGTATTCGGCCTTTTCAATAAGATTGCAATGATCAAAGGTAACTATCTCTTCACCGTCAATAAAGAGCTCACCTAAACCGTTTGCAACGTTTTCCGTTAAAAGCATGCCCCCACACGCCAGCGCCTCGAATGTCCTGAAATTGATTTCACCGTATATTGATTCATTCAGGATAATTTTGGCCTGTGAAAATAATCGTGCCATTTTTTTTCTGGCAATCCGTTGGTGAGGATCAGTTCCATATACATTGACACGAAATCTTTTTTTTAATGCATCAATGATACTCTTTCGTTTTATCCGCTGCGCATCAATGGTCCCGACAAAAACGATATCACGGCTGCGCTCCTGGCCATAATCCCTGAAAATATCGGGGTTTATGGACCAGGGCAGCCAGTACACCTGCTCATGCTCAAACATGTCCACATAATCTTTTTGAGAAACAAACACATAATCGAACAATTTTGCATACTCTTTGTGCCAGTACAGATTTAAATGTACATCAACACTATAAAAAACAGTCGGAACGTCAGTCCGTTCCACACCATGCGGCAATTCGCGCATGCCGAGTGTTTCATGCAGTATAATAAGATCACCATCAAAGTGTGTTAGATCATACATTTCAGCATGATCACCGGCCTTGGCAGTTACCCGGTGGCCGAGTTTCTCAAGCGAATCTTTAAAGTGTACATTTCCCAGAAGCAGTATATTCATTGCCGCAACCTTTTTTATATTTCATACGGCCTTAGGCAGTACAGATAGATCAATAAGGTTATTGATCTTTTCCTTAAAGTCCTGAATATAGCATTTGTTATTAATCAGCCTGTCGACTAAGTTGTACCTGAGGATCTTGTGCTGCAGTTGTTTCCTGCGCTGAGAGTCAGTAATCAGCTCGATTGTTTTTGAAACGTACTCATCAAGATCCGAGACAATTAACTCATCAAGCTCAACAGCCCTCAAAGCAGCTGCCCCCGTATTCTGATAGCCGCAGACACCCTGTACTGCTATAAAAGGTGTTCCCATCCACAGGGCATCAATTACCCTGTTAAAATCTCCGTAGTGATAAGATCCGATTGCAAGATCACATTTTTTTATGACATTCATGTACTGCCCATAGTGCTTATAGCGGTGAATAGTGACATTTGTTCTGCCGATTAAATCTTCCATCTCATAACGAAGAACTGAAATTTCCTGCATTGCGGCATTTCCCGGTAAAAAGTGAAGCTTTATTTTCTCTTGAGCTTCATCTACAATCCTTTTCCAGTAATGTTTTATCAGGGAGTTAATTTTAGGAGCAGATGATGAAACAAAAATATGTATCTTCTTATCAGCAAGACATGCAGATTTTTCTCTAAAGCTTGGACGATCTACCGGGGGACGCATGGAATTCATGCCCGGTCCTTTTATAGGTACTACTTTTTCTGTGTAGTGCTGTCTAACTTGTTCCGTCTCTGAAAGGTTGCCAACAAAAAAAAAGTCTATTTCTTTTGATGCACTGCTCACAGGGTGTCCATACATTGAAATTTGAACAGGAGCCATACGCAGATTTGAAAGCAAAAGCGATTCAGTGTTAAGACCGATATCGGGAAAAATAATAATATTAAAATCGTTTTTTACAATGGATGAATAGTCAATATGCATACCGTTAGTGGTAATGTTATACATATTTGTAAAGTATTGAGGTGTTTTTAAGCTGCCGGATCCGTTGATTTGGATAAGCGAGAGCACATAATCGTCTTTCAAATTTTTTATGAATGCACCAATACATTTTCTCACTGCACTGTCTCTAACCCAGTTTTTTGACAGAATTGCAATCTTTGGCTTCAGGTTATGCTCTGATACGTTTTCAACTTGCGTAAAAACTATTTTTTCTTTAATAGTATCATTTATTTTTTTTCTAACTTCCAGGTGGTTTGCCGGATTTACATAGGTAGCATTAAAGTAAACAGAGCAGATATTTTTAAAAGGATGCAGATTATAATTAATCAACCTTTGTTGAAGAATTTTAAGGTTGTCGGCTACAAGGGTATTGAAAAAACAATGACGTGCATATACGCAATATAGCCAGTATGAACCCAAAACACTATCCTGCTTAAAAAGATCATCAACCAGCTCAAAATCAATCTTTATTCTCATATTGAGCAGCAATAGAATTTTATATATTTCGCTGTCTGAGTGGCGGCACAGTGTCTTTAATAGCGATGTTGTCGATGTATATGATGATAAAAACGTTAAGTTTTCCAGCAGTGTTACGTACTGTAAGTATCTTCTATGGTAGTGGCCCAGTATAAATTCTTTTTTGCTCAAAAGATAAAAGAATACATCAATAAAACGATCAATTTCCTGCAGGGTATGCTTTGAAAAACCCGCATATACTTTTTTATTAAATTCATCAAAGGTGCGTAACAATCTTTTATGAAGCCGGTTATATCTCTTTTCTTTGAAAAGTTTTTGTAGTTTATCAGCCTTTTGAGCACTAAACATCACATATTACCCTTCCGGTTATATATTCAGGCAGTACCAAGCACATCAAACATGCTATCGATTCTATCGGCAATCGTGTGTTTTCGTAATATAAGGTCACGAAGGGACTCACCGATTTTTTTTCTCTTTCTTGCACAGTTTTTCAGCATCAGCGCTTTCTCATAAAGTTCCTTAAAATCTTTGAAAGTAAGATCATCAAATTCATTGCCGAAGAGTTCATGCCAGCCATCAAGTCTTTCACCAAGAACAATTCTGCTGCAAGCGCCTGCGTCAAAAATTCTTTGATTAGGGTAATGCCGCATTTGCAGATGAGTAAGAGACAGATGTACTGCATCAGAGCGATAAATGCTGCGCAGATCTCTATAGTAATCTGCATAGCCGTGCAGCTGAATGGTTTCAGGAAGCAAACCCTGCCATCCATCCCCGTATACAATCGGCTGCAGGTCGGCAATATATGTCAGAGCAGCAATCCTGTAAGACAGATTTGCTTTAAACAGTGCAAAAGCAGGTAAACGTTTTAGTGTATTGCCCGTAAAATGATCACATAATCCGTAAGAAGTAATCATTTGTACCATTGCATCGTGAGTCGGCAGGGTGCGCTCCTGCCATATCTGCTGCTCAAAGGCTTTTGCAATCAGATGTGCCTTGGGGTCTCTGAGTAAACCGGCAAAATATTTTCTTTCATTGCCGAAAGACGGACTCCCGACATATACAATCTTTCCATGTAAAAAACTCTTGCCGTCGCCTGGTGTAAAATGCTTTGTATTTGTAGCCAGAGGCAGTAACTCTGCTGCTCCGAATTTGAGTTCATTGCACGCTTCAACACCGGCAATATCCCAACAAAATGCAAAACGTTTCTGTTGATCGGTTATCTCGTGTTCGCTAACAGAAAATTTGGGCTGGTCAAGAAACCATGTTGCCCATTTGATTCCGGCCAGGCTGCACGCTTGCGGAATATAGCCGAAGGTATCAGAACCTTTGTTGTTTGTTGAGAGCACCAGATCAGGCTGGTATTTTCTTATCTGCTGCCATGCCTGCCGGTGGGTAATGTGCCTGCTTGTAAACGCATCAACTTGTGCAACCTCTATCCCCCTGAGGATAAGTTCA
This sequence comes from Thermodesulfobacteriota bacterium, assembly GCA_028278025.1. GTDB lineage: Bacteria > Desulfobacterota > WTBG01 > CAIYCZ01 > CAIRTM01 > JANQFE01. Next base: position 20,355 of record JANQFE010000004.1, on the reverse strand, counting down.
TTATGCAATTCAGGCTCAAACAGCTGTCCTGAGCAGGCCAGCAGCACTTTTCGAGGGGGGATTGATGATTTCTTAGTAAAAGGCAAAAAAATACTCTCTAAAAAAAGTGCCAGGGGGCCGAACAATGCCGGATATATGTTTGTTTCACGCGGATGGTAAAGAATGTTATATTCCTTTTTATCCTTTAAGTGGTCCTGGAGGTATGTGATCAGGCTATCACTCAGTTGTGAAGCGACAATTACGGTACAATGTATTGAACCGTTAGCACATGTCCTGAACAACTCGGCATTTTTTTTGCCCAGTTGCAAACTCCCGGTTATTAAAATTATCGTGTGCTTACCCGTTTTAAGAAGTTCAGATGCTAAAAAGCCTGATCCGGCACCAAGAACAAGGATGTGCGACCCTTTCATAACCTTTTTACTTATAGCGCGACGTACTTCACCACATGGGTCATACGGTGAATCTACTGTTTGCCAGCCGCGATCGGTTTTGATCCGACCAACCGGATGCAGATTACTTTTATCAGGTGCTTCCGTAAATATTTCTTTATGTTTCTGCAAACGCAGATCAATCAACCGGACTGCCATATTCTCAAATTATGTAGATGCTTTAAATCGTTTTTTAACATGCTAGTAGTTCATGACACTTTAATTTATCAGTTCATCGGTGAGGGTCTTTGGTTTTGAGCAGCAAGGGCGCTGCGAGCAATTGCCTATACTATAAAGACGGTCATTCCAGCGAGCACATAGCCCGCAGCAATCAAAAACAAAGACCCTCACTAAAGCATACCAACAAATTTAAGTGTCACACTGTGCTAGTTCAGTTAACACCGGTCCGGGCCGGATTATGTTTGAACATTGGCCAACTGCCGGTATCATCCGGTTCTGAAAAAATACAGTACATCTTTTTATCTGCACTTCCTATGTATGCGTACCCGTTTGCAACAACCGGGGATGCATAAATCCAGTAGTTGGTTGCAAACTCCCATACGGACACACCTGTTTGTGCATTCAGGCAATAAAAAATATTATCAGCACTGCCGAAATAGATATGCCCATCAGATACTGCCGGTGAGGAAATAATATAGCCGCCTGTCGTGAAATTCCATTTGTGTTCGCCTGTTTGTGCATCAAGGCAGTACAGCTTATGATCGTAACTGCCGATATATAGATTGCCGTCTGCAATTGCGGGTGAGCTTTGTACATTCCCGCCGGTTTCAAATTCCCAGTTTATGCTTCCCGTGTGTGCATTAAGGCAGTACAGTTTATTATCATCGCAGCCGACATATACATATTCCGAGGAGACGGCCGGAGAAGACTGTATCCATTGTGCAGCACTAAATTCCCATACAATACTTCCTGTTGCTGCATTAAGGCAGTACAGCTTATTATCATCACTGCCGATATACACATACCCTCCGGAAACAGCAGGCGAGGAGTGTATCCAGTAACCGGTGGTAAATGCCCATTGCAGTTGGCCCGTTTGTGCATTGAGGCAGTACAGCTTATGATCGCCGCTGCCGATATACACGTACCCTCCGGAAACAGCAGGCGAGGAATTAACCATATCGCCGGTTGCAAAAGACCATATGGGTGCACCCGTCAGTGCATTGAGACAATAAACAAAACTGTCGCCGCTGCCCACATACAAGTAATTTCCGGCTATGGTCGGGGACGATCTTATGATCCCGCCGGTTTCAAATTCCCATATTGTGCTGCCGTTTTGGGTATCCAGACAATAAACCTTCCCGTCATAACTGCCGACATATACATATCCCCCGTACAGTACTGCAGAAGACTCAATATAACCATCGGTTGCAAAACTCCAGACAGGCTCTCCGATGACACCGATCGTTAGTGTAATGCTGTCGGTACCCTGCCCGCCCCCCGTATCTGTAGCGGTTAGCGTAATAGTATGTATGCCGCGTGAAAGATTATTTGTTATGAATTCTGTGCCGGTGCCGATCACACCATCTTTATTAGATGACCACACAAGGCTGCTGCCACTCAGTACACCGTCTTCTGAATCAGTTGCACTTCCTCTAAAGCTTATAGATTCAGTTTCAACAAACATTCTTCCGTCAGCAGGGTCGAATATGGAGGCACTAGGGGGTAGATTGCATGCCGGATCACCGGCACAATGGGCGTCCTGGCAGTCAATCAGACCATCACAGTCATTATCTATGCTGTCACTGCACCTTTCTATTTCAGGTTCACCGGGTAAAGCATCACATACTGCAGAACCATTATCTGAGCATGTGTATAAACCGGCGCGTCTGCATATGCCCATGCCGACAGTGCAATTATCTCCCAGGAGAAAATTTTCATCAGTTTCATTATCACAGTCGTTATCCAGCCCGTCACACAGCTCCGGTGTTGGATCAGCATCGCGCACACAGACAAGCTCTCCGTGCGAGCATCTCATTGTTCCCTGCGCACACACTCCGACTTCTCCGGTAAAGCACCTGTCTTCGTCCGAACCGGCACCCTCACAATCACTATCTGCACAATCGGTCATATTATCACCATCATTATCTATCCCGTCACTGCACTCTGCCTCAAAATGATACCCTGCCAGGCAATCCGTATCGTTGTCATCCGAACGTCCGTCGCAATCGTTATCCAGTTCGTCAAAGCACATACTCTCTTGATCCTGATAAGCAGCATTGTCGCTATACCTGCATCCTGACCATACAGCGCCGAAACATATCTCTTCTGTGCCGGCACATACGCCGTTTTGATTAGGACATGCTCTTGTATTATTATCAGTACAATTGTCTGAACAGCAAAAACAACCCTTGGATGTTACCCACCCTGTAAAACCTCCTTCGGCAGATTCAATTGCCAGAATACCCGGGCACATACCCGATGGGCATGGTTCTCTGAGGATTTCAAAGTGAAAATCTACTATGCTGCAGTTATCGCCGGATTTAATCATATCGGCTTCATCAGTTATCCCTTCACAAAAAACAACTCCGCTGGTATCGCCGCTGCATTCAATAAAAGCATAACTTTCAACACAATCCCCTTGGACGGCAGCCAGAAAGTCTAAAAGTGCTGCATCATAGGTGACGGCAAAAGCAAAGCTAAAAACCTCATGGGGTGCATTGTTTACCCTCACTGTATGCACTACGGTATTTTTATCCCTAGCGTAAAAACTTTTGGCAATATCCAGCATCCCGCTGTCGTCTTCCTCACACACAGGCTGGTTCTGTTGTGGCGTGGTAGTTGTCGAACCGGGTTCTCCCGAACTGCTGCCTCCCCCGCCTCCTGAACCGCCGGGGTTGTCGTCAGTTCCTGTTGCCGGATCCCCGGCAGCATCATCTTCACTGCCGACAGTAGTAGTCGTAAGCCCTGGTGGGGGCTTTTCAGCAACAACCGTTATTGTTATGCTGTCCAGAGCACGTTCACCTGTATTGGTCCGGCCGGTTATTGTATAGGTAATCGTTGCTGCCGGTTTGACTTGAAGGCTGCCTGCTATTACATTTGGGGATATTTCATCAGAATTATGAGGATTGTGAGATGATTGTTGCTGTGCAGGTACTTCGCCGATACCTTGATCAATGCTTACGCTGTCGGCCCCCACAGCCTGCCATTGCAATGTTGCTAATTCGCCCTGATAAATAGTATCAGGTTCAGCGCTTATACTTACCGTTATGTTTGCGGTACTGTTTTTCTGTGCATGTATACTGAAATCAATTACTTTAGAGTTTCTCACGAAACCAATCCACGTTAATGCCGAATTTTTGTTTTTGCTTTCATGGTTTTGTTCAAGATGACAGGTGATTCGGTAAAAACCACTTCTTAAACCGGAAAATTCATAGTATCCATTTGCGTTAGTAGCAGTTTTTACTGTTTTACCGGGAATAAACGCAAAAAATCTTTCCAGAGAAACGTACAATCCCTCTATTGCAGGGTCCATATCATCCTTTATGCCGTTAGCGTTATTGTCAAAAAAACAGTGCCCGCTGACAGAACCAGACTTTTTACCATGTAATTCCAAAGCGCCCTGTACGGTACCCGCTGTTGCACCTGTGACCACAATCACAAGTGCAATAAAAACTATGCATTTTCTCCGGTATTGTTTTTTCATATATGCATACCTGCAGAATTTCCTTGCATACATACAGTACGTCTGTAGTACTTTGAGCCAAAACAATGCAAAACTAGTGCCTTATAAATAATGAAGTAATTACTGATAGTTGAAACATTAGTGCTGAGCTGGACATGCAAAAAAAGTGCAGACCGAGTTATTACATCAGAAAACTTTTCCCCTTTACTTCACATTAAAAAAGAGTATGAATTAGATGTAATACGTCACAAAAAAACTTTTTTTGATACATACATTGATTTTAATAACTATTTTAAAAAAACTCATAACTAAATAATTTTCTTGACAAAAATATGTTTGACTGATATCAAAATTGGTTGTTTTATTGATCTAGGCGCGTAGCTCAGGGGGAGAGCGCTACCTTGACGCGGTAGAAGTCGGCGGTTCGAAACCGCCCGCGCCTACCATGATAAAAAAGTGTACAATGTAACATCTAAAATAAAGAAAACCTGTACTTTTTTTAGATGGCATCATAAATGCATTTTTTGTGGTGCCATTTTATTTATGCTGTACGCATGGAGAATATAACTATTACTTTTGCAGACGGGTCAACCAGCACTGTTCCTCAAGGCACTATGCTTTCTGCGGTTATTGCTGAGCTGAAAATAAAAAAGCCGCCCGTTGCTGCAAAGCTTGACGGGGAGCTGGTTGATTTGCAAACACCGGTACAACGGGATTCGCACGTCTCTTTATTAGATGCCGAAACCCAAGAAGGGCTTGAAATATACAGGCATAGCGCCTCTCATATCATGGCCCAGGCAGTTAAAAAACTGTATCCCGAGGTAATGGTTACTATCGGGCCTGCTATTGAAGACGGTTTTTACTATGATTTTGATACTCCGGAACCATTCACGCCTGAAGACTTAAAAAGAATTGAAAACAGTATGCAGGAAATCATCAAACAAAACTTACCATTCACGCGCAGGGTGCTTACTAAAGTTGAAGCAATCAACTTATTTAAAGCAAGAGAAGAAGATTACAAAGTAGAACTCATAGAAGAAATACCCGCTGATTCGGTAAGCCTCTACCAGCAGGGGGATTTTATTGATCTGTGCCGGGGCCCGCATGTACCGTCTACCGGTGCAATAAAAGCCTTTAAGCTTACCGGTTCTGCCGGTGCATACTGGCGCGGGGATGAGCGCAACAAGATGCTGCAGCGCATATATGGTACTGCCTTTGCTGATAAAAAAGCCCTCAAGGAATATCTCAACAGGGTTGCGGAGGCAAAAAAAAGAGACCATCGTAAACTGGGCAAACAACTGGATCTATTCAGCATATATGAAGAAGCGGGAGCCGGACTGGTTGTATATCATCCTAAAGGTGCCCTACTCAGAAGAATTCTTGAGGATTTTGAAATCAAGGAACATGTAAAAAGAGGCTATCTGCTTGTTAAGGGCCCCCAGATACTAAAACTCGACCTCTGGGAAAAATCCGGTCATCTTGATAACTACCGCGAAAACATGTATTTCACCGAAGTAGAGGGTAAAAAATACGGTCTAAAACCAATGAATTGTCTTGCCCATATGCTCATCTATAAATCCGGTTTACGCAGTTATAAGGACCTGCCTTTGCGCTACTTTGAGCTTGGAACCGTTAATCGGCATGAAAAATCCGGTGTGCTGCATGGTCTTGCCAGAGTAAGGGAATTTACTCAGGATGATGCCCACATATTGTGCACTCCCGACCAGCTGCATCAGGAGATTGCCGGTATTATACACTTTGTCGTTGATGTCATGAACATTTTCGGTTTTGAATTTGAAATTGAATTAAGTACCAGGCCTCAAAAGTCCATTGGTAATGATGAAGACTGGTCCAGAGCCCTCAGTGCACTTCGATCTGCTCTTGACAGTTTTAATTTTACCTATGATATAAATGAAGGCGAAGGGGCATTTTACGGTCCTAAAATTGATTTTAAGCTCAGAGACTGTTTGAAAAGATCCTGGCAGTGTGCTACCATACAATGTGATTTTGTGCTGCCTGAACGGTTTGATTTAACATACGTCGGCGATGATAATGAAAAGCACCGCCCGGTTATGCTGCATAGAGTTATTCTCGGCTCTATCGAACGCTTTCTGGGAGTGCTGATAGAACACTATGCCGGAGCATTCCCGCTATGGCTTGCTCCTGTTCAGGTAAAAATTCTAACCATATCCGAACAGCAAAACGATTATGCCCAAACCGTTGTACACAAGCTGCTTTGTGAGAATGATATCAGAACAGAGCTTGACATTCGCAACGAAAGTCTGGGATTAAAGATCCGTGAAGCTCAAATGCAGAAAATTCCTTACATGCTTGTTATCGGGAATAAGGAGATGCAGGAGCACGGTGTCTCACCCAGGCTGCGCAGCGGTGAAAATGTGGGTTTTATGAAAATTGACGATTTTATTGAAAAAATAAGCCATACATGTAAAGAAGAATTACAGGGAATCGATACAGATTCAAAACCGTCAACTACTAGATAGGAGGTAGGGAACATAGCAAAGAAAGAAGGACCTCGAATAAATACTGCAATTAAGTCTGCACGGGTGAGGGTTATAAATGCCGAGGGTAAACAGTTAGGCGTACTTGATATTAATCAAGCACTTGAAAGTGCGGCTGCAGATGGATTTGATCTTGTGGAAGTATCTCCTAACGCCGATCCGCCTGTCTGTCGTTTTATGGATTATGGCAAATATAAGTATCAGCAGAGCAAAAAGCAGCATAAGCGTAAAGCCCACCATGCAGTTCATACAAAAGAAATCAAGTTGCGGCCTTTTACCGGAGACCATGATTTTGAAGTTAAGATGCGGCATATCCTTGAATTTTTGGACAGAGGGCATAAAGTTAAGATAACGGTTGTTTTTCGTGGTAGGGAATTGCAGTTCAAGGAACAGGGTGAAAGCATACTGCAAAGAGTAACAGAAGAGATTGCTGAAAACGGTATTGTTGAAAATACTGCAAAAATGGAAGGCCGCAATATGGTTATGATGCTTGCCCCTAAAAAAGTATAATAATATGAATAAACAGGAGAAATAGAATCAATGCCGAAGATAAAAACCTGCAGAGGAGCTGCCAAGCGGTTTAAACTTACCAAAGGCGGTAAAATAAAAAGATCGAAAGCTTATGCAAGTCATATATTGACGAGCAAAAATGCTCAAAGAAAAAGAAATCTGCGAAAATCCACCTTGATTTCTGCAGTAGATAACAAAAATGTCCGCAGACTGATTCCTTACGCCTGATACAGTCGTCAGAGGATTGTGGCCGTGTACACTATGATTCACGGTAATGTGAACTGTTCATTGCCTGTATCTGATAAACAATTTATTTTAAATCCAATGTTATAATGAGAGGTTGTATAATATGCCACGAGTAAAAAGAGGTTTTACATTAAGGCATCGCAGAAAAAGAGTTCTTAAGCTGGCAAAAGGCTTTAGAGGCCCGCGAAGCAAGCTCTATCGTATTGCAAAAGAGTCGGTAGACCGTGCATTAAATTTTTCTTATCGTGACAGGCGTGCCCGCAAACGTGATTTCAGACGCCTCTGGATAACAAGGATCAGTGCGGCTGCCAGAAATAACGATATTAATTACAGCCAGTTTATGCTTGGCCTGAAAAAAGCACATATTGCTATTGACAGAAAGATGTTATCTGAATTGGCAATAAGTGATCCTAATTCTTTTGGACACCTGGCAACTATTGCTAAAGAGTCTATCGGTTAGCCGGCAGTTAACACTTTTTTTACACTCCTCCTGCTTAGCTGCAGGCGGTGTTAGCTCATACCTGTCTTTTTCCCGCATTCGGGAATAGTGCCTAAATGTTTTCTCTATAATTTATATATTGTTATATGAGTGACAACCTAACAAGCATACAAAAAAAGGCTTTTACAGAATTGCAGGCCGCCTCTACCGAATCAGATGTCTATCTGATAAAAAGCAGGTATCTTGGGCGTAAAGGTGCATTAACTCAAATTATTAAAAACTTAAAAAACCTTACTGCCGACCAGCGTGCCGCGACAGGGAAAAGTATAAATGATTTAAAAAATCTGCTTGAACAGGAAATCAACAACACCCTTCAGCACCTGCATGACGTACAAAAACAGAAGAAAATATCCCAACAGGATTTAGACGTCAGTCTGCCCGGAAGAAAATTACCTCTGGGCAGCAAACATCCTATCACGACAGTCACTGAAAAAATTTTGAGGATATTTACCTCGCTGGGTTTTGAAGTAATTGAAGGTCCTGAAATAGAGCTGGATTTCTTTAATTTTGAAGCCCTTAATATTCCAAAAAATCATCCGGCACGTGATATGCACGATACTTTTTATCTATCTGATGAGCTTCTGCTCAGAACGCATACTTCACCTGTACAAATACGCACAATGCAGCAACACTCCCCACCCCTGCGCATAATTTGCCCTGGTAAAGTATACCGGTGTGATTCTGATATATCGCACACACCAATGTTTCATCAGGTTGAGGGCCTGATGGTTGATGGGGATGTGTCTTTTGGCGACTTGAAAGGGCTGCTTGGTCTTTTTGTTCACCGGATTTTTGGTGAAGATACCGCAATACGCTTTCGCCCCAGTTTTTTCCCTTTCACCGAACCGAGTGCTGAAGTAGACATACAATGTGTGATGTGCAAAGGTGAGGGCTGCCGTGTTTGTTCGGGTACCGGTTGGCTTGAAATTCTGGGATGCGGCATGGTAAATCCGGCGGTTTTCAGAAATGTCGGGTATGATCCAGAAAACGTCAATGGTTTCGCATTCGGACTCGGCATTGAAAGAATAGCAATGCTGAAATTCGGTATCAATGATATCCGTCTTTTTTTTGAAAATGATTATAGATTCCTGTCCCAATTTTAATTAAGGTACAACATGCTTCTAAGCATTAACTGGCTTAAAGATTTCATACCGGCGGCTATACCTGCTACCGATATTGCCGAAAAACTTACCATGGCCGGTATTGAGGTAGAAGATATTATTCAGGCCGGTTCTCGGTGGAATAATGTTTTTGTCGGGGATATTCTTGAAATAGCTCCGCACCCCAATGCCGATAAACTTTCACTTGCCAAAGTTCAATGCGGCAGTAAAATTTTTTCCGTAGTGTGCGGCGCGCCGAATATTTCTGTTGGACAGAAAGTTCCCCTTGCCCTTGAGGGTGCCCTGCTCCCTAATGGTCTTAAAATAAAACGTTCTAAAATCAGGGGACAAAGCTCTGAGGGCATGATATGTTCAGAAATCGAGCTGGCACTCGGCGATGACAGCAGCGGAATTATGGTGCTGCCGCCTGAGACACAATCGGGACTGCCGTTTGCAGAATCTCTCAACCTGTATGATACAATCCTTGACCTGGGGATTACACCAAATCGATCAGATTGCCTTAGTGTGATCGGGCTTGCCCGTGAAATATCGGCGATTTTTAAGACACCGTTCGTAATACCCGACTGCCGCCTTACTGAAGACGGTCCTCCTGTAGAAGAAATGATCTCAGTCGAAATTCATGCTGCTGATTTGTGTCCTCGCTATACTGCCCGTGTCCTTTCGGATGTATCTATTCAGCCATCACCGTTATGGATGAAAACACGGCTTGAAAATTGCGGTATTCGTGCAATTAATAACATTGTAGACATTACAAACTACATTCTGCTTGAATGGGGACAGCCGCTGCACGCTTTTGATTTGAATATGATCAATTCCGACAAAATAATTGTCAAGAGAGCTGAAAAAGGTGAGACTTTCATCACGCTTGATGAAACAGAGAGAATTCTTGACACCGATATGGTTATGATTTGTGATGCCGCAACTTCTGTTGCTATCGGCGGTGTTATGGGAGGTCTGCATTCAGGTGTGTCCGCCGACACTGCTTCCATTCTGCTGGAAAGCGCCTATTTCACACCTGCTTCTATAAATAAAACAAGCAGGACACTTAATCTTAAAACAGAATCATCACAGCGTTTTGAAAAAGGCATTGACATACAGGGTGTCGCGCAGGCCTCTCACAGAGCTGCACTGCTTATGGCACAGCTGTCCGGCGGGAAAATATCACAAGGTGTTCTTGATATATATCCTGCAGCCCTGCCGCAGCCTAAACCGATTGTTCTGGACATGGCCAAAGCCAATAAAATAATCGGATTTGAGTTGTCCCCAAACGAGGCACAAGATATATTGGAAAGGCTCAGCTTTCAAACTACCCTGCACGATAACAATACCCTTGCAACAGTCCCACCCGGTTTTCGCTACGATATTGCAGAACCGATTGATATTATTGAAGAGATTGCACGCATTAAAGGTTATGAGCATATACCTACAACCTATCCGAAAGCGTGCTTGTCGGCAAAACCCGAAAGCAAAGCATTTCTGCTTGCTTCGTTAATGCGGAATATTATGATCTCGCTGGGCTTCTATGAAGTCATAAATTACAGTTTTTTTTCGCCCGATTGCATCACCGGCCTTAAACTGTCCGCCAAAGACCCGCGATGCAATCCTATTCATGTTCTTAATCCGCTCTCATTATCTCAATCGGTGATGCGTACAACGATTCTGCCCAGTCTTCTCGTAAATTTAAAAGATAATTGTAATAATAAAATTTCTAATCTAAAAATATTCGAGATAGCAAACATCTTTCTGCCCGCAACAGGGGGCAATCAACCCGATGAAATAAAAATGATAGCCGGATTGGTATCCGGGCTACGTTACGGTCAAACGTGGAATCTGCCGCAACAGGAAACTGATTTTTTTGATATTAAGGGCATGGTAGAAACGGTTCTTGAGCGTCTTCGTATATGGCCCTATTTGTCTAAAAACGACAGGCATGAGCCCTTTCTGCATCCAAAAAAAATGTTGAGTTATTTTGTACATAATGAATATATTGGCAGTATTGGTGAACTGCATCCCGACATACTTGAGAACTTCGGCATTGAATGTTCTTCAGTATGTGTGTTCGAACTCAATCTTGATCGTATCGGCAGTTATTTTACAGATGATGTTATGTTCGAACCGTTTTCACGTTTTCCCGCAGTTTATCGTGATGTGGCTCTTATTGTTGATCAGGATATCCCGGCTGAAAAAGTTTATGAAACCATTATTGCTTTTAAGAACAAACTTATATGCGAAGTTGCTTTTTTTGATTACTATCACGGCAGCACTATCCCTGAAGGCAAAAAAAGCCTGGCGTATCGTATAAAATTCCAGTCCAATGAGCGGACCCTTACAGACAAGGAAGTCAATAAAATTCATGAAAACCTTCTCAAGCATCTGTCACGCAGCTTGGGTGCAGAGCTGAGGTAATGCATAAACTGCCTGGTTATAAGTGATGCTCCCCTGCAGTCCTGCGGTGGCATCCCGGTGTTTGATTCAGATTAACTTGTTAATAATTGAAAAATATTATATTGTTTGCTATCATTCAATAACATAAGCAGAGGAAATAGGTTACTATGGCAGCACACATACCGGATAAACTATATTTTAAAATTGGTGAGGTAAGCAAAATAACCGGTGTCGAACCATATATTTTACGTTACTGGGAATCGGAGTTTAAAGTTGTAAAACCATACAGAACAAAATCAAATCAGCGACTTTATAGAAAAAAAGACGTTGAATCAATCCTCAAAATAAAAGCAATGCTCTATGATCAAAAATTCACAATTGCCGGAGCAAAAAAAATACTTAAAAAAAATTCTCATCAAGAAAAACAGCTGTCTCTTAATTTTTCTGAACAAAAATATATTGAAATACTGAAGGAAATTAAAGACGAACTGAAAAGCATATATAAATTATTGTGATGTTCCCTGCCTATCGTAGATCCCGATAGTCTGCGGGGCAAGGCGGGGGCATCCCGGTCGGGAAACAAATACGTTTAACTTTTTATGTGTAAGGCAGCTCATGGATATGATCGACAAACGAATACTCAATAAAAAACAGTTATCAGAGCAGGAAGACTATCTGGAGTCTATTGTCAAAAAAACACCGGATGCATCTGACAAGTATGAAGAGCTTGACATGAACTATGAACCGATAAACCTGTTGCAACGTATTAAAGCCAAAAAAAAGGAAGTCGATCTGCAGCAAGAAACATCAGCAGAACAACCCGAAGAAGATTGACTTCACTCAGCAGCGGTATACTATTCAGATTAGCAACTGTATGCATTAATGTTTATACTTACCTGTAAACCCTCATGAAAAAAGAATCGACCCTACGGTTTTCTTATCAATTAGTATCCGTGTGCAAGATTTTTGTGTTGTTTGCGATAGCCGGTTTCAGCCTCTTAGTGTATAGTTTTCCGGTGCAGGCTTTGCAGCCTGCTTTTATAAAAGGTGCGGTTTTCAGTTCATATGATAACAGCCTGATTCGCACAGCATCCGTTGCGACCAATACCGGCTTAACCGCTACCGCACCTAGCGGGCAATTTTTTATTCGCGTGCCGCCGAATCTATATACACTTATTGTTACCTCACTTGATTACAAGGCCAATATGCTTGCAGGAGTTCTGGCCGCCCCTGGACAAACCACAACCGTTAATTTCTGGCTGATCCCCGCTTCAACCGATACGGCTGTTCTTGAAGGCCGTATACGTGAACTGGGAACCGGTAAAGCAATTCAGGGTGCATTTATTGCAACCGATCTTGGAGGGGTAGCATTTTCCGATGAAAATGGCTACTTTAGCATGATTTCGCCTACCGGTATTGCTACTGTTACGGTTGCAGCCACGGATTTTGCGACTAAAATATCCAAAAACGTCCCCATACTGATAAACAGTCAAAACAGTGAAATGATATATCTGACCAAAAGCTCTGATATGACAATATCTGTTACCGGCAGTATCACTAATGCCTGCACCGGTGCAACAATCGGCAATGCCCGCATTTTTTCTCAAACAGGTGATGAAACTTACAGCACCGGTGGCCATTACTCCCTGACAGTTCCCCCCGGTTTGACTACTATTGTAGCAACAGCTCATAATTTTCAATTCTTATATAAAACCGTATCCTTAACACCTTTACCAACAAGTCGTATCATTGATCTCGAACTGTTTCCTTCCGAACAGGGGACCGGATTGCTTCAGGGAGTCGTTACCAATGCTTTTACAGGCGAACCTGTTGAAGATGCTGAATTTGTAACTGATACCGGCGCAATTAGTTTTAGCGCTGCCGACGGCACTTATCTGCTGTACACCAGCATATGCTCATCCATTGTGTATGTTTCTAAAGAAGGGTTTCAAGAGCAACAGATTGAGGTTTCTCTCTCATCAATCGACCCGTTAACACTTGATATTGCCCTTGAGCCCCTGGGTACTATTTCCGGTGTAGTCACTGATAATTTTGACAACCACACAATACAGGGTGCTCTGTTATTTTTACAGGAACAACCTGATATATCTGCCGCCACTAGGGATGACGGGTCCTATACGCTCGGTAATATCTCGCCCGGGCCCTACACTGTCTCTGCATCTCACCAGTGCTATCTTGCACAGCAGCAGGAAACAAGTGTAGCGTTAGGCGATCAATTAGTGCATGATTTTCAATTAGAACCTGTCGGCAATGGTCTGCTGCAAGGTTTTGTTCTGGATAGTATTACCGGCGACCCGATTGCTCTTGCGCAGATCAGCGCCGATCATGGTGCCGAGGTTTCAAGCGATGAAACAGGATTTTACACCCTATCTCTTCCCGCTTGTCAGACACAGCTAACGGTAAAGGCAGACGGTTACCTGACGCCTCCGGCCCAGAGTATTTTTATTCAGGAAGGTGACGTCACGGAACTTAACATTGAACTTACACCTTGTCCATTCAATATTGCCCTTGCGGATGCTGCCGCACCTCAGGCTGCAAGAACAGTGCTGGACACTTTGAGGAAGTACCGCGATACTGTTTTATTACAAGACGAAATGTTTAAGAAGTATGTTACCGTATTTTATGATCATGCCCGGTTTCTTGCTGCTGCTATTACACAAAACCATGAACTCAAAATACTTGTTCAAGATATTATTACCGGAATATACGAAATTCTCAGCAGGTGCTCCTTTAGAGAACCGGCTGTGGATGCAACACTTGTTGAACAGATCAACGCTGTTCTTGACAATATTGCTCAGCAACCGATTCCGGAAAACTTAAAAAAATCTATCCATCGCTTACAAGGCAGCATACAAAACGGGGAAATTATTAACAGAATGCATATCAGCGTTAAACGGTAAGACTATGGAATTTTTTGTAGAAATTATTAAGGAAAAAGACTTTGTACCCCTTGCAAACAAGGCCTCTCATAACATGCTCACCTACAGCAATTACTTATTGGAAAACAGGCACAAACAATTAAGTAAAAAATTTTTTGTTACCTGTGTTAAGGAGTCCATAGAGCTTGAAGATTTTCTGGATGATCATGGTGCCAGAAATAATAAAATTTGGGTCTATTTTGGTGAACTTGTGGCATCCATCAGGAATTTTTCCAGCACAGCCTATATAATCAGTCATATTCTGAGTCGTATTAAATTCTATAAACTCGACAATAAAAAAAGTGTAGCTTTTGTCAAGGAGGCCCAGAAACGCCTCAGTTTCTTGCAAGAATCAATTTTTGCACTATTTTCCCATTTGCAGGATGAAGCAAAAAATCTGGGTCTGACCATTCCAACGGCTTTCTTGGATGAAAGTTGTTTTGAAGAACATCTTGTTGTCAAAAGTCTTCCCCAGAATATTAATGATGAAGGCGGTGAGGACATTCACGGTGATATCGCACGTGTCGCTACAGAGCTCATCAATGCCTTTAATGAGTCCGGTGTTTTTCTTTTTAACCGAAAAGTAGCAATTCGTAATTTGGACATATCTATTATTCCGGAAAAAATCAATGAGGAAACGCTGCGCCACCTTGAAGCACATGTACATAATTCCCAATCAATGTATGATACCTATATTCAAAAAACACCAATCGAAGCCGAACACCCTGTGCTCAAAAGTCTTCGTGGGCATATCTCAGTAACACTGCACCTGCTTGGGGTAGCAAGGAGTCTAAGCCACTTTTTTGAACGCCATGAGACAAGTATACGGCAGGAAGCAACGCGAAAAAAAATTGCCAAAATCATTCAGCAAAAGAAAGTTCTTGATGTAATTATCAATTTTGCTCTTTATTATTATACTGCTTTTATACATGATGGTCAGAAATGTGCTCATGAAATTTTGGATAAATTTACTATTGTAGAATCTCGCAAGGTAAAAGTCCCTGAGGGTCTTGGCTTTCATCTGCGGCCGTCAACACTGGTTGCTAAAATTGCCAATCATTATGGATCAAAATTAACAATGCTGGTGAACAATAATGAATTTGATGCCAGCAGCGTTATTGACATTATGTGGGCCGGCGGCATGATAAAAAAAGAAGGTATAACCGAGGTTGAATTTCAGGGTGACAAGAATGCCATCAGGGATGTAGAGGTCCTGGCTAGTGTAAATTACGGTGAAGACACAATCGGTAACAGCACTCCGCTGCCCGATGAACTGACCTACCTGAGACATGATTAGCTTGCATAGCTTCTCATCTGTGATCATCATAAACGAAAGCTCACCAAACTATGATCATATCATACGTATGAGTTTCTGCCGTTAGGGTACCGGCACTTGCTGTCCTCCGGCATCAACTTGATTATTGCGGCCTGTTTTTGACTCACTGCCTAAATTAAATACAGTTTGCCAAAAAAAACCATTTTGAAAAGCCAAAAGTAAAAGAATAATAAATTTTCTTTGAGCATCAATTTGAAAATCAGCCGTCTGCATAAAGCTCAAAAAAACAATAGGAGAAATCAAGAGCGGTATAAATCCTTTTCTCAAATGTTTTTTCACCTCTATGTCACCCCAGTTAACTAATAGTGCAACACATTCTTTTGCTACCATCCCAATGATCATGGCAGCAAACATATATAAATAAAGATAATATAAGATGGTTATATCCTTTTCATCGCTTAAACTGCCTTTAATTCCTATTTCAACTTTAGGAGCATGGGGTGAAGGAGCCTCCGGTGCAATTTTGCCATACTTCAAATCGGTTTCTTGTGCGATTGCCTCGGAGATAAACCCCACTTTAAATTTTTGTTTTGGAACATTATAGGACTGCAAAAAAGCAACATGTCCACTAAAAACCCAACCGTAATCCCATCTCCTGTTTGGAATATTCCAAACAGCAATTTGATACCACAGCTGCGTTTGAAAACCAAAGCCGACTCCCGTATGATTGCAAATTAATACCTGTGTGTTTACATTAAGCGAGGCAAGCTGAATACCATATATTAATCCTTGACCGGTTGTGAGCTGTGGCGGCCGATCCCACATGTTTGTATTAATAATTATACGACCTCTCTGATTGCACTGGGCCTTTGCATCATCTTTTACTGGGAGGAGAAAATTAGTAAAGTATAAGATGAATGCAGCAAAGACGTAGATATAGATGCGTTTCATAATGCCCTCCTTTCGGTACTGATTATTATGAACAGTCTATATCGAAAAAGGGGATAGTGAAGGTAAGGTTATAGTACCCCAAGGTTCCCCTCACACCACCCATATATACCAACCATGCATTTTGTCAATAGTAATTTTTTCTGCTTGACAAAAAACACTGTTTCTGATTAATAGGATTTAACAAAAAAGGAGCACATCTTGCCCAAGGGAAAAAATCTTTTACAGTAAATACCATTAGAAGCTCCTGCCGGTGTAGGAGGGGCTTTTGTATTGCCGGAAGGGGGGTGGCGTATATGCATGCCTGTCATCCACGTAGTAGTGTTTTTTGTAACTTTTTTCAGTCAGTGCAGCTGAAAAAAAAACTGACAACAATTATTTGTCAATGGAGGCGAACTATGAAAAAAACACTTTTACTATCCACGGGCCTTTTCTTTCTTCTGGTATGTTCATTCAATGTCTATGCGGAGTACTATTATCTTGCGAGCGGGTTTGACGATAACCCCGATCCCGCTGCAGAAGATGCACAAAGTCTTGCAATTTCAAAATCCCGCGATGGAGTCCATTTTTACTCAATAAGCAGAAGGCACTGTTATGATAGTAACTTCCTGGCGGGTTGTAAATTATACCCAGAAGATCCGGAAGACCCGGAAGCCTGTTATTATAATAGGCGTGATTTTGATTGTGATCCTGAAATTCAAATATTTACAAAGGCTGGTGATCCGGTGGGTGATAAGCATACTAATCACGTGAGAGATACTAAAATATTTTATTATGCGCCACATGAGAAATTTTATATTAATCATACAAAAACATTCTGGTGCGATGATCCTGATAACGGGACATCCTATATTCCAGTTCTTTCATCCAGGGATTTACGCACATGGACACTGGAAAAAGAAATCGAGGTGTCTTGTGCCACATTTGCATCCGGTGGTGCATGGTATTATTATTATGATGAAAATTATTATGGTCAAGGCCAAGGAAAAGAAAGGCTGTTTATCATTTCCGGCCCATGGGCTTGTAAGGCACAAGACGGAACGTGGAAAATAGAATACATAGATGGCACAACTGACTTAAGTACATGTCGCAATTTCCCGTTTTATACAGAATGTACAAGTTGGCCGGATAGTTTAGACACGTGGACAGACTTGAAACCGATTAAAGGTGATTGGGAAGCAAAACTGGACAATTCGACAAATCCAATTGGATTTAATATTGTAGGCGGCCTGTCTTTCGTGAAGGAAAGCAGTGGTTATTATGCTTTGTATTGTAAAAATGTGGAATATGACAAAACTTTATATTTTGGTGATGCAGACGAGGACGGTTATGCTGACAAAATATATAAAGCTATAGTCTTTCCGCATATGCAAATCTCTTATCTACCCTCTGGCGGCGAGAATGAGCCGTTCCCGGATGCAAATAATTCTAATCATACAGGCTACAAATCCATAATAGGGCATTTTGCTGACGAATTTCCTGCCGGCCCTTTTTGGATATGGGACGGTACGGACAATCAGACTGCGTGGGAGAATTACTGGTTAACAGTTTTTGATGATAATTCAACTCTCGTCCCGCAATTCTACGATGAAGAATGGCCGGGTTGGTCGAACTATTTTGGAGGTACTTTTTCACCCTGTGATGATGACTTTGAAGACGGTCTTTACATGGTTAAATTGATGGAAATATATTGTGATCCTGGTGAAGATTGTGAATCCGGTCAAAACTATTGTGATGTTTCCCTTACTCATCAAGAACATTACTTAAAAGGTATAACCCCTACTTATATGACCGGCAGCAATCATCCTGATGGTGTATCGGTTGTAGAACTTGCCGATGACCCTGGCAGGTATAGAGTTTTCTGGCCTGAGCATTGGGAAATATGTAAAGATGGGCAAGACATAAACGGTGTCTATGTGTGTAATGATGCAAAACCCCTTACGAGAACCTTTAATGGGCACTGGTACGTCGACTCAAAAGATAACTGTACAAACTGTCTGCTGGAACTTGAAGAAACCCCCAAACGGGCGTTTTTCTATAAACGTGAATCAACAGACCAGGGTGTTGATCCTCCTTCCTCCTGGACTGCTAAGCCAGCGCAAAACTGGATAGATCGGTTTGAACAAAATGTAATAGTAATCAGAATGGATAAAGACGTTATTGCCGGAAGGGTAACAGATACTTATAATTTGGGGGTTCCCTGTATAAGAATAACACTTAGTGAATACGATAATAGCACTTCGAGTTGGGACATTGTATCCACTACTACTACAGATGCAGATGGAAATTATTCATTCCTTGTTCCCTATTCTTCAGATGCGCTCTATAAAGTACACCTGAGGGTATTTTGTCAGGATGAATCAGATAATAATTCTTCTTACTTTATTCCAAAATATGGGGATGGGTCATATGATAATATTACCTTGCCCACAACAGCCTTTTATGATTTTATACAGCCCCGGCCTTTTGCAGAAACCGACAACGGTACTGTTCTTTATTTGCTCGGTGATAATGAAACTGAGCCAGAAGGCCAAACATGCTTCACTGCCCTCGGTTTTTGTTTGTTATCTGACAATGAGTCCAGACCCTTTCCAGTACGTGCCCATGCTAGTAATCAGGATATACTCTGGATCTGGAATAATTGTTATGAATGTGGAGATGTGGATGCAGGGTGCGACGGAACAATTTCTCATTTCTGGAAATACAGGGAATATGGCTCATCCGATAACCATACAACAGTTGATGCAGCATACTGGGGAGCCTATGTCTGGGCAGATGTCAGCGAATTACAACTAACTAAAACGTATGAATTCAGCAAACTTGGGTATCAGGATTGTGAAGACGGCACATATGAGAAAGCGGGAACTTATTACATTACGAGAATTGAGTAGCATTTGGTCACATAACGGTCTTAAATGTATCTGTATAGGCCAATATGACACAACCGAATTTGTGTGATATGTAAACACTTCAAGGCGTAGAGGAGCCCTTTCCCAAAAGGTCGGAGCAGGTTTGTGGCTTTACTGTTCTTAACCCTCTACGCCTTCCTTTTTTATAGTGTGGGGATACTGGTTAAACATTCAGTTCATTTGGTTGTGAATGCCCTCCCCTGCGAGGCTGTGTCGTAATTAATTTTTTAAAACGCTTTTTGACAATAAAATACAACAAATAAAACAGGTAAAGGTATCTAACAGTGTTTGCTATATTTTTTTGTCAAAAAACAATTTTGTTAGTAATTACGACACAGCCTCAAAGCCGGGGGTTTACTCATGATTATTAGAAGCTCCTGCCGGTGTAGGAGGGGCTTTTGTATTGCCGGAAGGGGGTGATGCTTAAAGGGAAGCCTGTGTCTGCAAGCAGAAATCAATAGCACTATCATTTTATTGATTAAAAGGAGGTAATTATGATGAACATACCAAAAAAGCAATTTCTACTATGCCTAGTTTTGATGTTTGCTGTAACCGGCGGCACTATTTATGCCGAGACGTTTTATTTAACGGCTGATGGACAAAGTGGCGAATATCAGAATGAAATAGATCCGGATTTTTTTAATAACTCAAGCAATTGGGTTAGTGACAACTCGTCAAATAAAATCGGGCCGGGTGACACAATCATATTAAGCGGCGCAAGCGGGCTCATTATAGACACTGATACAACGGATACTGATGATTATGTTTTAAAAATAAACGGCAGCGGCGACAATGAGACGGGTCCCATCACCATAACCGCCGACCCCGCCTATCCCCCTGTCATCTATGGAGCCGAATCCATCCACACCTGGGACTGGCAAAAGATTGATTTCATACCGGGTGGAGCAGAACCCTGGGATGAGACGGTAGAC
>JANQFE010000002.1 GCA_028278025.1 Thermodesulfobacteriota bacterium | reverse complement strand
CGCACCTGTTTGTGCAGCAAGGGCAGTGTGAGCCTCAGCCTGAACTATACTAATAGTCGTTCCAGCGAGCATGTTGCCCGTAGCAAACAAGCAGGTGCGTGCCCAACTTACGCCCAATTTTAATTGTCCTCATGCACTAGTACACATAAACATTTTATTTTATTCGTATACGCTGGCCACCTTTGGCTTGAGCCCCGCGACAAGCTCGGGACAGGCCGTAAGGGCGGTGTGAGCACGGGCCGTGATGAGAGCTTTAAGCTTTTTCCAGCGAACATATAGCCCGCAGTAACCAAAACCAAAGACCCTCGCTAAAGCATACCAACAAATTCAAGTGTCACGCTGTACTTGTATTTATTAACAAAAAATAAAAATTTATATATAATAACAGTACATCATGTAAAGTCAAATAATTATTTATTATGCCATTTTAATCAATTTAATGTTTTTTATTAAATTTTATATTTAAACAAAAAATAGACTCTTTCTGTTTTAATAATCCCCTGTACCCATCGGAAGAAACTCACAAGGATTTAAATTTTTCAGTATGAGTAATGATCCTCGTCTAAAAGGCGAGGCTTTAAGTTGCCCCCTAAAAGGAGCTTTTGATCCCTTTGCAACGCAGCCGAGGACAGTGGTTGCTCTGCGGATCAAGGAGGCAAACTGTTTGAGCGTAGCGAGTTTTTGCCTCCACCGCAGGCAAGCGCTGCACGAGGGACGCCGTAGACCAAGTTGCAGGGTGACCTTTGCATACTTTTCTTTGGCCAAACAAAGCGTCAAAGGCATTCAATCCCGATAGGGTTGAATCAAAGTATGAGTGCTCTATCAGAGAGAAATATAAATGTGCTGTGCCATTAGCTTTCAGCATAATTATGCAGCCGGCAGGTGGGCAACCCTGAAAGCTTTTTTAGCATGAATAGCCGAAAACAACCGTGCGGAAAAACGTTATCAGGGCCTGCCTGCGGCTGCGTGCCTGAACATGGTGTGGAATCAGCGTATTGGGCTGCCATTGCAAAGGTGACATTTCATGCTCCATGATTTTACAATAGGAATTATTGAGATACCAGGCATACATTAGCCCGAACAGCAATCCGGGTGTTAAAAATCCCTCATCACTGTTAAGCGTAACTTTGTAGACCAGGGGGTCCTGGGGATGACGAACCAGGCGAGCCAAGCGTAGAAAATCATGAAGCTGCGCTGGACTGAGAAAACACTCCCGTGCGTGCTCAGGCCGCAAACGGATCTCAAAACTGTGCAGCCCCCACGTGTTCAAAGACTCCGGCCCAATCCAGCGAAAGCTCTTCCGATACCGGCCCAGCAGGGATTCGCCCAGCGCAATCAGCAGATTCTCGCGCAAACGCTCGCTGTCTGTGACAACCTGTTCATGGACTTTGAGCAGACGATCGTGGGGATCATAATAACCTAAAACATTATCCCATTCTGTGTTGCGGTTCCATTTTCTGCCGGAGATAACCTGGGCACCCCTGAAAGCTCTGAGATGCTCAACGCGAATATCCCGATTTTCCCATACCAGATCTTTTAGAACGCCGCATAGTGCTTTCGGGCGAAACTGTTTCGCAGCTAATTCCTCGGTGATGGATTTGTAATAATTACACAACAGGACCGAACGCTGCGGGCAATCCGGCAGGGCGGTTTGACTCGTGCTGTGGCCAACAGCATTTTTTTGCATAAATCCAAGACGCTTTCTGGCATACAGCAGTGTCCGGACAGCCATTGCAAATTTTTCGGGATCATGGTGAATGATGCCGGCCTGTCTGAGACGTTTCATTGAAAACATTACGGCTTCAAATGACCGCAGCCCTAATGATTTAATTCGCTGACGATCAAGGTAGATGGGCCTTTTACCTTCCAATGCATATTTGCGCAAAATGCTGCCCGGGATTTGAGCAAGGTTCGTGCTCAATACAACATGGAACAATCCTTTATATCCGCCGGTTACATTACGATCATAGGCATCAATTAATTCAGATACGCGAAAGCCTCTGTTTTCGGCACGATAAGCAATATCGGTCTCACCTTCCTGAACCCAGAAGTTAGCCCCCAGGATCTTCAGCGCCCGGCGGTTAGACCGGATTGCCTGGGCTACGGGCTGCAGCTGCAGGATGGGGATACTGCTTGTATACAGGCTGCCGGGTGCCAGAATGATAAGGTCAGCATCCCGGATTGCCTGTAAGACCCTGCGGCTGACAACAGGTTTTTTATAATATTCAGTTCGCAGTCGTTCAACTGGAAAACGCCGGTTGGCTACAGTAGCTTTGTGCTGACCACAGACTTCAACACCATTGGCATAACGGAACACAAGTTGGCCGGGTGCCGCAGTTGCCGGGTGCAGGCGGCCGGGAGTCACCCCTATGGCCTGTGCAACCAAGTCAAGTCCGGCCCTGAGATCACCCAGGCCCGGCGGGCGCTCAACCGTGCCTTTGGCTTTACTGAGGATGGCAGCGGTCAGAAGCAAATTTCCCAAAGCATGTCCGCCCGGCTGTATTGTTGGGCCCCTCCCCCGTGGTGTCAGAAATGTGCCCAGCGAGCACAGTAGCTCTTTAAGTGCTGCCGGACATTGTCTGCGCAATTTTGCCGGGGCCGTCAGAAGCGGGTTGGCAACACACCTGAAATCATTGTTCGTATCATCAAACCGGTAGTTAAATACAGTGTGAATCAATCGCACCAAGTCCCCGGCATGCTGTTCGGTTATGCGATATGTTTTTTGCAAATTTTTAAGAAGTATCAGGGCAACACACAGTTTACGCAGATCACCGACCCCTATTATTGGTAATTGCTTTAAGAGCCGGCCTGTAGAGCGACCATCATCTGTCGTGCAGACGATAACATGTAGATGGGGAAATATTTCTTTGAGCCCGTTAAACGGACTATCCGGCCAGTCCGGCAACTGGGGATTACCGCCCACGACTGTTGATAAACCTGTACCGCCACCCAGCACTACGACCCGCACATCACGGCAGTCATACACAGCAAGCTCCTGCGCCAGCTTATAGATACCTCGTGTCCCGGTTTCATGTTTTTTGCGGTCATCTATAATGGTTTCTATGAGGTGACCAACCTTGTGATGTGCTGCAGATTTTTTCATTACCATTCTTCTGTTATGAGCACGGTAAGCTCGCACACGATTCGTATGCAGGAGATTTTTTACGAGTACTTATGGACAATTAATATTGTGCTTTCATACGTTGGCCACCTTTGGCTTGCGCTGCAAGGGCGGTGTGAGCATGGGCCGTGATGAGAGCTGTAAGCTTTTCCAGCAAGCACATAGCCGCTGGTAGACGAAGCGTATCAGCCTTCACTGCGGCGGCGGTGAGGCTGCGATTTTTTTGCGAAATACTCCTAATACTAACCGACAATTAAAACTGTGGAGTCAGAGGTTGAGCTCGCACCTGTTTGGGCAGCAAGGGCAGTGCGAACCTCAGCCTGAACTATACTAATAGTCGTTCCAGCGAGCATGTTGCCCGCAGCAATCAAACAGGTGCGAGCCCAGTTTGCGCCCATAATTAATTGTCCTCATGTACTAAGTTTAGTGATTATATGTCAAAGCAAGACAGGAGTCAAGCAAAACAGACAATATAACTATTTGTATTTGCTTTATAATTGAGCCTTATCGCACAAACAGGCGGCCTGAAAATTTTTTATGGCACATAATCTCCGGCAGCTTATCGGTCAATAAGATGGATTCATGCATCTTCCACAATAGGGTGCTCACCCGGCCGGGGCGGCGGCGGTGAGGAGCTCAGGAAATGTCCTGCCATGAGGGTCCCCAGGATTCCAAACACAGCTGCAACAAAAAACACCGCATCAAGACCGGCAAAATCATGAATGAGTCCGGCAAGCAGCGGGCCGGTACCAAGTCCAAGGCTCATGGCCACATTAAACACGGCCATGGTTGAACCCATCCCGTAGTGCTTACCCTCATCTACAACTATAGCACTTGCTGCCGGAATGGATACAGCCCCCAGGATGCCCAGTATCAGATTGAGAATCAGAACCTGAGTAAAGCTGTACGTGAACGGAAAAAACAGTATTGCCAGTGAATAGAGGATATTGCCGGTAATGATTAATGTCTTCCTGTTGATCATATCAGCAAGCCTGCCGCAGGGAACCTGCATGAAAGATGTCAGCAGGACTCCCGCAGAAATGATTACTCCGATTTCACTGCCGCTCATATCAATAGTATAGCTTGCATAAAGCGGTAAAAATGTCAGGACACATGCTCTCGTGAATGCATTTACAAACCGGTAGCAAAGGATCCCCCGTATTTGGGGACGTCCGAGTATCTCACTAAAGGACGCTGGAGAACCTCGCTGCGGCACCTGCTTTCCGCTGGAAGGCGGCAACCATATCAAAACTAACACAAATGCTAACCCGCACAGAATTCCCATAATACCAAAGGCTGCATTAACACTATAAAGATCCTGGATTACCCCCCCAAGCAAGGGGCCGAACCCAAACCCCAGGAAAAGCGAAACTGTAAAAACGCCCAGAAAGGTTCCTTCCTTGTCCTTGGGGGCAATATCTCCCACATAGGCCATGGCAATGGGCACGATCATGGCAGAACAAAATCCCTGAAGTATACGAACAAACAGCAGTGAGGATACGCTATGGGAATATATATATCCCAGGGAGGACAGGGCATAGATACACAAGCCCATGGTGATAAAACCCTTGCGGCCCCTTCTATCTGAGAGCTTCCCCACTATGGGCATAAAAAAGGCCCGAGCGAGTGAAAATCCGGCAAAAATGGCACCAACCCAGAAACCACTGGCTCCGATGGTTTCGCTGCGGGCAAACACTGGCAGAATAGGGATGATGATTCCCAGTCCCAGCAGTGCTGAAAAGATTGAAAGAAATAAAACTGAAAAAATACGAATCCTGGTAGCTCGGTCCACTGAAATACTCTAAAAAATGTTTCTACAGCTGTAAGCTCCTGAGCAGGCAATTATTTTTTAAACAAATCACTCATTACTCATTACTCATTGCTCATTGCTTTTTAAGACCTGTCTTTGCCGCATCACTTCAAACAGCACTACTGCACCGGCAACCGAGGCATTAAGTGAATCAAAGCCGGCCTGCATAGGAATTGAAAGACAAAAGTCACATTTCTTTTTAACCAAAGGACGAATCCCCTTATCCTCACCCCCGACCACAAGTGCCATGTCCAGATCAAAATCAAACTCATAGATGGTTTCTCGGCCATGGGGGGCAGTACCCACAATCCATATGCCCTCACATTTTAAGCTTTCAAGCGTTGAAGCGATGTTTACCACTCTGCACAGGGGTATATGCTCAATTGCACCGGCAGAAGATTTTACAACACTTGCTGTCAGGCCTGCTGAACGGTCTTTTGGAAATATAATCCCCTGAACACCGCTGCACAACGCACTGCGTATCAAAGAGCCAAAATTATGCGGATCCTGTATGGAATCCAGCACCAGAAAGAAGACTTTTTCTCCTTTATGCAGGAAACGTCCGACAAGGGCTTGAAGATCAAGCAGGGGCACAGGTTCAGCCTGGGCACAGACCCCCTGATGCTGATCTGTGTGACACATGCTGTGAATATTTTTTGCAGAGTCATACAGAATCTTTATGCGTGATTGCTCTGCAAGCTTGATAATTTCTTTGACCGCCCCCGGTTTATGCTGCTTGGCCAGTACTATGCGGTGAAAGGCTCTCGGACGTTTTTTTAATGCTTCAAGAACAGGATGGATTCCATAAATAGTAACCGACATGCGATAGCTCTTAAAAAGGATTTGATTTCTTCACTGCGTGCGCTTAGGAATGTCTCGCACAGATATATAAAAGTGCCGAGTGATGAGTGAAATATATTACAGCTCACTGTTTACTGCTCAATTTCCCGTCCAATAGCTTGCACGACTGCAACCGGATCAGGTGCCTGAGTTACAGGCCGGCCAACAACAATGTAATTCGCGCCGGCCTGCACTGCTTCCCGGGGAGTCATGATCCTCTTTTGATCATCCTGGCCTGATTGAGCAGGTCGTATGCCCGGTGTAACCACAAGAAATTCGCTGCCGCATTGTTCTTTTATCAACCTGATTTCTCGGGGTGAGGCAACGACACCATCCATGCCAGCGTCTTTTGCAAGCTGGGCAAGCTGTCTCACAAGCTCATCGATATCAAGGGATAAGCCAACCCGCTGCAAATCCTCTGGACCACAACTGGTAAGCACTGTAACCGCAAGCATTATCGGCGCAGAACAGTCCGCGCTTGCTGCCATGTCGCGAACAGAGGCGGCAGCCTGCTTCATCATATCAAATCCGCCAAGGGCATGCATATTAAACATAAAGACCCCCAGCCGGGCAACCTCGCGTGAAGCCTTTGCAACCGTTGTAGGAATGTCATGGAACTTAAGATCAAGAAAGACTTGCCCCCCCTTTTCATGTATCATCCGTACAGCTTCAGGCCCATAGCGGGTAAAAAGCTGCTTTCCAATTTTAAACGCCCCCACATAGTCTTTCAAACAGGCAACAAGCTGTTTGGCGCTGTCCAGCTCCTCAACATCAAGAGCGATGATAATCCTGCTGCCGGCACGAGACTTATTCATGTAGCAATCCCTCAATAATGCTATGGCCAAGTCTGCATCTTTCAGCAAATATAATTGATTTGAGATGCAACACCGCTTCTTCCAAACTGTCATTAACTATGACATACGTATACCATGACATATTTTTCAGCTCTTCTTTTGCCCGGTTCAGCCTTTTACGTACCGATTGTTCGTCTTCTGTTTTTCGTTCAATAAGCCGCTTTTTTAAAACCTCTAGAGAAGGTGGCAGCACCAAAATTGTTATCACGTTGGCATAGTGCTCTGACAGCTGGCGGGCACCACGCTCATCAATATCAAAAAAAAGATCGTCGCCCTTACTGCATTCGCACCGGATTGTTTCTTTTGATGTCCCGTAATAATTACCATAGATTTCTGTCCACTCGGCCATCTTGTTCTGTGAGACTAAGTGCATAAACTCTTCACGGCTTACGAAATAGTAGTTTTTCCCTTGCTCTTCTGCCTGTCGTGGCTGTCTGGTGGTATGCGATATTGAGAAACTCAGGTGTGGAACCTGCTGAACAACTTCGGTACACAGAGATGTCTTGCCTGTGCCGGACGGTGCCGAGACAACAAAAAGTAGTCTTTCCTGTTCAGGGGGGGTAACAGTAGCCATCCTGTTTATTTGTCCTGGTTGTCGGTGTTAACACGCATTGAGATTGTTTCAGCCTGAACACCGGAAAGTATTACATGGTTGCTGTCAGTAATAAGAATGGATCTTGTTTTGCGACCCTGCGTAGCATCAACAAGTCTTCCCGCAGCCTTGGCATCATCTTTTAACCGCTTCATAGGCGCAGAGCCGGGAGTTAATATTGCAACAATTTTGGATGAAACTACCGAGTTTCCAAAACCTATATTCAAAAGCTTCATACTCACTAAACCTCCGGGTTTGTAAATAGTGAATAGAAAACTGTAATTATGAACCTTTTACGCTTTACACTTTACGTTTTACGTTGTTCACATTACATTCTGCACTTGTTCTCGTATTTTTTCCATCTCATTCTTTATTTCTACCACCAGCAATGCAATGTCAGAGTCTGAGACCTTTGATCCCATCGTGTTGATCTCACGATTAATCTCTTGTATGAGAAACTCGAGTTTTCTGCCGACCGGTTCCTGGCCGGTAAGCCACTGCATAAACTGTTTTAGGTGACTTTTTGCCCGGACAAGTTCTTCGGTTATATCGCTTTTATCAGCGAGAATCGCAATTTCCTGAAGTATGCGTGCCTCATCAACATCCACCCCTGCACACAGGGCCTGGACTCTTTCCTGTAATGCCTGCTTGCGCAGCGCCAGAGATTCGGGCACAAGTGTTTCAATATTCCCGGTTTTAGCCTCAAGGTCTTCAAGTCTTTGCATCATGTCCCTGCTTATCTCCTCACCTTCGGCGATCTGCATCTGATGCATAGCCTGGAGCGCCTGCTCAAGAGAGGGTTTCATGGCTACCCAAAAGCTTTCCTCATCAACGTCCTCTTCTGCTTCCTTGAAAATAATATCTTTAAAGGGCAAAAGCGTCTCAAGATTTACATCTCCGGGCACATCAATATCTTTTTGTATCTGCTGAAGCAGTCCGTAAATATGTTTGGATGCCGTTGGGTTTACCTGAAGGTTTACTCCGGATTCCTGGAGTGATTCAAACTGTATGCTGACCTCTACTTTTCCGCGTGGAGCATATGCGGCAACCAGTTTCTTTATATCCTTTTCCAGAGGGAAAAAGTTTCTTGAAATCCGAACTGAAACATCAAGGTACCGGTGATTATAGGAGCGAACTTCTGTTACCACTTTCCTTTCATTGACCAGAACCTCGCCTCGTCCGTATCCTGTCATACTGCGTAACATGGTTTGCCTCCCCTTGAACTGGCAGCTATAAGCATTACAGTACAAATTCTCAAAATTATAAACACGTGCTTTGATAATTTGAGCTTACTTTTTCTGCAACTGTTGGTAATACGAAGCACGTATGTTATTCAAAAGTTCAATCATCTCACTCGAGGCATAATCCGGAAACGTCCAGGGAAGGGACCGGAATGATTTTGCCTGATAAACAAGGGTCATATCGGCATAAACCCCATCCCGCAGGTATGGCCTGTGGGTAAACTCTTTACAGGTTGCAAGAATCAAATGGCTCAAAGCAATATAGCCCGGGTCGATATTTACCCTACGGGTCCCGTCTTGACGCAACAGTCCCTGCTCTACTTCATTAGTGTAGAGCTTAATGGCGGGCAGCCTGTCCGGCGCTATGAGTGTATCAAAACTGGCAAGATGCCTGAAAAGGTTCTTGCCCATTTCCTGCTCATAATAGGTAGTATACCTAAACGGGATCGCCTTGCTTGTAAAATCAAAGGCACCATATCGTCCTTTAAGCTTCTCACCGACAACCTTAACCAGAGCTTGCTCACCGGTCAGTATGCTTACAATAAGCTTAACGGGCTGAGGAGAAGTTGGGATACTCACGGCACAGGAAATTTATTATCAAGCAGTGCACATTTTAACTGTTGCAGCGTTACCGCTGATGTTCCAATATAGTGAATCACAATACCCGCGGCAACATTGGCAATCCTGGCAGCCTCCTTCCAGGAAGCCCCTGCTGTTTTGGCCATCACCAGGGTGCTGATAACTGTATCACCTGCTCCGGTAACGTCGTATACCTGTTCTGCGGCCGTGTGTATCAACGCCCCCTCACCCTCACCGTCTATAAGCAGCATGCCCTGTTCACCCAGTTTTAAAAGCACACACTCACAGGCAAGATTCTCCTGAATATCTCGAGCAGCAGCACGTGCATCCTGTTCAGTTTCAATTTCATGCCTGACAAATCCGCTGGCCTCTTTGCGGTTGGGAACAAGTATGGTTGCATTATTAAAATACCTGAAATTGCTGAACTTCGGATCCACTGCAATGATTATATCTTTCTGTTCCAGCAGCGGCAGAACCTCTTCAAGCAGCTCTTTGTTTATAACCCCCTTTTCATAGTCAGAAAAAATGATGGCATCCAGCTCATCGAGCCGCTGTGTAATAAAGTTTACCAGGCATGCCCTGCCTGCCGACGAGACAGGCATGCGTTCTTCTCTGTCAAGACGTATAACCTGTTGATTATGAGCTATGATTCTTGTTTTGAGGGTAGTAGGTCTGCTGGAATCAACAATGAGACCGGCTGTTTCAACCCCCTGGGAATTAAGTTTTTCTGTAATCATGGTACCATTTGTATCATCACCAATGATACCGCCTAAAAAAATATTCCGGCCCCCCAGAGAAACAAGGTTATTAAACACATTGGCAGCTCCTCCCATGCGCACGTCCCGCTCCTGGTTGTTAACAAGCTTCACCACAGGAATCGGGGCCTCCGGAGAAATCCGATCAACCACGCCCTCTACGTATTCATCAAGCATGATATCTCCTACCACCATGATCCTGCTCTGGGAGAATTTATCTATTAGTGATTCTATTCTTTTCTTATTCATACTGATTTTTACCACCTCGTGTGTGATTGGCATATCGAATTACAACCCCACAGGCCAAACACACCAGAGTTTTTGCTTTTTTTATCTGTTATTCATAGACCAGCATAGAAAATGTTTTATATCCTTGCAGTTTTTCCTTACCCTTCAAATCAGCAAGCTCTATGAGAAAACAACACTCTGCAACCTGCCCCCCGGCGCGCTCGATCAGTTCACAGGCAGCCTGCATGGTTCCACCGGTTGCCAGCAGATCGTCGATCAAAAGAACCTGATCCCCCTGATTAACAGCATCAACGTGCATTTCAATCCGGTCTGTCCCATATTCCAGAGAATACTCGGCCGAGATGATATCTGCGGGCAGCTTGCCCGGCTTGCGTATGGGAATAAAACCTTTTTTAAGCTTATACGCCAGCACTGAGCCCAAAATAAATCCCCGCGATTCAATGCCAGCTATTGAATCTATGGGCATAGCCCTGTAACGGTCGGCAAGCTCATCTATTACAGTGCTTAGAGCTTCAGCATCTTTTAAAAGCGTTGTTATATCACGAAAAATAATTCCTTCTTTCGGAAAATCAGGGATGTTGCGTATCTTTTCCTTAAGGTCCATGCTTCCCCCGTATGCTAAAGTTTTGAAGTAGTGACTGCCTCTTTGCAGGAACATGCGGTAAAATCAACCTCGCGAACAACCGTTGTGAGCAGGCTTACCACATTTTCAACATTTTTATTCATTGTTTTCTGGATCAACTCCCAGGTGACCGGCTCTTCGCTGTCATGCCAACAGTCATAGTCAGTACTCATAGCAATAGTAGCATAGCATATACCGGCCTCCCGGGCTAACACGACCTCGGGTACCGTGCTCATATTGATAATATCAGCCCCCCACATCCTGAACATTTTGCTTTCAGCCCTGGTTGAAAATCGGGGTCCTTCAATAGTGATAACCGTTCCCTGCCGGTGATAGTTCAAGGACAGACGATCTGCGGCCCCTGCCAGAAGGTCCCGCAGCCGTTCGCAGAAGGGCTCGGCCATGGGAATGTGACATACTTCATGGCCTTCAAAAAAGGTTGCTTTTCTATGGTGCGTTCGATCGATAAACTGATCTGGAAACACAAGATGTCCCGGCGCAATCTCTTCCCGCAGAGAACCCACAGCAGTTACGGCAAAGATATGAGTTACCCCCATTTGCTTCATTGCCCATATGTTGGCCTTGAAATTAACATGTGAAGGAGGAATACTGTGTCCTTCACCGTGTCGCGGGATGGTCACAATTGCAATTCCCTCCAGCTTCCCGGCGGTAACCACAGCAGAAGGGGCCCCGTATGGTGTGTGAACCTTTTCTCTGCAAATTTCCTGTAATATATCAGGACTGCCAAAACCTGTACCGCCTATTATACCGATCTTGCTCATGAAGCCTCCTTTACACAATGTTCCTCAGGGTCTGTTGTTTTTATACGTTTCATATGGGATTGCACAAGCAAAAAAGCTCCCCCAAGGGAGCATAGCTAAGTGGCAGGATTTTTTTGTATATACCGCACAAACTGTTATTGGCGGAACAGCATCAATTATCTGCAAAAAAATTAATGCAGTATCCGTCTGCCTCCAGGCTCCATATATTTAACCATGGTTACCCGATTGCCCTTTTCATTAAATGTAAGTTCATCCATCAGATAGTTAACTATAAAGAGGCCTCTTTTAGTAGGAAGAGCCTGAGCGTTTTCAGAAAATTCAGAAACCAGATTTTTATAATCAAATCCTTCCCCCTCGTCCTCAACACTCAAGGAAAACGTGCCTTGAGTAAATACAAGCTGAACAAGAATTTTCTTTGACTCATTAAGGTCATTGCCGTGAAGCAGAGCATTGTTCAAAAGCTCATCCACCGATATTGAAATATTGCTCAAAATGGCTTCATCCTCCATCCCCCTCCACTGACACTCCCTGACAATGTACAGTGTCGCTGATGGCAGAAGATGGGGATAGCTGGGGATTTCCATTTCACAGGTGTTCCGGATACCCTCCAGTAACCGGTGGGTTCCCAGTGAAAATTCTCTGAGCCGCAATCCCCGTTTGACGATATTTTCTATTTCTTTAATAGTAAAAGGTTTAGTAATAAAATTGTAGGCACCATGGCTTAAAGCATTAACAACATTTTTAACCTCGCCGTGGCCGGAAATCACCGCAATAGGGATGTTAATATTGAGCTGCCGGGTTCTCTGAATTAATTCAAAACCATCCATAGTGGGCATCATAAGATCTGTTATAATCAGGTCTATTTTGCGTGTTTTAATCTTTTCCATTGCTTCTGCGCCATCAGCAGCAGTTATGGGGTTGAGCTTTAATTCGGACAAAATCTCTGAAAGTGTACTTAATACATCCCTTTCATCATCAACCACTAAGACATTAATTTGCTTCATGGTCTCTCCCCTGATGTCTAAACCTCTAATTATTCTTTACAAGCGATATATGTCATAGACTGATATTACGCCTCTGGTCTTAGCAAATTTTATATAATGCAACTATTAACTTAGTCAAGTAAATACTTCGGGGGCTGCTCCGGTAAGGAATGATAAACGTGGTTTCATTGCAGATTACGGTATAGAATAAGTTACAGATATTCTTCACAATAAAAAAGCCCTTCCGATGCCTAGGAGGGGCTTATTTTATATATTATATAATTTGGCCTCCGGGGGCAACTTTTCTGCATAACCATTCTCCATCCGGCCCGTGAGTCATAAGCCTTCGTAATTCAATTCGGTTTTGACGGCCCAATAGAAAATTGAATCATATAATTATAGCCCAGATCGGTGAATCTCAACGTTTCAAAACCGTATTTTTGTATTGAATCCTCAATATCACCTGGAGACAACCGCATATGTTTTGGCGGACCAAAAATCTGCTCTTCTTTCTTGCACTCGATAATTGATACGCGTCCATGCGGTTTTACAACACGCCTGATTTCGCTGAATAGTGGTTCTTCAATTTCATGGAGATGAAAGATATGCAGTACGGTAGATAATAAACAAACATCGATGCAACCATCTTCAATCGGTAGTAGGCCGGTAATGTCGCAGACCATTGCCTTGATATTCTTTAGCCCTTGAGCATCAGCTTCTTCTATTAAACGATCAACCAGATATTGTCCTTTATCCAGTGCATATACTGCTCCGCAACTTCCGACGATCCTTGAAGCCTCAAGCGCGTAATCTCCAGGTCCACAGCCCAAGTCAAGAAAAGAGTCTCCCTCTTTAAGCTTAAGATCATTAAAAACAATCTCCGGATCATGCATCCAAAAGCTGCTTGGCCCCCGCCTTCGTTTACAAGGATTCTGATCATACCCGTGGTTGTGATTGTTTTTCATAGCATGAATGCCCATATATGATTTAGAATAGTTATTCCCATTTAGAAGCTGTATCTAACAGCTGCATAAAAATTCGTATTTTTCTCAAATTGCGCAAAAAACGTATGGGGTTCTTCTCCGAAAAAAATGCTGGCTCCTGTTTCCAGTGCTATTTTGTCGGTGCACTTATAATGAATGTTCGGACGAAGATAGGCATCCCTGTCACTCGGTGAATAGTATGACGATAGATGCAGTTCCAAGTTCTGATTCATCAGAAGTTTCGTTAATTGCAGTGTTATGACATGCCGGTCGCGGTCCCGGGCAGGACCGCCGGCCAGACGCTCCTTGTATTCAGGATAATCCAGCAGGTGCTCAACGTAATACTGGAGACTGGCATTAAAATCCTTTGCCAGATCCTGTGTATAACCTACCAGGTACCGCATTTCCGAGTTATTGATCAGCGGGTTTGAGCCGCTCTCGTCATCAACGGACTGATAATAGGCAAATTCAATATTGCCGATCCCCGGACCGACCTGCCCCCGTGCGCTGGCGCCATACACATTCAGTTTAGGAAATATGGCCGTTCCTGACGCAGTCTGACCACCCGGGCGTTTCCAGAAGCCCCAGTACCCGTAGAAAGCCAGTTCATAATTGTTGATATTTCTGTAAACCCGAACCGCTATTTCATCATCTTGAAACCAGCAATCAGGTTTATCAGCAACAACCCTCTCCTTTTGACCAGCAGGTCTTTCCTGTGTTGCATTCCAATAGGAAAGATACTCCCCGGTAATGTACCGGTCCGGGTCAAATTTTGGGGTATAGACCACATCAATGTTAGCCAGCTCCGTGAAAAAGCTTATCTTTGCAGCATCAGACGGAGCCTTGAGGTATTCCTTATCCCGTCCGATAAAGTATGACTGCCAGTCCTTGGGGAACAGATCGTTTAAAAAGACCACATCTCCCGTTCCCCAGGTCAGAACCTGTCGGCCGATTTTGATATCCAGGAAACCGGCCGGTCTTGAGAAAAACCAAGCCTCCCGGGTAGCGTATTCACCCTGTTCCGTTATCCCGTCACCCCACACATCACCTTTGTATTTGAATTCCGCCCAATCCGTAAATGTAAAGAGCTCCATCTGAAGTCGGGTTTCCATCACCGAGATATCTTTTTCATGTTGATCTTCTTGTGTACGGTAACCCACGCGCAGTTCAAAAAAACCATGCAGTTCAACGGGTGCAAACTGACCCAGGAAAGAATTCCCATGCACCTCCGCCGCAGTAACAGGGGACTCAAAACAATTCGGAATAAGGAACAAAAGCAGGATAAATAATGCGTGCCAGAGCTTGTCCTTTTTTTCATCGCATGGCATCTCTGGGAGGTCTCCTCAGATAGCGTTCAGTGAAGATCTTATTGCTGAGTCCCAGATTGTACCGGATATCGGAAAAGATCATTTTTGTTTCACTTCCGTTCGCCAGGTTCCTGACGAGCGACTCGGTTACCGTAGGATAGGTCACTTTTTGGCCGTTTTCTTGGGCTTGAATTTCTTCCAGTCTGACAGATTCGATCACACGATAGAGCCTATGGCCTCGTTTAAAAAATTCCATTTTCATCGGTACAAAGGATTTTCTGTCAATATGGGCAATGTAATATTCAAATTCCACGGTATCAGGCTTTTTAGGAATATTTTTGAGGATGTAATAGGTATCTGTCATCTCAATCAGTTCATGGTTGTCTTCGTCCGGGCTGCGACCGGAAATATCTTCATACAGAAAATCCGACCCGACAAAACTGGTTCGCTTGTCCCTGGCGGCAATCCGTTTAACCAGATCCAAGCCGGGCATATAGAGCCAGCGATCATCGTCCTTTTCAAGCGCCGCATGTTTGTGCACCATAAAAACCATCTTGCACACATCCGCAGGTACCTGAAAAAAAGTGTAGTATTTCTGATCCTGATCCCTGTCGTCATCATTTCTGCGCAGCATGGTGAACTCCCGCTTGCGTATGCGGCCCTGCTTATCTTTTATCACCATAGTGACTTTGCCCTTGCTGTCCGCTCCCTGGTACAGGGCCATATGGTTGGCTTTCCTGGCGATTTCATCTGCTGTCGGCACTGGGGATAGCTCTTCAGCAAAGCCGGTACCCAATAATCCCCACAATATCGCAACGATTCCTATTTTCATCATTTTATGCCTCTCTTTCTTTAACTGTAGAAAAAAAATAATTTTTACTTCGAACTTTTTTGAAGAACCACTTTTCCGCGGTGGTTAAAACCGCCGGTAAGGCAAACAGGGTGATGAGACCCGAGCAGGACAAAATCATGAACAGCATAATCCCCGTAGTCTTATAGGGTACCAGCGACGCCACCAGTAAGGGTAAGAAACCGATGGCGATCACCAGCACATTCCGGCTGATGGCCCGGGCCGGCTCGCCGAATATTTGCGGAGCCACTGCTTTCCAGGAGCCTTTTTCGCGATAGGCCGCCCGGCTGCGTTCTAAAAAGTGGATCGCAAAGTCTACGGCCATGCCGATGGACAGAGCGCTCAGCACCGCAATGGGCAAATCGTAATCCTTGCCGACCATGCCGGTGATACCGTATATGGCAAGCAGCGTGATCGTCAGCGGCAGCATGCACAGAAGGCCCCATAGCGGTGAGCGAAACAAAAAAGACACCATAATAAAGATGAGTATGAAACTTCCTGCAAACGACTTCAAAAATCCCCACACCAGTTTGGTCTCTAAAACAAGATTGATATAGTGCAGCCCGGCCCAGCGATGGTCCAGTTCAGCCGGCGGCGCATGATTGGTAAAATACGCTTCGACAGCCTTGACAGCGGCTTTGGTGTTCATGCTGTCCCCGCTGGGAAACTGCATCCAGATATTGGCCTGCATGTAGTCCGGTGTCACCAGGTGCCACAGATCATTGGGCCGATGGCTTTGCTGATACTGCATGTAGCATTCTGACACACTCTGCAACTTGTCCGGGATACGGAAATTCTCCGGCTGGCCGTCGGTCAGCTCCTGGTTAACTTTGCGGACCACATCGGCGACCGAATTGCTTTTGCCGATCAGCCCTGCCTTTTCCAAATGCGCCTGTAAGTCGGCCATGTACGCCAAAACTTCGGGCCTCTTAAATAGTTTCCTTTTTTCTTTTTGCAGGCCCCAAAAGGTCTTTAATTCCTGCAACGCGTCATAATCCTCATCCGGGGCACCAGCTGCGATTTGCTCAACATATTGCATTGCTGAATCCAGAAAGCCGTCAAAGGTCGTATTCTTTTGAGCAATATCTGAAAGTTTTTCACCCACCGTCACGGCCAACGACGGGGCACCGGGATAATCATTGCGGATTTTGTTGCTAAAGCGAAGCAGGTCTTGGTTGATTCTCTGAATATCCGGTTGCGTCGGGTTTCCACGGTCTTTGCCTTCAAGGATCAGGTAGGCCGTATACGTTCCGCCGAAGTGGCTGTTCAAGGCCACATCCGCCTTGCGAATCGGATGACTTGGGGCGAACCGCTTGGCATAGTTGTCATTGACCTGGATTTGCGTAATGCCCCAAATCGCAACACCAACCAAAATTACCAAAAACCCCAACACCACTTTTGCATGCGTATAGGTCAGCGTGCCGATGGCCGCAAGGGCTCGCGTCAGCCAATTCTGTTTTTCTTTTTCTTGTGCACAAAGGCCGAAATGCTTCAGCTTTTGCTCGGGGATGATCATGATATAGGCTGGCACGAACATAACCGTCACCACCCATGCGATCATGACCCCGATGCTCAGGAAAATGCCGAATACCCGCGCCGGCGGGATGGGTGCCAATGTCAGCGAGAGGAACCCGGCCGCCGTGGTCAACGACGTGTAAAGCATCGGTGCAAACAGGGTGTTCAGTACTTCTTGTATGGTTTGTTTGCGGCCCTTTTCTTTCGTATAAACGTCAAAAAATTCTGAAAGCACGTGCACCGAATCGACCATGGCAATCGACATCAAAAAAATCGGCAACATGGAACTCAAGATATGAACCGGAAAACCGAATGCGATCATCAATCCCATGGAGGAGATGATTGAAACGGCGGCAATCATCGTGGGTAAGACCACTAACACCCATTTGCGGAAAAACAGCAGCAGCAGTCCGAAAATAACCACCATCGCCAGCGGTGATGCCGTGCCCATCTGCGTGAACATCTCCACGCCAATCGCGCCTTCCGCCACCGGCAGGCCGGTAATATGGTAGGCTTCGTGGCCCCCGAGTGTTTCAATCTTTTTACGCAGCTCCATATACACCCGGTAACTGAGCAACTTATCTGTCAAGGGCAGGTAGATGCTGATGGCCTTGCCGTCTTCCGAGATCATCTGGCCTTTAAGCAGCGGATTCGAGAGGGCCTTGTCCCGTATGGCCAGCGCTTCTTGTTTCGTTTCCGGAGGATGGGCCATCAACCACTCGAACTTTATGGTGCCGGGGCCGTGCTGACTAATGTGATCGACCAGTGAGGGCGCGATCATATCCACTTCAATGACACCGGCCCACTGGCCAGGGTGTTCTTCAGCCTGCCAGCGAAGCGTCTTGGCGAATTCGGTCAGTTCATGGATGCGCTGTAAGGTTGCCGGATTGAATACACCGTCCGGATGCCGCTCATTGATAATCCCCAGAACGACAATATCGCTGAGATTGAACTGTTTTTTCGTCTCGTTGTGAAAAACACGTGCCGGTTCATCTTGCTCAAGCATATTTTCAGGATCAGTATCCAGGGTGACCCATGGGAAAAATGCACCGGTAATGAGCGTAAACAAGGCCGTTATCAGCATAACCAGCTTGTAGTGCTTGACCGAAAAGTTGGTGATTATGTTTTTGAATGGTTGCATGGGCGTACTCCTGATATCTAATATAGTTAAGCAGCTTAACCTTAAGTCCAAAAAAATTTACTTACTCTTTTGACTGCCGCAAAAGGCGCTGCTCCATAACACTTCCAAGCGCTTCCAATAACACCGATAAGGTGGCGATCTGGGAAAGAGAAAAAGCGCTCAAGCGGTCAACCAGATCGGCCATATCCCTCCCGTGAGACTGCTCATGGGCTCGAAACGCCTGCCACCCCAGAGGCGTGAGGAATAGCTCAAATTCTTTATTGCTGTGAACAGCCTGCTTTTTTAACAAAAAACCTCTCTTAGACAGCTTTGCAACCATCTGCGAAGCTGCGCTTTTGGTGATCCCGAAATGGGAGGCAACGTGGGTAACGCTCATCTGTTCCGACTCACCAACAGCCTGGATGGTATGGGCCTCCCGGGTCGTGACTTCCAGATTTTCATCGACAGGTATGGGCAGCTCTTCAATGCGCGAATACATTTTGGCAATGCGCAAAAGCTCCTGGATAGTGTTTTTGATGAGATCCTCCTTGGTTTCCATACTTAAATAGTACAGCATCTTAACTATTTTGTCAAATAAAAAATCCTTTGCCGCGCTTTTTTTCGAACCAATTGGGTTTTCTTTCGTTCCCCTCGTAAAACATATTGACAGTATGCTGTCTTTATGTTAGGGTATTGTCATGTCTAATTCAATAAAGAGAACACCTTGGGGAGAATTATTTACCCAGTTAATCCTGGCGACCTTTCGATTTAATGGTCAGCTGCTGACTGCTGGAGACAGGTTAACGAAACCATTGGGTCTCTCAAGCGCTCTCTGGCAGGTGCTGGGTGCAATTGATGAAGGACCGTTGCACATGGCCCAAATTGCACGAAATATGGGTTTAACCCGGCAAAGTGTGCGCAGAACCACATACGTGCTGGAGAAAAGGGGTTCTGTTTATTTTATAGAAAACCCGAACCATAAACGGGCAAAACTGGTGGCTCTAACGGAAAAAGGCCGACAGATTCTGGATCAAGTAACTAAAATCCAGGTTGAGTGGTCCAACAGCATTGCAAGAGGCGTAAGCACCAATGACCTGAGCAATGCCGTTCACGTTCTCAGAGAACTTGGTGAAAAATTGTAATTTGCCTATACAAGGAGAACAGTAATGAATCTTCAGATAACGGAAAAAATGCCGGATTTTCTCGCTACCGTGGGCCTTGACGAAGAGCCGCTGGGGCTTTTTTATACGGATGAAAAACCAAGTGACGGCTTTTCCCCTAAACCGATCGATCTTCCGACCCGTGAGAAAGAAGAAAAGAATGAAATCGATTGGCAAGCCGTATTCAGTGACTTTTCCTGTGTTATGGGACATATCTGGCGCGCTCGCAGGAAGAAAACAGCAGCCTATTTTTCAGCGCAACATTTTGGCTGCGCTGGCGGGGCTTTTTGGCTGGGCTTCAACAAGCCTCAAACGGAAACAATAATCAACTATGTATCCACCGGAATACCTGGTTGGACAACCGGAGAGCGATACTGCAGGTCGCCGGATGAATTGAGACGTGTGTTTGAAGAGGTGTGCCCCCTATCAGCACCAAAATCGTACTGTGTCGTAAAACCCCTGTCTCTTTTTCATAAAAACCAAAATCCTGAACTGGTCATTTTCTTTTCCAGGCCGGAGCCTCTTTGTGGTCTTCACCAGCTTGCCTTTTTTGTAACCAACGATCCAGCTGTGGTTGCCTCGCCGTGGAGCGCTGCATGCGGCAGCATCGCCGCGTGGCCCCTTCACTACAGAGATCGAGACGAGAACCGGGCAGTCATCGGGGGATGGGACCCTTCCGCCCGAAAATATTTCAAACCAGACGAGTTGTCTTTTACGATTCCATTTCAGATGTTTACCCGTATGGTGGACCTTTACCAGGAATCCTTTCTTGCGGTGGAAGAATGGTCTGTCGTTAAGAAAAAAATCGCTCGAAGCAATAACGCCTGGGGTGAGTCCCACAAACCTTGAAATGGGAAGAATCCGTCATTTTGATCAATCCATTTGAGATCCCTGAGGGGAGAGAAGATGAGTGTTTATCATGTTGGGAAAAAGTGGCCGAATATCTG
The DNA here is from genome assembly GCA_028278025.1 of Thermodesulfobacteriota bacterium. GTDB lineage: Bacteria > Desulfobacterota > WTBG01 > CAIYCZ01 > CAIRTM01 > JANQFE01. The sequence goes on along the minus strand of JANQFE010000002.1, from coordinate 2,108 downwards.
CACCGTCAGCCTGCACATTTCCCCGGGAAAATCAGACAGTTTTTCAATGCATGCGCCAATGACCTGGGGTATAAAATTGCCGGGGCTTTTTTTAAGGGTTTTTCGGAATTACGTCCCTTTTTACTCTCTGGAATTTCATTTTATACTCTTTGGGGCGAAGTCCTGTGTGCTTAATAAATACTTTTCTGAAGAAGTTGCTGTCTTCATACCCCACACGATATGCAATCTCATCAAACGTCTGATGGCCGGTCTCAAGCAATTGTTTTGCTGCTTCAACCCTAACACGCTGTAAGTATGTAACAGGCGTATCTTCTGTAGCCTTCTTAAACCTTCGTTCAAACGTACGGCGGCTCATACCGTGCTCCCTGGCAATTATGTCTGGATCAAAATTGTCGGAGTATTTTTCTTCGATCAGTTTTTGAACAGACAAAATCTGGGAATCACCGTGATCTTTTTTATACTGCAAAACAATATACGGAGCTTGTGATGAACGGGCATAATCGTGAATCATGGTTTTGGAACATTCCACGGCCACTTTGCTGCCACAATATCTTTCAATTAGGTGTACTGAGAGATCAATATATGAATTACACGAACCGGAACATAATAAATTGCCTTCATCGGTTATCAATTGCCGTGGCCTGAGCTCTATGTGAGGATATCTTCGTTGAAATTCCTGGACAAATCCCCAATGGGTGGTTGCGGTTTTGCCATCAAGAAGACCTGTTTCCGCAAGCAAAAAAGAACCGACACATATGCTGCCGATTGTGGTGCCCTGGCTGTAATGATGCTTCAACCAGTTAATGGCTTCCTTATTTGCGGCTAGGGGCTCAAAATCAGAAACCGATGAAATGATTATCAGATCTGTCGAATTCACACTCTCAGCGGCTCTATGAGGATGTATCTCCGCATTATTAAAGGATGTAACCGGTTTGCCTTCCTGGGTAACAATTTCAACTTCAAAATAGGGTTTCGGGGGAAGTCCCATAATAAAATTCCAGGTAAATCCCGCTTGACTGAAAATGTCCATTGTCCCCATGACAGAGGATGACATGGCATTGTCTAAAGCCAGTATAGTTACTTTTTTCATATTGTTTTGCTCCAAAAAATGACGTTATCAACCCGTTATGTGTCGTTATAGTCACTTCCATTAAGCTCTGTCAAGACATATTATTGAAGACGTGATTGATTTGAAACTGATAAATAAAAGAGAAAAGACCTGTTTTGTTAATGCCTTGTTTATGCCAAATGAAAGCAAAGGAGGAGAGAAATGTCTAAAAAATTTCACCAACAATCCGTTCCCGAGTATCCGGGAAAACGCAACAAAGGCAGTGAGAGTCTGGTAAAAGTGGCAGCCCTGCAAATGGAGCCACGTATCGGCGACAAGGAACACAATGTGCTGGAATCTGTAAGGCTCATCGATGAAGCCATGCAAAAAGGTATCAAACTCATGGTTCTGCCGGAACTATGCAATACCGGTTACATGTTCAACTCCCGTGAAGAGGCCTTTGCACTTTCCGAAGCGGTTCCGGATGGGCCGACCTCGGTGGAGTGGCTGCAACACTGTAAAAAAAATGATGTTTATATTGTCGCCGGTATAACAGAAAGAGTGAACAACCGCCTCTATGACAGTGTAGTTATCCTGGGACCCGAAGGACACATAGGCACGTACAGAAAAATTCACCTTTGGAACGAGGAGAAGCTTTGGTTCGAACCGGGCAACCTGGGCCTTCCAGTATTCGATCTTCCCTTCGGCAGAATCGGATGCCGCATCTGTTATGATGTATGGTTTCCGGAAACTTCACGGATTCTGGCGGCACAGGGGGCTGATATTATCTGTGATTCTACAAACTGGGTCGTTGCCGAGCCCCTTCAATCAAAGAAGAAAATCACCGCGGTTTACTCGGCACAGCAAAACTCCCTGTTCAACTCATGTTTCAGTATTTGCTCGGACAGGACAGGCCTGGAGAGAGGGCAGGCTTTCATCGGCAGCAGTGTCATTACCGGTCCGTCCGGCGATGTGCTGGCCGGCCCGGGATCAACTGATGAATCCGAGATTGTCTTTGCTGAAATAAACGTAATGGAAGCGAGATATCGTCATTGGTCGG
>JANQFE010000147.1 GCA_028278025.1 Thermodesulfobacteriota bacterium | reverse complement strand
AACAATCACGAACATAGTGTTTGAATCTGTTGATGGCGCTGTTCTGATCAAAAATCCGTATACAGGTGGTGATATAACGTTAAACGGAGTGGATTATGTGAAATTCAAAAACTCCACCCTGCTTGTGGTCCCGCCACCCGCCCGGTAATAGATAGGGCGGGGTCAAACCTCCACTTATTACCCATACTAAAAATACAAATCACGAAAAACCATACTCACAGCTTACTTGCCCCTCGCAGGGTCTTTATTTCTTTTTCCCTGGCCTTGCCGTCTTTGCCCCGCTCCCATTTAAAGTATTTATTAGATTTGCGCGACTGATCAAGCATTACGATTTTATGCGGGGTGACTTGAATCAGGTGTAAAGTTTTTTTTATTGCTTCTATTTTAGGACTGTTTTTGACTTGTGGCGGCAGACAGGCATCATGCCGGGGATCTTTACAGGTAAACACGCGGGCCCTACCCCATAATTGCAAACCTTTTGCCGGTGGCTTGGCGGAATAGACCGCAAATGATACGTTTTGATTCTTTTCTAATATTTTAAATTTTGCTGTGTACTTCTCAGAAAATATATTTATTATCAGGTCATCATTCCAGTACCGTACCGGGGTTGCCCGGGGATCATTACGGGCACAACTGCAGAGTACTCCAAAAGCATTCTCTTTGAGGTAAGCTATAATTTCCTTTTTAATTTTTCCCATAGTTCTACTCCTTTCTGAACATTCTTCCCTAGTGCTGCGATACTATACCGGCTTACGGACTTAAAATCTTAAGCCGTGCCAACTCATCACACAAAAATTCAAGGCCCAAATCCTGTAATGTTGCTTTCTTTTGCAGACCGGTTGCAACATCCCAGCCCCTCAGTTCATAATATTCATCCTTCATCTTGAGAAACTCTGCCCGGTCAACAGTTGCTCCTTTGCGGCTGATTATTGCTGTACCGGCACCCGGCAGTTCCAGGTCCGGATTAAACAAACCGAACATGCCCTCTTCTGTTTCCAGTGGTTCCGTATAATGAAACTCATTGAGGGTGTCGCTTTCACGTCCGGACCTTCCCTCACGGCCCATGATGGCCCGTTGCAGATTTACTGAACGCTGCCCCAGTGAGTAATAATCATCCTCACTCATTTTTTCCCCGGTAACCGCCTCAAAAAGCCGGGGGACAATCGCCGGATCTCCCATGAGATCTTCGGTTTGATCTGAATCCAGCAAGGGGTAAAAACGATCACAGGCAACCATGCTTTCCTTGGCATGCTGCCGGTTCTGGATCATGAAAGCAGCCTTAGCCTTGCCTTCGTAAGTGGAAAAGTCCGCCGCAGCTTCACTGCCCCACACCTGTTTGGCAATCTTGCGCAGGGCCTCCGTGTTAAGTGATGACATACCCCCCGCTGTTGTATGCCACAGTACCCATTTAAGTATGGTCATACTGAACTCATGCAGCTGAATAATAGGATTTCGTACTTCAGTTGCATACATAAGTGCCGTTGCCATAAACAATCGCGGGCCATAGGAGTCATCTACATAACCGGAACGCACAACCCGTCTGAGACCGATTTCCTCTGCAGCTTTGCCTTGCTCAATTGAAGCCCGGCGGGCTCCCTGGGCAAGCAGATCACCAAAGCCTTGCCGGGCAACTACCTGATGAACAAGCGCCTCAATAAACTCAAGGCTTCCTATTTTAGAGAGCGGCAGCCCGGTTTCATCTTCAGTCAGTACCTCGTTTTTGTGACAATTATAAAGCCAATTAATGATATTACTCATTTCACCGGTGCACAATCCATGGCGATCACACAATGAAGTTGCAATAAACGGATTTTCTGTTCCTTCACCGTGGTAAAGCTGATCCCAGGGGGTATAATAGAACGCTGCCGCACACGTCTGCCGCACCTCCTCAAGACCGGAAGTGTGTTTAAAATATGATCGCATGCATCCCTGCGGGCAGGCATAACAGGGGGTATTCTTACCTTTCTCAATGCCCTGAATCATGGGTTCGGTCATGTATAAACCCTCATTCTGGCCCTTACGCATTAAACGAATCCTTTTATTGATTTCGCTTAATTTTTCAGGGTTGGCAACCGGTACCTTTGAGCCGCCTTTTACCACAATCGCTTTGAGGTTTTTGGACCCCATTACGGCACCCATGCCGTTTGAGAGATGGCCCCCCTGGTCAGTGGCAACGATCGCAAACCTGACCATGTTTTCTCCTGCCTGTCCGATACAGGCAATCCGGGCACTACCGCCATGACGTTCCCTTAGCTTTTCCATGGTATCAAAAGTTGTATGCCCCCAGAGACCCTGAGCATCTTCAATCGCCACCTGGCCGTTTTCAATCACGATGCAGCCGGGGGCTTTTGCCGTGCCCCTGATTATGAGCCCATCATATCCGGCAGATTTTATGGCGGCCCCCATAAATCCGCCACCGTTGCCGAAACCATACTGATCAGGATAGGAATGGGGTGACTTGGCACTTATAATCCAGCGGGAACAGGCAATTGCCTGTGTGCCGGCAAGAGGGCCGGGCATCAGCATGAGAAGATTTTCCGGGTCAAGGGCCCCGACACCGGCAGAAACTTCATCCCAATACAGACGTGAAGCCAGCAGCCGCCCCCCGACAAAATCCCCGGCATAATCAATTGTCGATATTTTATCTACTTTCCCTGAAGAAAGCTCAATGCACAGTAACGTTCCGGTCCAGCCATATATCTTTTCCATAAGTGATACTCCTGTCTAAAAAAAGTTGCTTGTTGCTTGTTAAATGATATCGTCTATTTTTTAGAAATCCAGCATCCAGTAACTAGCAACCAGTATCCAGCTTACAGCCTCGCCCCCCCCGATATTTCTATAATCTGGCCGGTAATAAACGATGATTCATCAGAAGCCAGAAAAAGGGCGCAGTTGGCAACATCAATGGGCTGCGCCACCCGTCCAAGGGGATATCGCTCGGCACAGTCCTGACTGAGAGCTTCCCACATTTCAGAACCTACGGCATCTTTAATAACACTAACCTCAACCAGTGCCGGGGCAAGGGCATTTACGTTAATATTATACATGCCCAGCGCCATAGCCATCGTTCGGTTAAAGGCAAAAACACCGCCTTTGGCCGCCGAATAGGAAAACTGCATAGGGCTCCCCCTGTGTACAAGCGAACTCATATTAATTATTTTACCATACCGTTGCTCCATCATGATTTTAGCAGCTTCACGGCAGCACAGGATACAGGATTTTAGATTAACATCAATATTATAGCTCATCTTCTCGTAGCTGATATCATCTACGGTAATCATAGGTTCAAAATCACCCCCGGCAATATTGGCCAGGATATCCAGGCGGCCGTAATTCTCTTGTACCCCGGCAAACATGTTTATAATATCATCCTCTTTGGTAACATCTGCCTTTATTATGGAACCTTTGCCGCCTTTGCCCTCTACCGCTTTAAGCGTCTGTGCACAGCCTTCTGCGTTAATATCACTTACTATGACCACGGCCCCCTCTTCTGCAAAGCGTACCGCGGTGGTTCTGCCTATATCTCCCGCAGCACCGGTAATGAGTGCAATTTTATCTTGTAGTCTCATATTTTTTTCCTTTCACTTCCTAAACGCTGTTTTTTTAATTAACACGATTTCATTTATTCTCCGTAAAACATACTCTTTAAGTTGCCGATATACTCGGTTATCGGCTTGATGAGCGGTGCTGCCTCCACCAGCCGTTCATAAGGATAGGTAACCGTCATTTCATTATCGTTGAGACCCACGAAGGTCCTCCACGGAAAATCACTGGTGGAGTAAGTGGGCTGCCTGGTCAAAAACGGACCGCGAATATTAAAGATACAGCCGCCATTGCCGCCATAACTGGTAACCATATTACCCAGATAGGACTGGGCCCGGTTAAAAACCTCTGACTGTGCCGGCGTGCAAAAAACGATCACCAGATCAGGGTCGTCGACTTTACCTAAGGGGCCGACAACAAGGCACTTGTTTTCAACGGGCGGGACCTTGATTGTTGTGATGCATTTTTCATAAAATTCCATGGCCGTGTCCATGTCCCTGTGATAGGGGCAGGTATCAATCCACAGCTCCACCGCTTCTCGGTATTCATCACGCGATACATCGCACACTCCGGTTGCAATCAGCCCTTCATAACACTGATGATGCTCCCGGACTGAATATGAGATGCTTTTATCGTTAAGCACCTCACCGATCATGGTACAAAGACCGGGTGCAGCCATTCCCTCATACCGGGGTATATCTGCAGGGATATCCTTTAACGGCTTAAGCGCTATGATTTCCTTTTCTATACCAAGATCATCTTTGAGGGTCTTCTCAATCTGTTGTTTGTTCATCACTTCCCCCTACTAAATGTTTTTGACAACCACGTTTGGCACCCTTTAAAATGAGTGTTTAGTAATCAGTATCCATGGCCCAGTATCTGCAATATCTAGTATCCCCGCCTCTGGCAGCCGAACCGCAGCAGCCTCACCTGTACGGCTACGTTTTTTTGCAAAATGCTCTAGGACTTGCGGACAATTAAAATTGTGCTTTCATCCGTTCGCCACCTTTGGTTTGAGACGCTAGGGCGGTGTGAGCACGGGCCGTGATGACAGCTTTAAGCTTTTTCC
>JANQFE010000097.1 GCA_028278025.1 Thermodesulfobacteriota bacterium | reverse complement strand
CCCCCAGCTACTGCGTTGTGCTCATCATTCGTCACTGCGACGTACGGTAAAGTACGCCTCATTCCTCATGATTTCGCACGCCTTGTATCTGGACATTTTGAACAGCCCCCTTAAAAGAACTTTTTCAACACGCCCTCAGCGCCCGCTTAGATTATCTGTCAAGGGAAAAAGACGGCAGGTATTTTTTTTAAATGTATAATTTCCTGTCAACCGTCATGTAGCACTGTATATTACGCTCTGAGTGGTTATACCACGTGATCTGTTGCAGCATGTGCTTGCGGTGCTTTTTCCTTTTTATCCGTTGCCTGGGTGATGACAGCCGGAACTGTTTTAAGCAGTATCTTTAAATCAAGGCCGATTGACCGTTTCCTGGTATAGCTTACGTCATAGCGCATCATTTCATTAAATGTCGTCCTGTTCTTGCCGTTTACTTGCCAGAGGCCCGTAAGCCCGGGCAGCGTGTCAAAACGCCTGAGTTGCCACGGCCGGTAAAGACGGGCTTCGTAAGGAATACAGGGCCGGGGCCCTGTCAGGCTCATTTCTCCCCGAATGATATTTATAAGCTGGGGCAATTCATCAAGTCCGGTTTTGCGCAGGATTTTTCCAAACGGAACAATACGTTGATCACAATCATCAAGTTTATCCATTGAGATGTCATGATTGATACAGTGGGTTACATGATTTTGGTGTGCAGCAGTATCTGCATTGACATGCATAGTGCGAAACTTCCAGCAATAAAAAAGCTCACCACGATATCCAACCCGCTCCTGTTTAAAAACAACCGGCCCAGGAGACACAACTTTTATACATACCCCTATAAGGAGGAAAAGAGGAAGAAGCAACAAAAGTGCGCAGCAGGCAATGACTATGTCCATAATCCTTTTCCACAGGGGTATCGGCTGAGGAGGCCTGGGTTCCAATTTTTTTAAAATATGGTTGGCCTGCCCGTCGGGCATGTTCCGGGATGAACCGGTAGTAGAGTTTTGGAGCGGATCTCGATTATTGTCCCAGTGGCTTGGATAGACAAAAATTGTGTATTGCAAAACTGCTGTCTCGGATAAAACGGCATTACAAACATCACGGGCCAGCTTACGGGCACCTTTAGCTGAAGTGTCCGGAAGAATGACACCCAGGTGCTGTTCGTCTATCCAGCCAAGCACATCAGAACACCGGATACGTTTCTGTAATGTGCCGGCTAATTTTTGTTTAACCTGTTCACAATGAGCGCAGTGGGGTATTTCAAAAGTAATAACGGCAAATTCACACTCATTTCGGTCTGAGCGTCTGCGCTCTCGTTCAAACAGAGCGGCAAACTCTCTGCGGGCATAAATAATACTCATGGCGTCACCTTTTTCTCATTACGTCCTATCTGCAACAAGATAGAAAATCCATAAACGTTTAAAATTTTCATACTCTAAATACTTTATAGAGTATTAACATACCTTTTCATATGAATCTGAACACCTGGAGCATGTGAAATATGTCACAATACAAAAGGGACTTTTCAGGTAAATTTCCTGTGGACAATTTGAAAAAATATTGGGAAGATAGAGGGGTAGTGGTATTCTGGTACCAATGCAGTCTTTGGGAAGAAAACCGACATCTATTAATCACTGCGAGTCTACATATGTCTGTAACGGATATTTTGAAAGAAATACCTCTTTTTGCAGACCTTACCCCGAACGATCTGGAATCACTGAAGAAATGCCTCACCACAAGACGTTTTGTCAGGGGGCAGGTGCTTTTTCATAAAGGTGATGAAGGCAGCAATCTGTATATTATTAAAAAAGGTAGTGTCAAGGTAGTGCTGCCCTCTCCCCAGGGAGAAGAAGTAATTCTGGCCCTGCTAACCGCCGGAGAGGTTATTGGTGAACTATCCTTTATTGACGGTAAAGAGCGTTCAGCTACAGTGGAGGCTCTTGAAAATATTGAGGTTTTAACCCTAAGCAGGCACGATTTTCTCAAGTTTCTCTCAACGCGTTTTGATGCTGTCCAGCGGGTTTTTGAACTCTTAACCCGGCGACTCAGAAATACTGACGATCTATTGGGGGAAGCATATTTTCTGGATATTACCTCGCGTGTAGCTCGTAAAATTTTAGCCCTTGCCAGGCAGTTTGGGGTTAATGAGGGCAACATGCTTAGAATCAATGTACGGGTTACCCAGAAAGAGCTGGCAGCCATGATTGGTGCTACCCGGGAAAGTGTTAATAAACAGCTTCGGCAGTTTCGTGAAAACAGCCTGATCGATATGCAAAACGGTTATTTCGTTATTCTTGATGCTGTCAGACTGTCCCGCCGGGCCCGCACCAGCCTGGGATCCTATATTTAAAACATTCTGCAGCCTACGATAATCCTCACTTGGCAATCATACTATTAGCCCGCATTAGTCATCAGCATGTAGTGAACACACTATCCCCTGATGTGTACTACAAAAAAACCTTTGTGGCATCGGGCTGGGCTGCAAAGGCGGTGCGAGCGATGTCCGGTAATCAAGAAAGCAGCCGTTTTTGCGAGCACATAGCCTGTAGCAAGCAGCCCGACGCCACAGGCCAGCCGCTAATAGTCCTGAATAATGTGGATTAGATAACCAGCACACGCACCAACTTTTTCCATATTTCTCTTGTCGAACGATTAAAAGCAGGGTTCCGAAGCACAGGAAATGCCTATCACTTGCTGAGAGCGCTGAATTCTGATTGAACAGCAAAAGGTTGGAATGTTTCCGGTGAAAAAACTTTTCCTAAAAACCGGATGGGTCCCTTTCCCATACAATAGCCGAATGGCTTACCGGAAAGGGCTTGTAAATACTCCGGATCATAAACCATAAAATATATGCCTGAGGGCATGCCGCCGTATTCTTCAATCAGCTCATTGCCGATATACAGCTGCATCAGCCGGGCACCCATAGCAGGGAACCGGCCATGAAGCCGCACCAGATAAGCCTGTGTAATGCTGGACGGTTTACCGTGTATCACACGGCTGATTTCTTTATCAAGGTTGACCAGGGAAACATCATAAGAGGTGAGTACAGCCTGTTCGCTAACATCTTCACCGGCAGCAGTAACACTTATCATCACACATACGGCTATGAAAGTGAAAATGGGCAATCTCATAAAAATTCTCCTTTTTACTGTTTGGTAAACTGAATCTCATCAATTGCAATAAACCCTGAAGGACTTTGGGCAAATTCAAAAATAACCGCTTCAATCTCAGCGGGCCTGATCTGCTGTGACGGATTAAAATCTTCAAGTGGTATGCGCACGGTATCCTGGATTGTTTTTGATACATCACTTGATCGAAATAAACAGCCTGCGGCAGAGCAAACCCTTACGCGTGCCGGGGAAACAAGGGGACGGTATTGTAATATGGGTAATGCCTCCGTTTCGGTACCATCAACCACCAGCCTTACCAAAAAATCCTGGGCCTGACCGTAGACATTAAATACATCTTCCGGCTCATATATCTGGCCCACCCGGAAAGCCAGCATGTCAAACTCATCCGCCCCATCCAGTACTTCCGGTGGCAGATCAACACGATAATAGGCCCCTTCAGTGTCCCAGGCCGTAAAAACGGCATGGGTCTTGCCGGGAATCAGTTCATCGTCAAACCATTCTGCCAGGCCAACACCATTATTAATACCATCTGTCAGGGAGGCACTGTTTTTATTTGAATCCTCCTCATAGTGATCAATAAACAAGCGCTCGCCGGCCTGATACTGACGGTTTGCCACCACGGCTTGGGGAAAAGAGTTAAACAGCAGTTCTCCCGAAGCCATCAGTCGGTAGCAGGAGTGTTCCTGCAGGGTCCAGGCAAACCATGCCGTAATGAAGTTCAAACCAACCTGCTGCTGGTCGGCAGCCGTAATCAAGGCTATATCTGATTGTACCGCCCGGGGATCATCACCCTGGGCCCACACTTCATTCCACTGGCTGTGGTTTGCACCTTGTACAAAAAGCATGCCTTTTTCACCACTCCCCGGCCTGTTCACGGGCAATGCCCGGTCATACATCTGCATACCCTGAAAATCATCCACATCACCGTCATGGGAGCCGTGCATGATGAAATAATCAACATCCTCCAGGGTTATGTGCACAGAGCCTTTGGGCGAAATCTGTCCATCAACCGGTGCAATAGCAAAAAGGGAACGCAGGGTGAAATTAAAATCATGCAGTTCATCATAGGGATCATGTTTATGGGTGTTGAAAAACCATGCTGCACCAACAGCTTCGCCACCGCGCGAATGGCCTGCCAGGCCGATGCTTGCCATATTCACCCGGCCATACAATTGATGCGACTGGTCCTGGTTCCATTCGCGAAACAGCTGCAGATGCCGCAGAAGTACAATTGCGCGGGCATCCATTTCCCCGGACACAGACCCGTTGAGGAAATCTTCTTCGATGGAGACCGCAATCATACCATGGGTTGCCAGATGCGAAGTCAGGTAATCATAACCCGGATATGAAAGCTCCCGGGGACTATGGTTGCCGTGCACAATAAGGACCAACGGAAAAGGTCCCTTGCCCTTGGGAATGTAGCCCACCCCATGGAGCGGTACGCTGTCCATGTGAATACGGCGAACAAAGCGTACGTAAGACTGGGGAGAATTAAAGTAGGGGGATATGTCGGTTGTGCGTGCATCCTGATCTTCTTTGTGGCCGTACTCAAAAAAGCTGATCTCATACTGGCCGGAAAGCGCCGGATCATCCAAATCTTCACACTCTTCCGGCAGTGTCCTGGATTCAACGACCGGTACTGCGATCCGGATAATACAACTAAACAAAACTGCCAACACAAATAAAGCTGTTTTTTGCATACCACCCTCCTGAAAAACAGTTTAAAATGCGTTATAAACGTGAGCAGTATAGGATGAATACTCCCATGTGTCAAGAACTAGCCTGCAGGATTTAAAACTTGCGGATAATTATATATTGATATGATTTGAAAAACATTATAATTATTACTGACAGCTTAAGACCTGCCTATATACAAAAGATGCAAGGGGCATCCAATGGAAACCTATGGCACCATAGCAGTTCTTTTTTTTAAAAAACTTTTTTTTGTTCTGCTGTTGGTTTTTATAGCTGCCTATTTGATCTACAGACTGCAAACCCTGCTCAGAAGAAACGTGAAAATAGGGTGGGTCGAGCGGATTGAAAATCGCTCAGAAATCAGCACGATCCTCAAAACAGTAATCAGCCAGAAGGTGTATCTAAAAGTACGTCTCAACGGTAGAAGAAGATCATTTTTGTCAACACTACTGAGCATACAGTCTTCAACCCTGTTGATAGATGCCCTTTTTCCCCCGGAAGGCAATGAGTTAATTACCGATACGAATTTTTTACGAATCGATTTTACGCTTAGAGAAACTGCAATAGAAGGCTCCCATATTCCTTATACGTTTGATGTCAATTATCTAAACAAAGAAGAAATGCAAAATTATCCGGCCTTGAGAATCACATTTCCGCAATTTATTAAAAGGGATCAAAAAAGAAGCTATTTTAGGATTGATCCCCCGGTTAATAAACCGATTTACATACATTTTTTTCTGGATGGGCAGCAAACCTCGGCAAAAATTGCCAATATCAGCGCTGGCGGAGTAGGTTTTTATACAAACCAGACAAAATCTGTATTTTGGCGGAACAGAAAACTTAAACCCGTTTCCATACCTCTTCCGGGCTTTCCCACGATTGAGTGTGCTGCAATTGTCCATGCACATAGGCAAAATGATCCTCCCGTTTTAATAGACGGTAACCCAGTCTACTATCTTTGCGGTGTTGAGTTTGCGGATCTTGATACCCCCCAACGAGAAATAATAATTCAATATGTCATTGAAAAAGAACGGGAAGAACTGCGCAGGCTAAGCCGGGAATTCGGGTAGGTTTTAAATCCGGGTGAAATGCAACACGTATTAATTTATATATGGATCATACAATAGAAAAACAAAGGTTACCGGCCAGGAAAATAATCGTGAAAAAATTTTATGTGGCTGTTTTTTATCTCTATATAATTATTCTGGGATCGTGTGCAGATGAATTTTAACATAAGAGCAGGAGGAACAATTATGTTACCAAAAAGCATCTCGACTTTACTGATGATCGTTTTTATTACTTCGCTTGCACTTGCCGGTTCCGGACCTGCCATGCAGGAAGGCTTGTGGGAAATTACTACCACAACAGAGATGCCGGGGATGCCGGTAAACATCCCCCCGGTAAAGAGTACGCAGTGCCTGTCTAAAAAAAACTTTGTCCCCCGGAAAAATACCCAGGGCCAGGAATGCAAAATTTCAAACACACAGATTAAAGGTAATACAGTATCGTGGGTTGTGCAGTGCACAAGTAAGGGAAGTACCATGGATGGCACCGGAACGATCACTTACCAGGATACTACCTGTGAGGGAACTATCAAAATGAACATGCAAAATCCCGGCCAGCAGAAAATGACCATCAACAGCCGTATCAGTGGACGTTATGTCGGCGTTTGCCAATAAAGACTCTATATGGTGTACGATTTTTTATTGCCGGTAAACTTTCGGGTTTCAAAAGAGGAAGACAAATGATGGACGAAAAAATTTTTTTTTCGCAGCACTTTTCATCTCATTCTTCTGTTTATCCACACATTGTTCGCATGCCAGAGTCTGGTATGTTGACCCTGCCGGTACTGGTGATGGTTCCGAATGGGAAAATACTCTTAACACTATTCAGGAAGCCATAGATGCTGCCGCAACCAGCGATGAGATATGGGTTAAAAAGGGTACATACACCCTCTCTCTAAATATAACTGTCGACAAAGCTGTTTTATTATATGGGGGCTTTAACGGTACTGAAACCAACAAGGACCAGCGGGATTGGAATACTAACCCAACTATAGTAACCGGACCGGATGATCAACAAAATGCGGTATATCACTGCTTTTACATAAGCGCTGATGCCACCATCGATGGTTTCATCATTATGAAGGGTAATGCACATGATGACTCTGTTGATTCGGAGGATTCCAAAGGTGGTGGAATGTTCATTGTCAACTCTTCACCAACTGTTAGCAACTGTAAATTCTCTGAAAACAGCGCAGTGCATATTGAATCCGCCTCTCCGGAGATTACCACCTGCATCTTCTCAAAAAACAGCTCGGAATTGTGGGGTGGTGCAATGGGCATCTATGATTCCAGACCAACCATTACAAACTGTACTTTCTCCAATAACCGTGCCCAGCTTGGAGGCGGTATCCTGTATTCAAGTTCTTTGCCTACCATCACTAACTGTATCCTCTGGGATAATGACGGCGGTGGCAGTCCGGAACTCTTCAAGTTTATTGGAACAGAAACAGCTGCAGTGACATACTGTAATATTGATCAAAAGGGTTTTGCCGGAAATGATGGAAATATTCGCGAAGATCCTCTTTTTGTCGGCACAGATGATTATCATCTGCAGGAAGGCTCACCCTGCATTGATGCAGGCACTAGCGATGATGCGCCTGATCTAGACTTCGAAAAAAACCAAAGACATGATGACCCAGACATGTCCAATAGTGGCGGAGGTCTTTTCCCATACTATGATATTGGCGCCTATGAATGTATTCTTGACAGTGATAATGATGAAATCTTAAACAATGATGATAACTGCCCTGAAGTATATAACCCTGATCAGGCTGATAGTGACGGAGACAATATCGGCAATGTATGCGACAACTGCCCTGAACTTGCTGATACTGATCAAACCGACAGCGACGGGGACGGCCAGGGTGATCCCTGTGACAGCTGCCCCTATGATCAGGACAATGACGAGGACGCTGACGGCATATGCGCTGACACTGACAACTGCCCCCAG
>JANQFE010000096.1 GCA_028278025.1 Thermodesulfobacteriota bacterium | reverse complement strand
CCCCCAGCTACTGCGTTGTGCTCATCATTCGTCACTGCGACGTACGGTAAAGTACGCCTCATTCCTCATGATTTCGCACGCCTTGTATCTGGACATTTTTGAACAGCCCCCTTAAAAGAACTTTTTCAACACCCCCACAGTCTCTAATTAATACTGCCCCAGGAAACCTCCGTGGTGTCTGAGCAGGCATGCCCGGTGGTATGACATCCGGGCCGGGCAATCTCCCCCAGCTACTCGGTCATATACCTCAGTGCCCTGAGTTTGTCATAGTAATCATCAAGTACCGGGAACTCGTGTTTTTTTTCTTTGCGGTCGGATGTGTTTTGAAACTGTTGGAGTTTGGCGACAATTTTTGCAGCAATTTCCGGATGTTGTGCAATAATATTATGTGATTCATCCGGGTCGTCAACAATGTTGTACAATTCATGGTCGCCTTTTGATGAATGGATGTACTTGAACGGCATATCATAGACGGCGGTACGTATCCTATCTATGCCTTCCGGAATTGTGCTCACATTGGGCGGATAGTAATTTTCGCTGATTATAAGGTGGTTGTCGGGTATATAGGAAAATTCTGCCAGTAATTGTTTGTCTATTTTTTGCGGCAGCAGTGAAAAAATTATATGAGGAACATCGGATGATGAAACAATGCTTTCATTAAGCTCACCGCTATTCTGAAAAGGCTTCTTTATGATAAGCGGCACCGCAACTGCTGCCTGATATACATCTTTTCCATGCTCAATATAACCATGTTCCCCGAAATATTCCCCATGGTCAGAGGTTAAAACAATAATCGTATTATCATACAGACCCAATTCAACAAGGTGATCTAATAAGTCACCGATGCCTTCATCAACATTTTGGATTGCCCTGTCATACTGCTTAATTACATTCTGCCGGAGATTTTGGGGTATCGGCAGATTTTTTTTACGGTTCAGCGCAGCTTTAACATGAAATGCGTCTAAAAAATCGGATCGCTCCATCAAAACACGTTTGCCGAACAATAAAAGAGTTTTTCTAGTATTCGTTATTGCAATTATGATTGAATTTTATGTTATTTATTGACACAAAAGTAATCTTCACTTATACTATATAATTTTCCTAAGGAATCGGAATGCGGTTATTAAGGAAAATAAAAAGAGTAAGAACATTCTCAACATCTGAAGCAAATCAGGTTTGACATTTTTTTCGAAGAGAGGAAAACGTGAAGATTAGCACAGATAAAAAAATATCCCTTTTAAAAAAAATGGTGTTGATTCGCGTTTTTGAGGAAAAGACTGAAGCACTGTACCATCAGGAGCTTATTCCCGGATTTGTCCACCTGTCCATCGGACAGGAGGCCTCAACCGTAGGCAGCTGTGCGGCCCTGCGACCCGATGATTATATTATCTCAACCCATCGCGGACACGCCCATATTCTTGCCAAAGGGGCTGAACCCAAATATATGTTTGCTGAATGCTTCGGCAAAACAACGGGCTATTGCAAGGGCAAAGGCGGCTCCATGCATATTGCGGATTTTTCTAAAGGCATTCTCGGTGCCAACGGCGTCGTGGGCGGCGGGTTCCCCATCATGACGGGTGCCGGGTTTTCTATCAAACTGCGCAACACCGATCAGGTTGGAATGGTTTTTTTTGGTGATGGAGCCTCTAACCGTGGTACTTTTCACGAAGCCGTCAACATGGCAGCTGTTTTTAAACTTCCTATTGTCTTTGTATGTGAAAACAATCAGTGGGCTTCTACTTCTCCTGCGGAAAAAATGGTTGCGGGCGGCTCCGTTGCTAACCGGGCCCATGCCTACGGTATCCCCGGTTTTATTACGGATGGCAGTAATGTCCTGAAGGTTCTTGAAGCTGTCCAGGAAGCAGTTGAACGCGCCCGCAGCGGAAGAGGTCCGACCATTGTTGAAAACGAGACCTTTCGGTATAAAGGCCATTTTGAAGGGGATCGTCAAAAGTATCGCACTCAGGATGAAATTCAGCATTACAGGATGCATCGTGATCCCATTGACCGGTTTCAAACAGTGCTTATCGAAGAAGGCGTCTTGACAAAAAAAGCTGTAGCAGCAATCTGGGCTGAGACTAAAACATTTATTGATGAAGCCGCCCAATACGGTCTGGATTCACCGCTGCCCAAACCGGAAGACGCACTTAAGGATTTATTTACCAACCCCTAAGGAGATTCACACTATGGGAGTCAGAGACCTGTCCTGTTCACTGGCCATGGCTGAAGCGCTGATGGAAGAAATGGAACAGGATGAGACTATTTTTATAATTGGTGAAGATTTAACCGCCCAGGGCGGTATTTTTGGCCAGTTCAGGGGCCTTTCCAAAAAATTTCCCGACCGTCTCATCGATACACCCATTTCGGAAACCAGCATCGTCGGGGCCGGAGTTGGTGCCGCCCTGACAGGAATGCGTCCTTTTATAGATATGCACTTTGCCGACTTTGTTACTACCGCTATGGACGAAATCGTTAATCAAATGGCCAAAATAAGATATATGTTCGGAGGTCAGGCCACGCTTCCCCTGGTACTGTGGGCACCTGACGGTGGTGGCATTAGCGCGGCGGCCCAGCATTCTCAGTGTCTGGAGAGCTGGATTATTCATACACCCGGACTTAAAGTCGTAGCGCCATATGAACCTGCTGATGTTAAAGGACTTATTAAAGCGGCCATCCGTGATGATGATCCTGTTGTCTTTTTTCAACATAAGCGTCTGTTTAACTGGACCGGTCCCGTTACTGAGGAAGAATATGTTATTCCCCTTGGAAAAGCTGCGATAAAACGTCCCGGAAAGGACATCACCATATTGACCTATTCACGTATGACCTATGAATGTATGGAAGCTTCCAGGGCCCTCGTACAAAATGGCATTGATGCTGAAATCATTGATCTGAGAACCCTGTGCCCTCTTGACTTTGAGCTGATTGCCCAATCAGTCAAAAAAACACAACATGCCATAGTTGTTCACGAAGCATGTCTTACCGGAGGGTTTGGTGCAGAACTGGCCGCACGCATTAACGAAGATCTGTTTGAATATCTCAGAGGTCCGGTTGTGAGAGTTGCCGCCAAGGATGTCCCCATGCCTTTCAGTCCGGTGATGGAAAAATACGTTCTGCCTCAAATTCCGGATATCCTTGCCGGTGTTGATAAAGCTATGAAGAATAAACGGCCCGATACAAACATACCTCACGCTGTTAATAACCAGACCTAGAGCATTGCCCTTTTTTCTATAGCCTGTGCTGCCTCAACTGTAAGGCTACACTTTTTTACGAAATGCTCTAATTGCAGCCTGTTGTTTTGTACATTTTATCTACGCTACATGTTAAGGACCGCCGCTGATCACCCTGGTATTCAGGAATAGAGATAACTGACTTACTGGGTTACCCCCCTCAGTTTTTCACCTATTGCCTTTACTCTTTCTACAAGTTCACTGTCTGTTTCAAATCGCTGAAACATGTCCGGTGTGATCTCATTAAGGTTTTCAAATTCTTCGGGGGACATCCAACGTGCCGGCCCGCCATACCGGCAGGTAGTTCCATAGCCGCATATAAAACACGGAGGTGTCATGGAATTGTAAAACAGGCTGTCCACTACATTAAAATTAAAATAGCTGCTTAACTGATAGGTTATTTCTTCTGCCACTTCCTCCGCTTCATTTCCACCAACGGCTACTGCTACGGCAGGCTTTCCCATAGTCCGGGGTTCGACATGCCGTAATGGAAAAAGACGCTCAAGAAAATTATGTGTGAAACCATTGGCCTTTTTAAAATAGACTACGGCCCCGACAACAATCCCGTCTGAGGCAATGATTTCATCATAGAGAGCAAACATATCATCTTTCACTACGCAGCGATTATCTTTGGCACACTGAACACATCCTGTGCATGGTTTTATATTCATCTGTGCCAGATCATATATCCGGTATTCTTGGCCGGATTCCTGTAACACCATCTCAATTATTCTGCGAAGATTGCTGTGCGGTTTTGGACTGCCGTTAAATCCTATAAGCATTTTAGGTAACTCCTTTCATTTTTTCTTCAAAAAAATATACTTTAAAATTTTATCTTATTTTGAGAATATATGCATGTTTTTTAATCATTGAATTTTATACTCAAACCATTACATTGCATTTGTCATAAAAAGGTTTTGCTGTTTTTGAGGTACAAAAATGGCGTTTAATAATGAATAGAATAGGTAAAGATCAAAAATATGGAGTTTTTACAGTGCGTTCCAGAATTGATCGCCGCAGCGGTAGTGAGTGCCGCAAAAACCAGTACCCCTTCTGTGAGCTAACCCCGGGATACCGTACCAATAAGCCCGAACAGCGCTCCTGGGTTGCGAGAAGAGCTTCACAATAAAAAGGCAGTTTATCATCTGCTAGCAATCCACCACCATTCCACAGCGCTCGCAGCAATAGCGGATGGTATCTTTGCCGACTTCTACAATTTCATCAAAATCTCTGCGCCTCACTTTATGCACATCAAGACATTCCGGACAGCAGCCGTTGCTAAGCTCATCTGCGCTGATAGTAAGATGGCAGTGTCTGCAGCGCAGTTTGTTATTTTTGATCTGCACCAGGGTTAGAATTTCGTGTTTGCAGGAACTCATAATACCGTCGGTGTATCAGTAAATATAGTAGTGCTTAAGAGGCAGAGAATATACTTGCTTAACAGCAATATGTCAAATGGAATAAAATGCTTCTGAGTACTTGAGTGCACGCAAAGAAAAAAGGGCGGAATTTGCATACCCGCCCTTTTTTCTCACATGAAACAGGAGGGTACTATTTCACGGGACCAAGGGGGAAGATATCCTTGCCGAACACTTCATTTAAAACCTGAGCAAGCGCGGCATAACAGGCTAACAGTCCGCAAACTATGCCTTCGTATCCGGCTACTGTTTTTATCATGGCAACGCCCGTAAAATCGGCCGTAGCCAGCATAAAGAAAAGCGCGGTCAGGGTAAAGAATACAAGCTGCAGGACCCGGTTCATCTTGAAAGTGCCGATAAATAAAAACGCTGTGAGCAGCCCCCACATAAACAGATAGGTTCCCATGGCATGGGCTGTAGGTGCATCTCCGATACCGAATTTCGGCAGAACCAGCAGGCCGACCAGTGTCAGCCAGAACAGTCCGTATGAAGTAAAAGCTGTCGTTCCAAAGGTATTTTTCTTTTTCCATTCCATGATGCCGGCAATGATCTGGGCCAAACCGCCGTAAAAAATACCCATTCCCAAAATCATGGTATCAAGGGCCGTATAACCGGCATTGTGAATGTTAAGCAGTATGGTTGTCATGCCGAACCCCAGCAGTCCCAGGGGTGCCGGATTTGAGGTCGT
The DNA here is from genome assembly GCA_028278025.1 of Thermodesulfobacteriota bacterium. Lineage (GTDB taxonomy): Bacteria > Desulfobacterota > WTBG01 > CAIYCZ01 > CAIRTM01 > JANQFE01. The sequence goes on along the minus strand of JANQFE010000096.1, from coordinate 71,336 downwards.
ATCCTCAATCTGTACAGCCCGGCGGGCTTCCTGCTGTTTTAAAAGAACCTCTGCTAAGCTGATAACTTTTGCATCTGTTGTCTGTTTCAGGTGATTGTCCAAGGCATTAATCATTTCCGCTCTTTCATAGGCCTCTTGTTGAGCATATTCCATTATTGTTTTACCTCCTCATCATAAGTTTGGTTATTGTACAGGGCCGAATCAATTGGCTGTGTTGGTCCCGCTTATGTAATTCGGCTTTTGGTGTCACAGTTTTGTAAACAGATAATTGCAGTAATGGTGCCATTAAGTTATTTTAATAAATTAATATGTTTTGTTTTTTTATTTTATTTATTTTTATCATCAACAACCCGTTACCAACCCCAATATTTGGCCAAATGGCCAAATACATCATTGACAAATGGTGAAAAAATCATTAGTATAAAAAATGTAATGTGCTTTTTTAATATCTTATATACAGTATGCTTATACTCCCTATACCGTCTTAACTCTTTTTGGGCAAAGGCAGCTTACGATCTATACAATGATGCAAAGTTTATCTGTGCAATGGAAGTCTTTTCTGGTTCGGGTAATCCTCCCGACCGTGCTCACTATAGTACTTTTTATCTCCTCAATTTTTATCATCATCATACCGGTCATTGAGAAAATCAGTCTTGATCACAAGCGTGAGATGATCAGAGAATTGACTAATTCTGCCTGGAATATCCTTGCTAAATTCGAATATGACGAACGCCGGGGCCTGCTTACCCGTCAAGAAGCTCAGCGTCTGGCGGTTGAGCAGATCAGAAACCTGCATTACGGGCAGCAGATGAAAGATTATTTCTGGATTAATGACATGCATCCGCGTATGGTAATCCACCCCTACCGAAGTGATTTGAACGGCAAAGATTTAAGCAATTATACAGATCCGAACGGCAAACAAGTCTTTATAGAATTTGTTAACGTTGTTAAAAAGTCCGGCGCGGGCTACATTGAATATATGTGGCAGTGGAAAGATGACCAAAATCGCATAGTACCTAAAATATCCTACGTGAAGGGCTTTGCACCGTGGGGCTGGATAATCGGCACAGGTATTTACATAGAAGATGTTGCTTTGGAAATGGCCTCTATAAACCGAAATGTCGTCCTTATATCCCTTGCCATTGTGGCAGTCATTGCATTACTCTTGATTTTTTTAACGGTGCAGAACCTCCAGACCGAGAGGCAACGTGCCGAAACAGAAAATGCCCTACGGGCCTCCGAGGAAAAATACCGCATTATTTTTGAAAACACGGGAACTGCTACGGTTATTCTCAATGAGGACCTGGTTGTCATGCTCGCAAACAGTGAATTTGAAAAACTCTCCGGCTATACCAAGGCTGATATAGAGGGTAAAAGTATTTTTTCCGATTTTGCTTCCGGCAAAGACAGCGAGGGCTTAAAAAGTTATTGCTCTGCGAGCATGTTCAACACCGCATCCGCACCTCACAGCTTTGAATTTAGTTTTGTTACCTGGAAGGGCCATATCCGAACTGTTTCTTTCACCACTGCTGTGATTCCGGGCAGCAGAAGCAGTGTAGGATCATTGCTTGATATAACCGATCAGCAACAGGCACTGCATGTACTGGAGGAAAGCGAAGAACGTTTTCGCAGCCTGGTTGAAAACTCACATACAGGTATTTTTATTGTGCAAAATGAGCGGATTGTTTACCGCAATCCGGAACAGGAACGCCTTTTCGGCCCGCTGCCCGAGGGTTTTACCATTACCAACTTTCAAAGAGTACATCCTGATGATGTTGAAAAGGTTAAAATATTTTATGAAAGCCTGCTTTCCGGGGAAGTGCAAAAAGCCGACACAGATTACCGTTTTTATTCATCAACTGACGGACACAAAAGCGGTGCAGTACGCTGGGCACACTGCCGTGCAAATCTTATAGAATATATGGGTCAAAAGGCTATTCTTGTGAATATGATGGACGTTACCAGGACCCGAGAACTGGAAAACCTCCTGGAAGCCAAGGACAGGATGATTTCTCTGGGCCATGTGGCCGCGGGCATTGCCCACGAAATTCGCAATCCCCTTTCCGGAGTCAATATGTTTCTTGACGGTATACGTGAAAATTTTCAGGACCCCGAAAGCACTGAAGATATTAAGACCCTCATTAGCCAGGCCCAGGCTGCTGCAGGCAAAATAGAAACGGTCATTAAACGGGTACTTGATTTTACCAGACCGGGGACACCCAGGTTTAAGCCGGCCAACATCAATGTGGCCGTTAATGAGGCCTTAATGCTTGCGCATGTTACCCTGCGGAAATCCAAAATATCCATACATACCGATTTAGCGGAGGATCTGCCGACTATAAAGATTGATCTGCAGCAGATGGAACAGGTCATATTAAACCTTATAAACAATGCCGCTGAAGCCTTAAAAAATAGAGCGGGAGAAAGAATCATTGCGGTAAGCACAGCCTTGGAAAACGGGTCCGTAACCATCCATGTTGCCGATTCGGGTCCTGGAATTATTGCTGCAAACAGAGAAAAAATATTTGATCCTTTCTATACCACTAAAAAAGACGGCTCAGGGATCGGACTGAGTATTTGTCAGCGTATCATCACCGACCACCGGGGTAGTATTTCTATTACCGGTTCACAATGGGGCGGTGCTGAATTTATTATAAGAATTCCCTCTGCCTATAAAGGATAATACAGGCCATGATAGACTATTTTATTTATATTGTTGATGATGAAAAAAGCATCAGGGACGGAGTAACCTTTGGCTTGAGAAAACAGTACCGCGTTAAGGCTTTTGACTCTGCAGAGGCTGCTCTTGTTGAAATTGACACTGATGTACCTGATCTGGTGCTGCTTGACATTGGACTGCCGGGAATGAGCGGCATTGAAGCACTCCAGGAGATCAAAAAGCGTAACCCTAACATACTTGTCATTATGGCAACGGCCTATGAGGACATTGACACTGTGCTTGCCGCTATGAAATCCGGTGCACACGATTACATTGTCAAACCCCTGCACATGGATTCCCTCAAGCACAGTATTACCAGAGCCCTGGACACTATTAAGCTGCGCAAAGAAATACAGACCCTTCAGGAGCAGACTCTTAAGGAAAATATTCCCTGTTTTGTTGCTGAGAGCAACGTTATTCAGGATGTTATGCAGTTTGTGGACAAAGTAGCTCAAAGCCCCGATACACCTGTCCTGATAATAGGAGCAACAGGAACCGGTAAGGAGCTTATTGCCGGGGCGGTTCATTATAACAGCCCCAATTTCAGGGGACCGTTTGTTTCAATAAACTGTGCGGCCATACCAAAGGATCTTATAGAAAGTGAACTTTTCGGATATGAAAAAGGTGCTTTCAGCGGCGCCTTAATTGCCGGCAAAAAAGGTCTGGTTGAAGAGGCTGCCGGCGGCACACTGTTTCTGGATGAGGTTGCTGATTTGAGCCTGCAGGCCCAGGCAAAACTGCTGCGTTTTCTTGAAGACGGCGAGTACTACCGGGTGGGGGGTACCCAGAAGCTTTCCTTAACAACACGTATTGTTTCTGCTACCAATAAGGACCTTGAACAGATGGTACAAAAGGAGCTTTTCAGGCAGGACCTCTATTACCGTCTTGCCGTCATTAAAATAGAAATCCCATCGCTGAATGAGCGGCCCGAGGATATCGTACCCATAGCACGACATTTTCTGGCTGAGTTTAACAACAAACACGGCAAGTCTTTTATCGGTATTGCCCCTGAGGCTGAATCATTTCTGGAGAATCACCAGTGGAAAGGCAACATACGTGAGCTTAAAAATATGATCGAACGCGGAGTTCTCGTTGGAAGCGGGCCGAATATAACCCTTGAAGACCTCGGCATGCAAAAAGTTACGCTGGAGCACGCAGTTGAACAGGATGGCAGTACTCCTCATTTTCCATCTTTGCCTAATGACGGCATTGACCTGGATGCCCTTGAAAAACACTATATACGCCAAGCATATAAAAAAGCCGGCGGCAACGAAAAACGTGCCGCCGAATTGCTGCATATGTCATACTATGCTTTCCGCTACAAGCGGAAAAAAATCAAAAAACTTACGTAATAATCACCTAAAAAAGTTACCCGACAATATCAGGAGAATCCTTTACCAGTTCCCGTATATCAGGACATGCTACCTCTTCGGCAAGTTTTTTATTTTTAGCCAGGTCCCCGGCAATATCTGATAACCCTATTTCTTTAAGTCTTTTGAGTGTAGGCAACCCGTCACTGGAACACCCCCTATAAAAATAATACTCATCAAGCATACCCGGATGGTTAATGGGGTTTTTACCACCGCGCAGATTGCCTTGCCAGGCATCATCTTTGCGGGTAATTCCCAGTAGTGCATTATAACAACGCTCAACCTGATAGGCCCGCTCAGCCGATTCAAACAGGTTTTTCGGATCACGTCCTGTTATGGTCTGATACATCTCACCCATCTCTTTTGTCAGTATAAGAGGATCGCTCCATACATTTGCATTTATTACCGGCAAAAAACATAATCCCAGACAGTCCATAATCATTTTGTAGTTTTCCTGCCACCACACTACACGGCCCTTGGCAACCGGACTGGTGTGGTCTGCAATTTCTTCGGGCAAATCCTTGCCGAACATTTTTTCAAGCATCTCCTCGTGGCCTATGATAGCTGCAAAGGGATGTCCTTTGAGGTGATCACCCCCTCTGGTTGCTACCGATGAAGCCAGGCTCATAGGCACTCCATGGCTGCAGCTATAGGTAAAAGACATGCCCTTAATGTGCGATCCGCAGACCTCTGTCCCGGGTCCCAGTCGTGCAATCATACCGGTTGCACCCTCAGCCAAAATATCACCGAAGCCGTCTCTGTGTGCCGTCATCATCATCAGCTTCTCCACAACCTGAACATCACCCCATTGCAGCGTGATGCCCCCGGATTCCTCGCTGCCTATGATACCCCTCTGAAAACATTCCATCGCCATGGCAGTATTGTATCCGAACTGGATACAGTCCATACCCATGCGGTTACATACATCTGTGAGATGCAGCATGGCAGAAAAATCAAATATTCCCAGCATAGGACCCAGGTGCAGCATATGTCCGTATTCAACCTTGTCACCCCTGTCCCCCTTAAAGGGACCCTGCTTTATTGCCCATTTCTGGCTGCAGGCTACCGGACAACGATAGCATGCGGTCTGCCCGGTTTTGTAATTTTGTTTAAAATCTTCAAGGTCATAAGCGTTAAGCTGCTCTTGTGTAATATGCTCCTGATCGTTCTTAATACGTTCTGTTTCTCCTTTCTGTGACATCAAGGTGAGCGTACCGTACTCTCTTTTAAGTGTGGTACCGGGCCCCTTGTGCCACACTTCGCGATAGCGTTTCGCCAAAACATCAACTGCCTGCTCATCGGCAACCGGCACTGTGCCGGTACTTTTTACAATGACGGCTTTTAAATTTTTTGAGCCCATCACACATCCCATACCGGTGCGGCCATTTGAACTTACCCTTTTTGAACCGGATAGGATGCTTGCATAGCGCACCAGGTTTTCTCCGGCAGACCCTATACGGGCTGTTTCACAGCTCCCGTATTTTTCCTGTAGGGCTTCGTCGACAGCATAAATATCAAGACCCCATAGGTCACGGGCATCTACGATCTCCGGCAGGTTGTCTTTCTCAATCAGAAGTGCTACCGGCTTTTCAGCTCTGCCTTGAATAACAATATGGTCATAACCTGCCTGCTTGAGTCGTACCGGAAAATATCCCCCCGCATTTGTATCCCCGAAAATCCCGGTCAGCGGACTTTTAGCAGTGACCGTAAATCGGCTGGCACAAGGAAATTTTGTTCCAACCATAGGCCCGCAGCCGAATATAAGCGGACTTACAGGATCAAGGGGATCTGTCTGTAAATTGTCTTTCATAATGTCATACAGCAACCGGGCATTGATACCTGCCCCGCCGATGTATTTATCCATATATTCTTCCGGAAGATCTTCAACCCATATCTTTGATTGAGTAAGATTAACTCGTAGAATGTTGCCCCTCCATCCAAAAATATTTTTTGTACTTGAATTTTTTTCCGTCACAAGTTCCTCCGGTTTAGAAAATTAACTAACTCTTTTTATATACTATTATTTACTAAATTACTAAAATTTTAGTATGCCGGGTTTTTAAAACATTGCTTAGAGCATCAGTTACATCCCGTCTTACCCCCTTTTTCTTGACATATCTGGTGCATTCTTCTATACTTCCAGCCTTAAATACTATCGCTCTTTAAACCACTATTTACCTAAAATTCATAAGGAAATTAACGTGTCTGACACATCGCCCCAAAACGACGCTCTTGAGCTGCTCTGCATCAATACCATTCGGACCCTTTCAATAGATGCAGTCCAGAAGGCCAACTCGGGCCATCCCGGTGCTCCTATGGCGCTGGCACCTGCCGCCTACACACTGTGGACAAAGATCATGCGCTATAATCCCCGCAATCCATCGTGGTTTAACCGTGACCGTTTTATTTTGTCTAACGGCCATGCTTCCATGCTCCTGTATGCCATGCTCTATTTAACCGGTTATGACCTGTCACTGGACGACATTAAAAATTTTCGTCAACTAAAAAGCAAAACACCCGGGCATCCCGAAAATATACTTACACCCGGAGTAGAAACGACTACCGGCCCGCTGGGCCAGGGAATTATGAATGCGGTGGGTATGGCAATTGCCGAGGCTCATCTCGCAGCGACCTTTAACCGCAAGGGACATGAAATTATAAACCATTATACCTATGCTTTTTGCAGTGACGGTGATTTCATGGAAGGGGCTTCACATGAGGCGGCTTCCCTGGCAGGACATCTTGGCCTGAGCAAATTGATTTTTCTGTATGATGATAATCATATCAGTATAGAGGGCCAAACAGAAATCGCTTATACTGATGATGTCAAAACCAGGTTTGAGGCCTATCACTGGCATGTACAGGATATCGGCGACAATGCCAACGATGTCGGCGCTCTTTCTCAGGCATTTAGTAATGCCCGGCAGGAAAAAGACCGCCCTTCCATTATTATTGTACGCAGCCACATTGGCTATGGCTCACCCAGCTTTCAGGATACACCCGATGCGCACGGTGCACCGCTGGGGGAAGATGAAGCTGCACGTACTAAAAGAGTCTACGGCTGGCCGGAACATGAGAAGTTTCTGGTCCCTGAGAATGCTCTTGAGTATATGCAAAAAGCTGTTGAGAGAGGCATCCGCTATGAGGATGAATGGAACAAGCAATGTGCTTCATACCGGCAAGCTTTTCCGGATGCGGCTTTACAGCTTGATACCGCATTAAGAAATGAACTGCCAAAAGGCTGGGACAAAGGGATACCGGAGTTTGCACCCTCTGATGGTCCCCTTGCGACCCGTTCAGCTTCAGGCAAAGTCATTAACGCCTTTGCAGAACATGTACCATATGTAGTAGGCGGCAGCGCCGACTTGGCCCCTTCCAACAACAGCCTTATAAAAACCACTGACTATTTTGGCAAAGGACGCTATGAAAACCGGAATATAGCATGGGGAGTGCGTGAACATGCTATGTGTTCCTGTTCTTCAGGCATGGCCCTGCATGGCGGTATTCGACCATTTGCTGCAACTTTTTTTGTCTTTACCGACTATGCACGGCCTGCTATCCGCCTTGCTGCGCTCATGGGCTTACCGGTAATCTATGTCATGACACATGACTCCATTGGTCTTGGTGAAGACGGGCCGACTCATCAGCCCATTGAGCATCTTGCCTCACTGCGGGCCATACCCAATCTGTATGTCATCAGACCGGCAGATGCAAATGAGGTCGCCTTTGCCTGGCAAGTTGCCCTGATGCGCACGACCGGCCCTACCATGCTGGTTTTGACCAGGCAGAAGCTTTCTGTACTGGACCGTACTATATATGCCCCTGCTGAAGGAGCCCTCAACGGTGCCTATATCCTCTCCAAAGAAAAGGGCTCTGTGCCTGATATTGTTCTTTTGGCTACCGGCTCTGAGGTTGAATTAATTTTGAAGGCTCAGGACAATTTGGCAAATGAAGGTATTGATGCCCGTGTGGTAAGCATGCCGAGCTGGGAACTGTTTAAGGATCAATCCCCTGCTTACCGGGATGAGGTACTGCCCCCGGCAACAACCGTTCGTCTTGCTGTGGAAGCAGGTTCTCCCCTGGGCTGGCGTGACTGGGTTGGAGATGCCGGTGACATAATGGGCATTACTACGTTTGGTGCCAGCGCACCCTATAAGGAATTGTTTAAACAGTACGGATTCACAGTGGATAGTGTTGTGCTGCGTGCCAGAAAGCTGCTGAAAAAGTAATACAGACTTACATGCAAACAAACATTCATTATTTTATTGCAATAAGGAGCAGTTACGATGTTCAAGGTACAAACACTCAATAAAATATCACCCAAAGGTCTCGATCTGTTACCCCGTGAAAAGTATGAATACGCCTCTGAAATACTTAACCCTGATGCTGTTCTTGTTAGAAGTTATAAAATGCTTGATATGGAATTGCCGGAAAACTTAAAAGCAATTGCTCGCGCAGGAGCCGGTGTCAATAATATACCGGTAGATAAATGTTCCGAATGCGGCATCATAGTTTTCAATACTCCCGGTGCGAATGCTAATGGTGTTAAGGAGCTGGTTTTAATGGGCCTTTTTATTTCATCCCGCAGGATTTTTCAGGGTATAAACTGGGCCAGAACCCTTACCGGGAAAGGCCAGGAGGTTACAAAACTGATAGAAAAAGGCAAATCAGACTTTGCAGGTCCTGAGATAAGGGGTAAGAAATTCGGTGTTGTCGGATTGGGTGCAATTGGTGTTATGGTTGCAAATGATGCTGAAGCACTTGGCATGGATGTGTGCGGGTATGACCCGTATATGTCGGTTGAAGCAGCCTGGGGTCTTTCACGAACTGTAAAAAAATCGGTAAGCCTCGATAGCCTTATTGCCGAATCTGATTATATCTCACTACATGTCCCTCTTAATGACAATACCAAAGGCATGATCAATAAAGAGAAATTTGCCGTCATGAAAAAAGGCGTTCGAATCCTTAATTTCGCCCGCGGTGAATTGGTTAATAATGAAGACCTTAAAGAAGCTATCACCGATGGAATTGTTGAAACCTACGTTACTGATTTTCCCACTGACGATCTTCTTAGTTTAGACAATGTAATCCCTCTACCTCACCTTGGGGCTTCAACCCCTGAATCTGAAGAAAACTGTGCTGTCATGGCTGTTAATCAACTGCGTAATTTTCTCGAAAACGGCAATATCAAAAACTCGGTAAACTTCCCCGACTGCACCCTGGCGCCTGCAGGTACAAACCGAATACTTGTGGCTAACAGGAATGTCCCGAACATGATTGGGCAGATCACCCCTATTTTAGCCCAGGGGAAAATTAATATTGCTGATATGTTGAATAAAAGCAAGGGTGACTATGCCTACAATATAATTGATATAGATAGCCCTATAGACAATACCCTGATTAAAAAGCTGCGGGCTGTTGATGGCGTGACCATGGTAAGAGTTATAATGCCCAATGGCGAATAAGTTATTTCTATATAATTTATTATTTCTTGATATTTTATAGGTAAATTTTTTTTAAAAAAACTTTTTATTTTTTATACTGTTAGTCCAAATTATCATATTTATTCTAAATTATGCGCTTTTTTACTTGACAAACCATAGTAAATTCTTTTATCATATATCCTAAAGCAACCTAATAACTGGGTAACAAATCCACACTAACAATTTTGGGCAAAAGAATGGGGTTTTTTAAGAAGCCTAAATTTATCAAGGCTTTATTGCTCGGCATCTCCTACGCCGTATTCCTGGTTATATACTACTTCTGTTTTGCAATCGCAGGGTAATAACCCTTTTATCTCTTCCTTGATAACTTCCTACAAGCTGCTATGCAATAACAGTAACTACCGGCTAATCGGACGCCGTGCTATCCAGTCATAATCAATATACTCCCAGAATACCTTGTTATTATCCAGAGTAATGACTGAAAATCCTTCTTCAGTATCATACCAAGGGCCCCGCCACCACTTGGCGCATATCGCACCACCTGTAATGAATGTTGTCCCATTCAACATTACTCTTTCCTTAATATGCAGGTGACCCTGAAGAACCAGTATAAGATTATGCTCGTTGAACAGATTAATAACCTGACGATTATTGACAATCACACGGTTCTTGGGAGCTGGACCCGTAGTACCATATGTTAATTGGTAAAAAGCAGTAACAAGGGGAATATGCGTTATAATAATAATCGGCATATCCTTGGAAACACCTGAAAGATCCTCTCTTAACCATTCCAGCTGGTCCGGCAGTATCGTACCCTGATACTTAAGCTCACCACCGCTAATCAAGATGGAATCCAGTATAATGAAGTGATAGCCGCAGGCGGTAAAAGAGTAATATGTGCTGTGCAGCCCGAAGATGTCCCTGAATATCCTGCGGGGGTCATCAGAAGGGTTTGTTCCATCTTCAGGTATTGCAGCAACCAGGTCATGATTACCAAGGACCGGGTATACGGGTACAGGTATACCCTGATGCATTTTCAGGTATATATCCCAACGATGTTTTATCTTTGCAGCTCCGGATTGAAAACCATCAGTAATCAGATCACCTCCGGCAATCATAAAATCAGCCTTTTGCACATTCATTGCCTCTGAAGCCCTCTGGAGGGCCCGAGGTGTGTCCCATTCAGTTCTTGCATGTACATCAGTATAGAAGATGAACCTCAGCTTTTTTGCAGAAGGTCCCGGACGGGCCCATGTTACAGTAGTGGGCAAACCAGCAGCAAGCATTGCACCACCAAGACCGGCTGTCTGTAAAAAACGGCGTCGTGTTATCTTTGTTGTAATTATATTCACTGCAATCTTTTTCTGTATGTCTTTTTTTTAAGTTTTGCTTTTTTCTGTTGTTACGCACCTGCAATAATAACGATCAATGAAAAACAATATAATTAACAGCGCTGCAATAATAACCAGTATCTGTTTCTTTGAAAAGGAAGTAATAAGCTGCATGCTTACCTTGCTCACATAATGCGTGTTTGTATTAAGCCTGGCACGCAGATAATCAATAGTCTCATCAGAGATCATATATGCAGAATGCAACAGCGTAGCACTGAAGTATTTTCGAATCAACTGATGTTCTTTATATGCAATTGTGCAGTAATCATATTTCTGATCATCATTTTCATTGTAATCAGCCTGTTCTTTTAAATAATAATTACGTCTAAACAAGCGTACTCGTACCTCATGCGCAAATGGGTCAACCGCTGGTGTATAGGTCTTCAGGAAATTCTTATACCCTTCGCGACCCTGATAGCTGTCGATAATGGCAGCAACCTCAGCGTATCGATGCTTGTCTTCATTATAAATATCCCGCAAGGTAAAACGAGAATAAAATGTCCCGATATCAGGATCAATATGGCGATAACCATATTCTGTCATCATGTTTTCATTTTTTTTTAGAAATTTCAATCCGGGTATGCGGTCGGCATACCACATAACATTTTGGGGTGTATTTGAAAGGCAGAGACCCAAAAGTATCAATACAGCGATACTCAGGCGACAAACCAAACGCAGTGAGGCCTTCTTAATTGGATAGGATATAGCTGCCGGCTGGATTCCCATAGATATTGTCACCTGCATCAAAAAAACCGACAATGAGTTAATAAACACATCACGTATATGCCAATACCTGCCGGGAGTTATCCATTGAATTATTTCATCAAGAATGCCGATGATAATACCCACTAAGACAGCACATGGATATATCAATGGGTCTTTTACATGATGCATAAGTGCACGGTAAAGCAACAATCCTACCAAACCGTATTCAATAAAATGCAGCGTCTCTTCCGGAGAATGTTTAAACTGCATTATGGAGTATATCCAAACACCTCCGGCCGTGAGCAGCCATAAAACTTTCCGCACTATGAGCAACGTGCGTATACGCAAGAGGTATACTACCAGAAAAAAAATAGTTATTATTATACAGGTGAGAGTAAGATTAAAAAAAAACTGTCTGCCGTATTGTTCGTCAATAAATTTCTGAATAACGCGCGCAAATGGTATAGTGCCGTAAATAACAATTGTACATAGCGCAACATATAGCCATGAGACCCAAACAGATTCTTTTGGTGAAAATCTAAACATGATATTAGCCCGGGCAGTTACAGGATAGCAGTATTTACCTGCTTGTTGCATCTATTGTATAACTCTAATTACACGGATAGTGTCTTCCTCAAAAATAGTTCGGTTCGGCAGTATTGTGATTATAATAAATTCATCGCTTTGACCGCCTTTGCTCAATCGAAAACGGCAAAGGCAACTGATAGCGAGTTCGCTGCCATGTCATCAAACATTTGCGGCAACGTGGTTTTATTGCGCCCTTTTTGGTACAGGAGGCAATTGCAATATACTTTTCTTCCCTGTCACACCATCTAAAGGTACTCTGGATATTGACTGCTTTTTTTCTTTTTCGCATACTGCTCTGCATTAGCGGCCTAGTACGGCGTCACACTTTAATGTGTCAGTTCATCGGTGACGCTGTACCAGTATTCGTTCAATGTTATAATCTTAAAAACAAGCCAACAAGCACAACATATGTTCAGCACGTTATGTAAAAATATAGTACGGTTGATTCTATGAAACAAGAAAAAATAAGTTACTTAACCAAATTCTTTTTTTTACTAATCTGAAGACTTCTTAATCAAATATAAAAAAGCAGGACTATATGGTAATCCTGCTTTTTATAAAACCCATTTTTAAAAAAGTGGAAGGAAGGAGGTGAATTTATTTTTAGTGCAAAAGAATTTGTGTTAGAAAATCCTTTCTGCTAAGTTAACAATCTTTTTTTGACCAACTGACATTTTGTAATTATCAGTCGGTTTCCACAGCATACTGTGGTAATCAAAATTTTATAATTTTTGCCCAAGGGTATCGAGCTGAACACACCTCCTTCCACTTATATATATAATGAAATATTAATAATTTTCAAGAGACAACCCGGCAACTGTAAAAAAACTGTTGGGGCGTAGACGTCCTGCTTCAATCCGGGAGTTGTTGTCTTGTAATTTTTTAAAAATATATTTTGCAATCCTTATTTCCTTTACTTTTTACTAATTATTCCACTATTGTATAGTCGTTTGGAACTTTCTTTTTCAAGTACAGTATGATATTAATATAATTATGCTTATTACTAAAGCATGTTACCTATAAGGCCTCTAACCTGTGAAAAAACATCTACCATATTTCTTTTCTCCGACACTTTTTTATCAAAACCTGTTATCACCATATTCGTTATTTTTTTTGTATTATTTTAACTATTTACCCTTTAGGAATACCTAATATGATCAAAAACCAAAAACATAACAAAAAATCAGTAAAATATTTTTTTTCTATAAATTATATCACTATATCTGCGCTGGTTCTTTGTATGCTCCCCCCTGATGCCTTTTGTCTTGAGCCGCCACAACCTGGGGAAATAGAGCGCTATAAAAGGGACGGCAGCTTTGATCATCGCATCAGTTTTGTCCGGTTTTTAAATAATCACCGATTCCACCCCTCCCTCATTCAGCAAAAAAAACCGGGGGTAAGATTATTACAGCAAGACCCTACAGAAGCCCTGTTTCCTTATAATACCGGATTGCCGTCCCAAGGTACCCCGAAGATTTTCATTTTACTTATTGAGTTTCCCAATTTTCCACATGCAACGGATGTAGCAGTTTTTAATAGAAAAATTTTTGGAGATGGGGATCAGTCCGAATACCCCTATGAAAGTCTTACCAATTATTATGACCGTTCATCATACGGATCGCTCACTATCCAGGGCGATGTGTTGGGATGGTATCAAGCTCAGCACAGAAGGGGCTGGTACAGCTTTGGTTTATTTACCAGACATAGTATCAACGGCATAAAGAAACTGATTAAAGAAGCATTACTTTCTTATGACGGTTCGCACGACTTTGCACAATATGACAATGATGGAGATGGCACAATAGACTATTTTGCGGTTATCTGGACCGGGCCCGATACCGGCTGGGGCTCTGTCTGGTGGGGGTGGGCCCAGCACGACGGTGCCCTTTGGGCCGGCGATCCGTTCACCATCGATGGAAAAAGGCTCGGCGTTTTCTCCTGGCAGTGGGAAATCAATGAACGACTGGAGGAGTATGTATACTCTCCGGTAACAATTATTCATGAAACCGGGCATGCGCTTGGATTGCCCGACTATTATGATTATGATGAGAATCAGGGCCCAGGCGGGGGTGTGGGCGGGCTTGATATGATGGACGGCAATGAGTTTGATCATAACTGTTTCAGCAAATGGATGCTGGGCTGGATCACGCCCGATGTTATAACCGGCGGCTCAAAGGCCCCGGCACTCAATCCATCATCTGAAATGCAGGATTGCATTGCCATAATGCCTTCGCAAACCGGCAGCATTGATCCGTTCTCAGAATATTTTCTGGTACAGCACCGCTCAGCAACTGAAAATGATTACAATATCCCGAATAACGGGTATCTTATCTGGCATGTTGATGCAGTCCTTAACATGGAAGGGACTGATTTTGCTTTCGACAACAGCTATACAGACCATAAACTGCTGCGCCTTATGGAGGCTGACGGACGTGAGGAGATTGAGAACCTGTCATGGCAGGAATCATATTTCGATCCCGATGATTTTTATGTACCGGGGACTGAATTTACACCCGAGTCAATTCCTAACAGCAGTGATTACACCGGCACTGATACCGGTGTAAGTGTTACGAACATTTCAGCGGATGAGCAATCTAACACGATGTCTGCTGATTTTGAAATTGTGGAGTAGCCACTCATGACCGTAAAACAATCATGAATATTTTAAATATCTATCATGGAGCATATCGAATGAAACTGAGAATCTATTTCCAATTACCTTTGCTTTTGTTTTTCCACCCTTTGCTGCTGCCGCAGGGTATTTCGTATGGTCAAAATTGTCCACCCAGTGGATTTCCGGAATACACAATTGAATGTTTTGACGGCTTTGATTATTTCTGCTGCCACCAGGATTTTACGGTATGCTGTTTTGACGATGTTTTTAATTACTGGTGCTGTCCTGCAGGTACATCATGTGGTGATTATTATAATGCAGATCAGCAATGCTTAAAAGATTCTTCTCCGTCAACAACTACAATACCTGAAGGCGGTACGACAACTACTGTCCCCGGCAGTGATACAACCACAACTATTCCCGGCGGCTCCTCCTCGGCTGGTCAGTATATTGCGGCAATTAATATTAACGGCAATGGTGAAAATGATTCTCCCGAATCGTCGGGCACCCTTCCTGGTACAAGCTTTTTTGAAAGCACACCCATGTTGTACAGGCAGGACGGCAAGCCGCTAATCCGTTGGCATGATCAGCCCTTCCCTCGCCCTGATTTATCGTCGATCAGGCAGACAAAAGAAGTTCTTAAAAAAAGAGCTGAGACGTTACACTCTGAGGATGTTACGGTTTATGATGTCGGCGATACCGGCTTTTTCTGGGTTAAGGATAATAATGATTCTGCCTGGCGTCAGGTGTCGGCCACCGTACAGAAGTCAGGTACGCATGCAAACATTTTTGTAGATAATACTATTTCTATCTCAAATGAAAACCTTGAAGAGTATGCAACCGAGTTTGAAACTATGTACACAGTTGTTAGAGACAATATCGGTGTTTTTACCGACAGAAACGGAGATAACAAGGTTGCCGTACTGCTGTATGCCATGAATGACGACGGCAGTGTTGCTACCGGTTATATGGGCGGCTATTTCTGGAGCAAGGATTACCTTAATGATTCCACGACCAGTGTACAGGGAATCCGCAGCAATGAAATGGATATTATTTACATCAGGGGCAACGAGCCGCAAGGGTGGTCAACTGAGACAGATTATGATTTCTATAATTACAATCTTACAACGCTTGTTCATGAATATCAGCACCTGGTTCACTTCTGCATTAAAGTCTGGACCCAGGGCAACAGCGGTGATTTTTCAGATGTCTGGATAGATGAAATGATGGCTATGGCTTCTGAAACCATGTATTTCAAATATAAGCTCCAAAATGATACTGCATATTCGCACCCCAGCATGCAGGGCCAGGGCTATCTTGCAGATAGAATCGAATACTACAACATTGACCCCCGTGACAGCATTAAAAACGGCCATGGCCTTTCATTCTGGGATAACCAGGGTGATGTTTTTGCAAATTATACCCTTTCATATCTGTTTGGTCAGTACCTTGCAATTCAATCGTCAACGGGTCAGGATATATTTAAAGCAATCCTTGACTATATGATTGCTAATGGTGTGCATGACTATCAGGGTGTTGTTGGGGCAGCGTCTCAAAGAATCTCTGGTATTGGGTCATGGGAAGACTTGTTAAAGAGCTTTTATTTTGCCAATCTTGCAAATGAAGCTTCGGGACGTTACGGCTACAACAGTAATTTTACCGTCAGTGCCCAGGGACCGACTGCCGACAGTGTCAACATTCATAACAGCGGTGCAGTATACCGCAAAGTCGATGGTGCCTGGAGCGCTCCTGCTGATGCTGGCCCCAGCATTAGATTTCATGAAACCAGTGCCAGCGTTACACCGGGCACCACCACTGTTCCTAGTGGTGGTGGCGGAGACACAACCACAACAGTCAGCGGCGGTGCTTGCGGTATTGCCCGGTTACTCGGCCACAAATCTGCAAAAACTGCATTAATAAGAAATTTCAGGGATACAGTGCTTCGCAAGACAGGTTATGGCAGAGAATTAATTGATTTGTATTATCTGCATACTGCAGAAGTTGTTTCAATTGTAACAAACAAGCCCAAGGTGAGAGCCCTGGCAGGTAAAACTCTGGTTGACCTGCTGCCCGCACTGGACTATGCCGTTAAAAAGAATCATCTAAAACTCACTTCTTTTGAGATATCCCGTATAAATAAATTGTGTGAAGCACTAAAGCAGCATGCCGGGCCTGATTTGACTTATGCTATTGAAACATTACAAAACGATTTGCTTACGGGTACCCTGTTAAACGATTTAACTATTGAATAGAGTATATTATTGTAATGTAAAATCATTAATAGTACAATTTTTGTTGGAGGATTGAGCATGAAAAATGTAGGTAGGTTATTTAGTGCAATCGCTGTTTTTTTACCGGTTTTTGCCATAAACACAACTCCATCCTTTGGGGAAAGTACCACAGTCATTCGTTGTGGAACACGTGATGTAGCGCCTGCAGAAGCCCAACGGATTCAGGAAATAATTGCTCCTCTGTTACCTGATCGGGATGCCCCGGGCTCCAAGAATCAGAACAGTATGATCCAGGATTTTCCAGCAGAAGGAATAGTCATCCCGGTAGCTTTTCACGTGATGCACAATGGTGATGACGGGCTGCTTACCCAGGAAGATATTGATGCCCAGATCAGTGTTATGAATGAGGCCTACCAGGGTACCGGTTTTCAGTTCTCGCTGGCACAGGTTGATTTTACTGACGATCCTGTATGGTTTACCATGGAAAGAGGTGAGATTGAGTTAGAGGCAAAATCGGCCCTTAACCTTGATCCTTTCAATTATTTAAACCTGTATTCAGCCGGACTGGAAGACAGCCTGCTCGGGTATGCCAAATTTCCGTCGGATCTGGCAACAAATCCCGAAGTGGACGGAGTGGTAATGCTTTATTCTTCAATCCCGGGAGGAGAAACCGAAAACTTTAATGAGGGTGATACTGCAGTGCATGAAGTTGGACATTGGCTTGGTCTCTACCATACATTCCAGCGTCAAAGGCTCTGCTCGGGAAACGGGGATTACGTAGCTGATACCCCGGCCCAGCGGTCTTCTACCAGCGGCTGTCCGAATTCCCGCAATTCCTGTCCCCTGCGGCCGGGGCTCGATCCAATTCACAATTACATGGATTATTCCTATGATACCTGCCTGTACGAGTTTACGCCTGGCCAGAATGAGCGTATGCAGGCCATGACCCTGATGTATCGCCCGGGCTTGCTTGACGATAGCGAGTTGTGATTATTAATATTCACTGTAGAAGGGGGGTTATGTGAAAAGCAGACGATTATATGTGTATGCAATTATATTTCTTAGTGTAATTCTAGTTTATTCTCCAAGCAGTTATGTTCTTTCAGGAAAAACAGGAGTATTTGCATCCGAAACTTATCTTGATGGTGAAAATGAACCCCCATCTTCTATAATACGGTGCTCAACTCGTGATGTTACTCCTGAAGAAGCACGGCTTCTACAGGAAACTATTTCACCACTTTTACCTGATCCAGATGATCCTGATTATAACAAGAGACGCGGCATGATCCAGGACTTTCCAGCTTCTGGACTGACTATACCGGTTGCTTTTCATGTTATGCATAACGGTCAGGAGGGTCTCCTTACACAGGAAGATATTGATGCACAATTAAATGTTATGAACCAAGCATACCGGTCAATGGGTGTACAATTCCTGCTGGTACAAGTAGACTATACTGATGATCCTGAGTGGTTTAAAATGGAAAAAGAAACTTCAGAGGTTGAAGCAAAAGCGGCCCTAAACCTGGATCCTCACTATTATTTAAATCTTTACTCAGCCGTTCTTGAAGAAAACAAACTCGGATACGCCAAATTTCCATGGGATCTGGAGTCTGCCCCTGCGGTTGATGGTGTGGTTGTTACATACTCTTCCCTTCCCGGCGGCGACTTTGAAGATTACAATGAAGGCGATACTGCCGTCCATGAAACCGGTCATTGGCTGGGTCTCTACCATACTTTCGAGGCCCCTCGTTTTTGTTACGGCAATGGGGATTATGTAGATGATACACCGGCCCAGCGTACCTCTACAAGCGGCTGTCCTGATTCCCGCAATTCCTGTCCGCTACGCCCCGGCAAAGACCCGATTCATAACTATATGGATTATTCCTCTGATCCCTGTTTAACAGAATTCACTCCCGGTCAGGCTGAACGTATTCAGGCAAACATCCTGGCATACCGACCCGGATTGCTTGAAAATACGCCTTCCCCGGGTGGTGATACAACTACATCTTCTTCAGTACCCGGCACTGCGACAACAACAACGACTGTTGATTCTAACTCTGGGGCACCTGTCATTGATTCCTTTACCATCAGTCCTACCTCCGGACAGATTTATGAAACATTTTTTACCTTTACGTGTGAGGCACATGATCCGGACGGTTCAATTGTTGCGTACTGGTGGGATTTTGACGGCAGCAGCGGCGGTTCTGTCGAGCAATTCTGGGAATGGGATGCAACAACACTCAGCAGCACTTTTTCAGCTACTGCCTATATTGCTGGAACCTTTACAGCTTATGTGTCTGTATGGGACGACCAGGATAATTATACTATAGCATCCGCATCTTTTGAAGTTACCGAGGAGTAAAAAATTCATAATTATAGCATTATATGTTTTTAGCATATTTTTATCCAATATAAAACAAAGTATTATATTAAGTAAATAATTGCTGTTTTTTTATGGAGTACTGTTATGAACTATCTTATAAGATTCTTTCAGTTGCTTCTGCTTTTGGCATGTATACCGTTTATCTGCGGCCAAAGAGGCTGCATCATTGGAACCCCCACCTCTGAACTCTTTGAGCAGGCCTGGAGCGATTTTGATCAGCATTACTCGTACTTTACCTATAAGAATGTTGACTGGAACGCGGTCAAGCAACAGTATGCACCCAACTTTCAGGAGGAAATGGATGCTGAGCAGTTCGCCCAGCAGCTCAATGAAATGCTGCAGGTACTGCATGACTGGCATGTGTCGGTTGCATCGCCCACAGGCAATGTGTACGGCTACGATGGTTCCTACAACGTTAATCGACCCGATTGGTCGGTAACAAGTCAGTATATAACCGATGCAACAGACCTTGCCAACGGAACAATAACGCACGGTATTGTCGGCAATAATATTGCCTACATTGATATCGTTACGCTGGAAGACAGTGCTTTTCGGTCAATAACCGATAATGCCATTGATGAGATTTTTCAGAAGTATGCAAATGCCGACGGCATGATTATCGATATCCGCGCGAACAACGGCGGAAATGAAGAAAATGCTGCGCTGTTTTGTTCCCGTTTAACTGATGAATCGTACGAGTACGGCTATACAACAACCCGCAACGGTCCCAACCACGACGATTTTGACCCACCCGTGTCTCATGCCCTGGACCCCAATGCCGGTACTCATTTCAGTGGACCGGTTGTAGGACTGATCGGAAAACGCTGCATGAGCTCGGCTGAATGGTTCACGCTGATGATGAAGCGCAATCCGAACATTGCCCTTATCGGTGAACGAACCCGCGGAGCCTCAGGCTTTCCCCAGACCTATGAACTGCCCAACAGGGTAAGCTATGCAATTTCCAGCTGGATGGCCTATACCTATTATGACAAAGTGATAGAGGATAACGGCGTTCCTCCTGATATTGGGATATCCTCTGAGCAAAGCTTTGACGACACCCATGACTATGTGCTTGAGCGGGCCATTACCTATATCGAAACCGGAGAGACACCCCCCGCAACTACTACCGTTCCCGACGGAACAAACACAACCACTACCGTACCCGGTGCGGATACAACTACCAGCACATCTATATCAGGTGATCCAACCACAACTACGTCTGTTTCATCCGGTTCCGGAGCTCCAATCATTGATTCTTTCACTGTCGAACCGACTAGTGGTGTGGCCTTGCAAACTATATTTACTTTCACCTGTACTGCTCATGATCCTGATGGCACTGGCATCCAATTCTATTGCTGGGATATGGGTGACGGTTTTCCAGCAGAATGTTTATTTTTAAGTCAATACCAGTATGTTTATTTTGTTCCGGGTGAATATACCGCCCGCGTTCAGGTAGGTGACTACCAAAACGAACTTTCTGATATTGCATCACTAACAGTTACGGTAACGGAATAAAAATGCTACAATAGTTTTAGTTAACAACTTTCTCTCTTTTGATGTTTCTCAGTTCTCTTCGCATGATATGCATGCGGTAGAAAACAATACTATTAAAAACATATAGACAGTGTTAATAAAACCACTTAACATATTGTAATACCACACCTATTGACTTTTGCTCTCCTTTATCCTATACTCCGGTCAAAATCAATACTCATAGTAAGGTTAACAATATGAACCCTCGCAAAGAACTCAAAATCGATATCAGTGATCATGTGTTGGCGCCATCACGAAAAAAGGACAAGAAGATCATTGCTTCGATAGATTACCTTTCCAAACTGTTCATTATGCCGGATACGTCAGATAAATTTGTGGCCTTCGGCGATGCCCTGCTCAACATGATTCATGATTTTTTCCAAGAAAAAGGCGGCATACATTCCTCGATCAGCCTTCCCGACCTTTCCAAGATTTTCTCTAACACAACTCCACCCAGCGATCCAAAGCTTATTAGAGATGTCCTGATTGAAATCAAACAGAATGTTATTGCCCATTCGGTCAAGGTCGGCAACCCTCATTATATCGGCCACATGACAAGCGCCATTCCCTACTTTATGATCCTTATTGAAATGATCATTGCTGCTCTAAACCAGAATCAGATTAAAATCGAGACTGCCAAGGCTTCAAGCTTTGTAGAGCGTGAGTTTCTGGCCTGGATACATAGACTGGTTTTTAATCGTTCGGAAAAATTTTACCGCCGCAATATACAAAATCATGAGCTTTCTCTTGGAAACGTTACCGTTGATGGTACTATTGCAAATCTAACTGCACTGTGGATAGCCAGGGAAAAGGCCTTCCCCCCCAGAAAAGGCTTCAAGGGAATCCGCAAAGAAGGTTTCCAGACAGCTTTAAAAAAATCCGGCTATTCTTCTGCTGCTGTTTTAGTATCTAGTCTAGGGCACTATTCTCTTGACAAGGCCGTTGACGTCCTGGGTCTTGGCAGTAAAAACCTGATCAGAATTCCGGTAAACACTAACAATCAGATTAACATCAAGAAGTTGCGCAGTAAAGTTAAAGAGCTTCGTCGAGCCAAATGTAGGATTATGGCTCTGGTGGGTATCGCAGGAACAACAGAGACAGGCAATATTGACGATCTTCAGGAATTACGGGAGGTTGCCAATGAATGCAACACCCACTTCCATGTTGATGCTGCCTGGGGTGGTGCGACCCTGCTTGCCAGACGTTACAAACACCTGCTGGAGGGTATTGAACTAGCCGACTCTGTTTCCATTGATGCACACAAACTCTTCTACACTCCCATGAGTATGGGCATGGTCCTGTTTCGCAATGAAAAAGATCTTTCTCTCGTAAAATATACTGCCGAATATGTTGTCAGAAGAAGTTCTGTTGATCAAGGCCGCTTTACGCTTGAAGGTTCACGTCAATTTGATGTGCTCAAACCCTGGGCATCTTTAAAAATACTGGGAACTGATGGGTTTCAGATACTGTTTGATCATGCCTTTACCCTAACGGCAGACATGAACCAGCTTGTGACCGCTTCTGAGAATTTTGAACCCATGAATAATCCCCAGCTTTTTATTCATGTCTACCGTTTCGTTCCCGGATATGTCCAGGAGAGTTTAAAAAAGCTCTTACAGCAAACCAAATGCAAAAATAAAAAAACAGGTGTTAAGAAAAAGATGCATGCTGTCAACGACCTGCTCAATCACCTGAATGTTGATCTGCATCGTGCAATACGTGCCGAAGACACGACCTTTGTGTCCAGGACTGCGCTTAAAGCAACCTCCTATTATCCACAGCTGATTGTTGTGCTTCGTTCTGTTACTGTCAATCCGTTAACCAACCGCTTAATTTTAAAAGAAATTCTCAATAAGCAGGAAAAAATGGGACAGGCCCTTTACAGGAGAAAATACAAAAAGAAAATGGATGTATTGCTTAAGAAAATGTGAATTCTTTGCTGGTTACTTTTTCCCGCATGGATTCGGGATAAACTACGCTTCGGGGTTGCCCGTTACCAAGTGCAGCAATTCTAAATCATAGAATTTAAATTACTGTATAGATTTAAGTAATGATCCCCACCTGAAGGGGGCTTCTGATCCCATTGCAACGCAGCCGAGTGCAGGGATTTCAGGAGCCACCTCCAGTGGCGATAGGTTTAGAAATTTATCTTATCAACTATTTCCCAAGTACCAAATTCCTGCCGATTGCACGACACGTAGTAAGTATCATCCGGTTCCGTGCATAATCCGTTTCAACCAGCTCACCAGAGATGTTCAGTTTATGGTAGAGTTTACTGAGCCGTGCTTTAGTCATGGTTACCTGTTCAGGAACAGCTAAACGAGTGCCGATAACCGATTCTATTGAATTATCAGGGCCGAGTATAGATGCAATAAAACTGAACAGATCAACAACAGGCTTTGCTTCGCCGGGATCGGGAGAACCCATACATGTAATCAGTATAAATTTTTTTTCCCATTGTTGCCAGGGGGTATGCTGCAAACCATCTGATGTTATCTGCACATGTACAAAAGATCGAAACCGGTCCAATACTTTTTTTAAAGACGCCGTCACATGACGGAAGTACACTGGTGTCGCAAAAATTAAGGCATCAGCCTGCCTAATATTTTCGCTTACTCTGTTCCAGTCATCTCCCCGTATTGCACAGCGTTTGATCAGGTTACATCGCAGGCAGCCGCGGCAGTATTTTAAGTTAAGTTCTTCTGCATAAATTTCTTCGGTCAGGGCACCTGCCTTTTGAGCTTCCTGTAAGAGCTCGTGCAGCAGGATTGTTGTATTTCCTTTGCGGCGCGGACTACCGTTGATTGCTAATATCTTCATTTTCCTGGACGGTTATGTATGTAAAACACATTACGCTCCTGCCAGCTTTCTTCTTATCTGTATGAGGTCAAGTTTTTCTTGCTGCAACAACAATGCAAGGCGATTGAGCATAACAGCCTGCTGAGACATATCGGACATATGGTACCTGAAGCCTTTGCGTTGAAAGGTTTTATTGACCTTTGTAATCAACTCATCAGTATCAAGTTCAATAACATCCTGCGAAGCATTTTTTGCAGCCCCGGCATGTCCATGCCACAAACAATACCGTGCAAACAGTACTCGCATACTTGCATAATGCAAAAGCAGGGCCGTCATATCGGTTGCCAGGTTCTGCGTGCGTGCCTTGACTGCGTGAGGCCACAACTGATCCCATAAGGTTTCATTACGCACAATAACCTTTTCTGGTGAAGGCACAGCATCACGCGGCACAATCTGCATCAATATCCCTGAAGGCACCTCGGTCACTACATTGTTTAATCTCATCATGTCAATAGGCAAAAAATAGCCCTTCATATTTGCTGTAAGGTAGACCAGTACAGTACCGGCATTGTTTTCGGCCAGCATGGCCGGCCATCTGCTTGCAGCATCAGCTCCCTGATATTTCTGTATGATTAAATCCGGTCTCTGCTTCTTTGTCTGCTCTTGATACCAGTCAACTGATCGGCCCTTTGAAACAACCAGGATATCTTCTCTGTATGATTCTGCATACTGCATATACCAAAGTGCAAAGGTAACACTGTCAACATTACTTAAGATAAGGGCATTGTCTTCAGCACAGTTTAATGCATCGCGGGCAAAATCACGGCAAAGGGTTTGCTCACGCAAGTTGTTCTCTGCACTTGTATATACGGCTGTTGCAATAACGAGCCCTATAATTATAGTTATCGTATACATTTTAGGCAGCTTTCCAAACATGCCCCTAATCGCGGCCCCTGACAGTACATGCAGTGCCAGCAGCGACGGCAGGGTAAACACCATTACATCAAGCACCTGATAATTTGCTGCAAAAAACAAGTTTGCACCTGCCAGATAAAGCAAAGCTACTGCTTCGGTTTTTTTCTGCAGCCATAAAAAAACAGCACCAACCGGTGCAAGTATTATGGCCGCGCCCAGTTCTTTGGGCAAAGATGAAAAAATGTATATGAGCTGAATAAAAAATGTATTTATACCACCACCAAAAAGATACTGTTTATAAACTGAAGCAGTAACCATATCCCAAAAACGTTGCCAAGTTTCCGGATCACCGGTATCGAGCATCGGATTGTAGGATGAGGCCAGCGGAAGATACAAAAAAACAAGAAACGGTGCTATACATGCCAAAGCGATGATAAGACAGCCTTTAACGCTACATACTGTTTTTTGCAGTACAGGCCCAAGCAGTATTAGAACCGATAAAATATACAGTATATTGACCGTTCTATGACCGGTCCAGCTTGCCGCCAGAAAAACGGTAAGGGCACAACTGGTTAAGGTCTGCTTCTGCCGTGCCTTGAGTGCACTATAGAGTGTAGCCGCAGCCAGCAGCAGGTCAAATGCATAAACCTCGGAAATCAGTGCCTGTGACCACATTGTTGCACCGACACCAAGTCCAAGGGCTGCAAAAACAGCCGGTACCCATGATTCATACAAAAGCAGAGCTATGCCGAACACACCGGCCACAGCGCCGGTCGCTGCAATCACTGACATAAGATTAATTTCCCAAGCCGGGTTCCCAAACGGCATAAGCCCTGAAAAAATATTTGCACACAGCACATACAGCGGATAACCGGGAGGATGAGGAATGCCGAAAGTGGCGCCTGCCGTAGCAAGCTCCGGTGCATCTCCCGAATAGATCGTCGGACACATACTAATAAGATATATAATTAAAATTATCAGAATGCTGCTGATTGCCGCAATTCGCATAGAACTTTGGGGTTCTTTTTCTTCTGTTTTGTTTAATAAAAAATTGTGCTTTTTTTTCATAACACGGTTGTCATAGTAGGTACTGTTATGATAGAAAATATCAAACTGATTTTTGTGTACCACACTATACTCAATGTATTTTCATAAAAAAAGCAAATTTTTCGTAAAATACGCTGTTACCTGATAAGTTCCCAGTTAATACTTATATAATCTGGATTTACTATTCACACCGGAGTATTTCATAAAAACAATTCTCAATACTCCTTTACGCCGGCAATCCAAATTATATGACTCTTAGAGAACTGAAAAATTCCGTCATACGCCTGAGAGATTTATTACTATAGTAAACTTTTTGCAATACATTCATGAATGCAGCCCTTTTTTCAATCCTTTTGACTGTTTTTTTTCTTGCTTTTGGAATGAGTTTTGTTTCACCCCTGGTGCCCCTGCTCCTTAAAAGCATAGGTGCTTCAACGGCATCAATCGGACAAATACAGACTACCTATTTTCTTTCTTTCACCATTACAACACTTTTGTTGGGCCGCTGGATTGATCGCATTGGGTCGAAAAAGATTATTCTTGCGGGATTAACAATCTTTAGTTTGGCAATTTTTTTGATGCCCTACATGCCCGGGCCGAAGCTTTTTTACCTGATTCGTATTATTCAGGGTATCGGTTCAGCATTTATCTTTGCTCCGACCGAAGCTGCGATCAACATTATCTCACCGCCCGAAAAAAGAGGTGCTAATCTGGGTCTGTATGGTCTCGTATTTGCTGTCGGTTTTGCCTTTGGACCGGTAGTTGGTACAAGTCTTTATGCCGTCAACACGGCCGGGCCCTTTATCTTGGGCGCTGTTTGCTGTTTTATTGCTAGTGTGGTGTTATTCATCGGATTTGCAGAGACAAAAGTTCCGGTTAAAAAGACCGAATTCGGTTTTTTAAATTTACTGGGTATACTGTTGATCCCGCTGACAGCAGCCCTGTGCTATGCTTTTGTAGAGGTTTCTATCGCCTCATTTCTGTCTCTGTACCTGGACAACATGTCTATCTCCGGAAAATATCTTGGTATTGTTTTTACCTTCTTTGCAATAGGCGGTGCAGTTTCACCTTACCCTGCCGGACTGGTTGCTGACCGATGGGGCAAACGCCCTGTACTGTCGTGCTGTGGAGCAGTGCTTGTTCTGTCTACCCTGTCTTTTAATTTTTTCCAAAATTACTGGATAATATGTCTACTCACCTGTTGTATTGGCCTGATTGCAGGTGCTTTGTATCCGGTTGCATTGTCTCTGATTGGGGAGCTTGTACCTGCCCATAAGATCGGTGTTGCTAATGCTTCTTTCACCTTTTTTTATGGGTTAGGCTCTGTCATAGGCCCCTTAATAACCGGATGGGTCCTTGAGGTTTCCTCTATTCAATACCTTTTCTATCCCATGACTGTCTCAGCATCCCTGTTTTTCCTTGTAACAATTTTCAGCTGGCTTCTGCAGAGCAAAAATCAGTAATAGTGCTGCTGCCGGTTAAATATCTTTTATAAATCTCCTTACAAAAGACTGGTTTTTGTTATAGGCATGTTCAATATTTGCTTGGGATATCTGTAAAAAAACCGATATTGAAATGATAACCTTAATTATCTTATCCAGGTTTTTGAACAACATAAACCAAAAGTAGATGATTATAATTTATGCAAAATTGGAGGTACCGTATGAAAAAATCACTTTTTTTTTTAATGATCACATTTATTTTACTCTTTACTGCCGGTGGCCTTTACGCCCAGGAGTGGACAGGTATGAAAAGTCCGACAAAGGAGGTACTGAAAGATGTATGGGGGACCTCAGATACCAGCATCTATGCGGTAGGCTTTGCCGGTACGCTTCTTTTTGACAACGGCACAACCTGGAAAGAATTAGACAGTGGTACTGCCAATACGCTCAATCGAATTTGGGGTCCTGCTAATGACAGCATATTTATTGCTGGCAATGACGGCACCATCTTGAAAAAAAATGAATCTGCCTGGCAGCCGGTGCCCAGTGACACTTCAGTTAACCTTTACGGGATATGGGGCACTTCTTTCTCTGAAATGTTTTTTGTCGGGGAAAAGGGTATAATCAAGCAGTGTAATGAATCCTCCTGCTCAAGCATGCTGAGTCCTGTAAGCGACACTCTTTTGGACATTTGGGGCAGCGCTGCCGATGATATCTTTACCGTTGGTGAAAAGGGCGTTATTCTGCACTTTGACGGCAGTGATTGGACCGTACAGGAAAGTTTTGTCGAGGATGATCTTTACAGCATTTGGGGTACGTCTGCAACAAATGTTTTTGCTGTCGGCAAAAACGGCACACTACTTATCTATAACGGTGAAACATGGACTAAGCAGAGTGCCGGTACCAAAAAAGATTTTTGGGATATTGAAGGCACCACCGCTCCTAATATCTTTACTGCGGGTGAAGACGGTATTATTTATAACTATCGGTCAAACACCTGGATGAAGATGGAAAGCGGTGTTTCAAAACTTCTCCAGGGCCTTTGGGTAAGCCCTTCAAATGAAGCCTATGCCGTTGGCAATGATGGTATCATACTGCGTTACTTCTCCCCGGTCTCGGAAACAACAACTACAACAACTTCCGTGCCTACCAATACTGCCCCAACCGCTTTATTTTCTGTTGATCCTATATCAGGTAACACCCGTACTGAATTCAGCGTTGATGCCTCGGCCTCCACTGATGCAGAGGATAGCTCGGATTCTCTTGAAGTGCGCTGGGACTGGGAAAATGACGGTACCTGGGATACTCAATACAGCCCAACTAAAACGGCAACCACTACCTATGCAGAGCCCGGTACATATACCATTATACTGCAAGTTAAGGACCCTGAAGCGCTCACGAACACTGCATCGCAGCAGGTAACGGTAGCGCCTCTTCTCCCATGTCCGGCCATCGAGCTGCTTGGTGAGGCGGATCCCTGTCTTGAAACGCTGCGGCAATTCCGAGACAGAGTCCTTGCACAAAACAAGACCGGCAAAGCTCTTATAAAACTCTATTATGCCCAGTCAGCTGCAATTGTCGATTTAATGGATACATACCCGGCAGTTACCTCTATTGCAAAGACCATACTGGAAACAGTACTGCCTGTAATAGAAAAGCTGACAGCAGATTCAAGATAATAACGTAACGTATATTCCTTACCAGTTTACAAAAAGACTCCTCATCTGTAATAGTGAGGAGTCTTTTTTAGTTTGCATTTGTGGCGCTTTTAAAGCTTTCTATAGAACATGTGCAATTGCATCAAGTGCTTTCTGATGTAAATGACCATTAGTTGCTAGAATACCTTCGTTTTTTATAAGTTTCTTACCTGCCGAAAAATCCAGAGTTTTACCACTGAAATCAGTTACCTTACCACCGGCTTCACTTATAATGATACATCCGGCAGCATGATCCCAGATTTTTTCCCGGTACTCCTTGCTGCGGGGCAGCCGCAGATATATTGAAGCCTTCCCGCATGCTACCGCAGCATATTTTGCCTGGCTGTCGATGCGGTATGGCACGGCGGTAATGCCCAGATGGGCTGAAATCCGGGCATGATCTTCATGGGAGGCATGGGCTTTCTCAACAGATTCACAAAAAACAGCCCCGGCAGCATTTACAATCCTGTCTACTGAAACATTTGTTTTTTCAGAACTCCCTAATGGCTGCACAAAAGCCCCCTGCCCTTTAACTGCAAAAAATATGCAGCCTTTGCTGCCAGAGTCATCATTTGTTTCAATCATAAAATTCGGGCAGCCGAGGACACCCAAAACCACCTGTCCCTTTTCCACAAGTGCCAGAGCTATGGCATACTGTTCACCGCGTAAAAAACCTTTTGTTCCATCAATCGGGTCTACGGTCCAGTATCTTTGTGTAAAATCGGTCTGCCGTGCACCAAAATCGATTGACTCCAGCACCTGCTGTTCGGTTGTACCCGGTATTTGTTCATTAACAAGCTCAACCACCTGCCGTCGCAGATCAGCATTACTGCGCAAAATATCGGCCTCCTCTTCACCAACAATTGAATCTTTGGGGAATACATCAAGAAGCATGCTGACGATAACCGCCTGACTGCCCAGATCGGCAACAGTTACAGGTGACCTGTCCTGTTTTTCAACTGCCTGAATGTCCACCAGCCTGTTTTGAACACTGCTGCAAAGATTTGATGCCTTTTTAACTGCATCAAGCGCTATGTGTAATTCCTTTTCATGTTTCACTCGGCAACTCCTGCACATTAAATTTTTTTTAATCCACATATATAATGTTTATATACTATCAGATGGAATAATGATTGAAAACTGTTTTTATGATATAATTAAATGTGTAAAGAAAAACCATATTATTTTGCAGCATGACAAAAATATCTATTATCACATCTATAGTGTTTATTGTACTGAGCTGTGCCACCATTGCTCAAAAAAATGAAATATCATCATCCCCGCAAGCTGTGTTGAATGAAAACAGTATATCTTACCTGGATGCATCAGATGATTCAGATAATGCTTCTCAACCGGTTCCTTATTCTGCCGGCCCGGATCGCTATACTGAATATCCCCGGCACTATTATCCTTATTGGTATGATCCGTTCTACATGGGGTATTACCCCTATTATCCATACCATTACCCCTATTACTACGGCTATTATCCTTACTGGTATGATCCTTATTACTGGTATTATGATGACTGGGAGGATTATTTTGAAGATACTGAAGATGATGGTATTGATGAGCATTTAGCTGATTTTCTCAAAAAGCGCAAGGAAGCCCGTGAAAAAAAAGCTGAAGCAATTATAGATTTTTATGATGAACGCAAGCAACAACGCCAGCAGCGTATTGAAAATGTCAGGGACAATCGCCAGGACAGGCGTGACGACCGACGAGGGCAATGGGGTCATCGTTCAGGGCGTTCCTTTGGAAACGGTCCTATCCGCAGCGGCTCCGGGCCTTTTAGAGGAGGTGGTTTCGGGGGAGGAGGCTGGCGCGGCTGGCGATAGCATTCTTTTACATACTACTACAACGTGACACTTAAATCTGTTGGTATACTTTAGTGAAGGTCTTTGGTTTTGAGCAGCAAGGGCGGTGCGAGCAATTGCCTATACTATAAAGACGGTCATTCCAGCGAGCACGTAGCCCGCAGCAATCAAAACCAAAGACCTTCACCGATCAAATAAAAAATTAAAGTGTCATGAACTACTACTGCAATGCAATACATTTTTTAGTATGTTTACAATCCCAAAATTTCTTTTGCATTCTGCCACAAGATTCTTTCCTTATCACTTTCTGAAAGAAAATCCGCATTTTTAACACTATCAATAAGCGGTTCAAAATTAAAAATACCATCCGAGCCGAATACTACCCTTCTGCTTCCCAGTGAACTGGTTAGTTTGCGAAGTGTCGGTAAAACCACATCATACCCGAGAGTTTCTTCTATCTGATTAAGGGTGGAAATATCAACAAACACATTTTCGGCATACAGCCCGACCATGATTGTCTCCTCTACCCAGGGATAGCCTGCATGGGCCACAACCAGCTTAAGGTCGGAAAAATCAACGGTTATATCATCAAGCGACAGCGGATTACAAAACTTTAGGCGGCACCCCTCTGCCGGCGGCTTTACACCCATATGAATCACAACCGGTATCCCCAGCTCTGATGCTTTTTCATAAACAGGATAAAGCCGTTCATCATTAGGATAAAACCCGGCAGCAGGGTTAAGTTTTATTCCCTTAAAACCAAGGTCATGCACAGCCCGCTCAATGCGCTCTACATTCTGTGAAATTTCCCTGTCTGGATGGGCCGCTGTAAATCCAATAAAGCGGTCAGGATACTGCTCAATAAAATCAGTTACATCTTCATCAGGAAGGTTATTGTTCTGTCTGTCTCCCAGCATCCCATAATCCTTACCAAGAATAACAATCTTATCTACGCCCGCGTCATCCATTGCTTTAATGTATTCTTCGGCTGATAAATGAAAAGGACTGTGCTTGACAGTCACGTGATTGTGAATATCAATAATCATGAATATGCTCCTTTGTTATTCTATCTTGCACTGTATAAGTACTCTAGCACAATTATCTTTTTTCACAATGCTTGTTATGTTGTGTTTTGCAATGCACTATCAATACAGCCTGTCTACAGCGTCACATTTTAATTTGAGTAATCCTCAAATTAAAATTGTGTTTCATACGTTGGCCCCCCTTGGCTTGAGCCGTAAGGGCGGTGTGAACACGGGCCGTGATGAAAGCTTTAAGCTTTTTTCAGCGAGCATATAGCCCGCAGCAATCAAACCAAAGGGGGCCAACGTATACGAAAAAATAAAATATCAATGTGTAATAGTTGTACGTACTAAAAAATTGTTGTAATGTTTTGCGGCATAGTTATTATAGACTTATTATTAATGAACATACTAAATGTTAAACCAAAAAAAAATTTATACTGTGAGGAGATCCCCCATGAAAAGCTATCGCAAGGAACTCTGGTTCAACATAAAAACCCGCCGGGCATTTGTTAACATTACTCATGATGTTGAAGCCTGTCTCATGGAAAGCGGCATTACTGAGGGCTTGGCCCTGGTTAATGCAATGCACATAACTGCTTCCGTTTTTATTAATGATAATGAATCCGGCCTGCACCAGGATTATGAAAAGTGGCTTGAAAAGTTGGCACCCCATGAACCTGTATCTCAGTATCTGCATAACCGTACCGGTGAAGACAATGGAGATGCACATTTAAAACGTCAGGTTATGGGCCGTGAAGTAGTGGTTGCCATAACAAAAGGAAAGCTTGACTTTGGGCCCTGGGAGCAGATCTTTTATGGTGAATTTGACGGTAGAAGAAAAAAACGTGTACTGGTGAAAATTATTGGTGAATAGTTATATTAAATATTTACACAATTTTTTTATTTAGTTCATAAGCACAGACGTTGCTTATGTTCTGTACTGTTACAAACATTTTTTGTCAATGAAAAGTTATTGCTTTTCATGCATGATCAAAATAAGATATTTTGCATTACAAACATCACTTCAAACCGAACAGCCTGTACTCCTGTAGGCAAGAGCTGTTTTGTTATACAAATTCAATGACTTGGATTCAATAGCCGGATGCAATCATCTCATATTATTATCGGTGTGGATACCGGTGGCACATTTACTGACTTTGTTTTTAAAGACAACAACGGCTGGGGTGTGCATAAAGTCCTCTCTACCCCGCACAATCCTTCCAAGGCCGTCATTAAAGGGCTCAGGATGCTTGCTGCCGGCACACCTAAACAGGTTGTGCACGGTTCAACTGTAGCAACAAATGCAATCCTGGAAAGGAAAGGAGTCAAAACAGCCCTGATTGCCAATAAAGGTTTTGAAGATGTTATTGAAATAGGCCGTCAAAACAGAAGCAGGCTTTATGATCTAGCCTATAAAAAAACACCCTGTATTGTACCGTACAGTTTGCGTTTTGGAATTACAGGACGAATACTGTATAGCGGCATGGTTTTGGAAGAACTTGACCCTGCGGAGCTTCAACGTGTAGTCAATTCTGTACATGAAACCGGTGCTGAATCAGTTGCCGTATGTTTATTGTTTTCTTATACAAATCCCTGTCATGAAAAGCACCTAGGTGAGCTGTTATCGAAACTGAACATGTCTGTTTCCCTTTCGCATGAAATCCTCGCAGAATTCCGTGAATTTGAAAGGACATCTACTACCGTAATTAATGCCTATGTATCACCAATCATGAAAAAATATCTTGACGGTATGCAAACTGAGTTTTCCCCTCAAGATATTCTCAGGATCATGCAATCTAATGGAGGCAGCATATCTGCCTCTACCGCAATGAATGAATCAGCACGAACCATACTGTCCGGTCCCGCGGGAGGGGTCATAGGTGCTTATGAAATTGGCAAAATTGCCGGCTTTACAAATCTTATAACCTTAGACATGGGCGGCACATCTACTGATGTCTCTCTGATTCTGCAAAAACCATCACTTACTCTGGAGTCAACTATCTCAGAATATCCGCTTAAGCTCCCCATGATTGATATTCATACCGTGGGTGCCGGTGGTGGATCTATCGCCCGAATCGATACCGGTGGTTCTTTACAGGTCGGTCCGAAAAGTGCCGGAGCAGACCCTGGACCGATATGCTACGGTAAGGGTAATCAGATTACGGTTACTGATGCACATTTGTATCTTGGTAGGCTCATTGCTGAACACTTTTTGGGTGGCGCCATGAGTTTGCAGTATACCCGGCTTGATTCGTTTTTTGAGCTTATGTCTAAAAAGCTTGGCTTAACCTCTGTAGAACTTGCAGAAGGTATCCTTGATGTTGCCAACACATGTATGGAACGTGCCATCCGGGTCATATCAGTTGAACGGGGCCATGATCCCCGGGATTTTTCGCTTTTTGCTTTCGGTGGGGCCGGCGGCATGCACGCAGCATTTCTTGCACATCTTCTTAATATCCCTCGGGTCATCATTCCGCAAAACCCGGGAATACTGTCTGCAATCGGCATGCTATTGGCTGATATTATAAAAGATTATTCGCGTACGGTCATGCTTGATGCTCTGCAAACAGAATCTTCTGACCTGGACAAGTATGTTAAGGAACTTGAAAATAAAGCAATTTCGGAACTTGCATCTGAAGGGATCAATCATGACAAAATTACTTTTGAGCACGGACTTGATATGCGCTATAAAGGCCAATCCTTTGAAATTCTTGTACCTTACAGGTACGATTTTATTGAAAGCTTTCATGCTCTTCATGAACAAACCTATGGGCACAGAAACAATAGTATGCCCGTAGAAATTGTAGGTACCAGACTCAGAGCCATAGGGACAGTGGAAAAACCTGCTGTAAAAAGACAAAAAGCCGGTGGTAGACATGCTCCTGATGAGGCCGTGCTGGGAGAAAAAGATACTTTTTTTGAAGGAAAAAATCGCCGCACAAAAATTATCAAACGTGACCATCTCCTTAGCGGAAATCAGTTAACAGGGCCTGCTGTTATCGTAGAATATTCCGGCACTATTGTTATGCCACCTTTTGCCAGTGCAGTTGTTGATGAGTTTGGAAATATAGTAATGGAAATCACCTAATATAGCGTGTTATGTTTTACGAGTCCTAAAGTTAATATCACTGGATGATAGTCACAACCTACGTTGGAAAAAACGGCTTGATCGGTGCGCTGCTCAATGCGGTAGATAATTACAGTATATTAAACATAAACATTAAAAAAAATGCTGCCAAACCCCATTCTCCTTGAACTTTTTAAACACCGTTTTGCTTCCATTGCAGAAGAGATGGGGGTCACCCTAACGCGCACATCTTTTTCGCCAAATATCAAAGAGAGACGGGACTGTTCCTGTGCAGTATTTGATCAGCAGGGTGACATGATCGCCCAGGCTGCCCATATACCTGTACATCTTGGCTCCATGCCTTTATCGGTAAAATCTGCCATAGAAAGTACGGTCTTCAGCGAGGGAGATATGGTAATATTAAATGACCCTTATAAAGGGGGTACTCATTTACCGGATATTACACTTGTAGCACCTGTGTTTGTCCGGGACGATTCACCATCCTTTTATATTGCCAACCGTGCCCATCATGCAGATGTTGGCGGGATAAGTTCGGGATCCATGCCGCTTTCATCATCTATTTATCAGGAAGGTTTGATTATACCACCCTTAAAACTTGTTGACCGGGGTAATATAGACAGAAAAGTTATGGACTTTTTTTTAAGCAATGTGAGGACCCCGACAGAACGGGAAGGAGATTTTGCCGCTCAGATCATGGCAAATACGACGGGCGTCCGCCGGATGAAACAGCTTATCGACAAATTTGGTTTTGAAACCGTGTTTTTTTACTCTCGCAGCCTCATGGACTATGCTGAACGCATTATGCGCAAAACCATTAAAAGTATCCCCGATGGTCTCTACCGGTTTGAAGATGTTATGGATGACGACGGATTTTCCTCAGAGCATATTCCTCTTAGTCTTATGCTTGAGATTAACAACGAAAATGCTGTTCTGGATTTTTCACAGTCAGCACCCCAGGTTTCAGGTTGTATTAATGCGGTCTATGCTATAACGCTCTCTGCCGTTTTGTATACATCTAGATGTCTGGTTACCGAAGACATTCCCGCTAATGCAGGCTGCCTGCGGCCTATCAGCATAACTACAGAAAAAGGTTCCATTGTTGATGCACGATTTCCTGCCGCTGTTGCCGGCGGTAATGTTGAAACATCGCAGAGGATTGTCGATCTGGTCCTGGGAGCCCTGTCGCAGGCACTTCCTGGTAGCATTCCTGCTGCAAGTCAGGGTACCATGAACAACGTTGCTATCGGCGGTCTTGACCATAGAACCGGGAAACCATTTGCCTACTACGAAACCATTGCAGGGGGAATGGGTGCAACAGCAGGACATCATGGTGAAAGTGCAGTTCATTCCCACATGACAAATACTCTGAACACACCGGTAGAGGCTTTAGAATACACCTGCCCTTTTCTCGTAAAAGAATATTCGGTGCGCAGGGGATCCGGCGGCAGAGGGCGGTCTAATGGAGGTGATGGTGTTGTGCGCGAGATACAACTGCTTTCAGATGCCGAGGTAACCGTTTTGTCTGAAAGACGCACACACGCTCCCTATGGTCTTTTTGGCGGCAGTCATGGACAGCCTGGTAAAAACAGTGTCATAAAAAACGGCGTTACAAAGCATAAACCCGGCAAATTCAATATGACCTTATACAAAGGTGATCACCTGCGTATTGAAACTCCCGGTGGCGGAGGGTTTGGAGAAAAAGATTAAATG
Organism: Thermodesulfobacteriota bacterium; assembly: GCA_028278025.1. Taxonomy (GTDB): domain Bacteria; phylum Desulfobacterota; class WTBG01; order CAIYCZ01; family CAIRTM01; genus JANQFE01. The sequence continues at coordinate 34,821 of JANQFE010000096.1, read as the reverse complement.
TTGTTTTGTTTTTTAATAATTTGTATATTGTGTCAGAGCACTAACCAAAATTTTGGAAGGTATTATGTGGAAAAAGGCATGTCGAGGACCGCTGTGCTTAGCGGTCATTATTGGATCTGTTATTGGTGCAGTCAAAGCAGCACAGGTCGTTACGCTCAACAATTATAGCACCCATAATTTAAACAGACTTATTTTTTATTCTTTCCAGGAGAATCTTAATTACTGGTTGCTGGCAGCATGTATATGCGCTGTCTGCATCATAGTAATTTTGTTAGGCGCTCTGTACTGCTTTCAACTGCTTTACAAAAAGCCTATAACAGTATATTTTACACGATATGCAGCATTGTTTGACCGCACCTGGGTTAGGATGCCTGCATACATACTTTTAGCGGGTGTTGTATCTTTTAATATAGTGGTTATAGCAGTTATTGATCGCACACCCCACTATCCCAACATTATACTTATTTCAATTGATGACCTCAGAGCCGATCATTTGGGTTGCTATGGATACACCCGTAACACGTCCCCCTATCTTGACGCTTTTGCAAAAGATAATATTTTGTTTGAAAACTGTTTTGTACATGAACCCTGGACGCTCACTTCACACATGTCTATGCTTACTTCTCTTTACCCTATCACTCAAAAGGTTGATCTTTATACCGGGAGGGCCTTAAGTCCTGCATTTGTAACGTTGGCTGAAGTTCTTAAGAATGAAGGCTTCCAGACATTGGCTTTTGCAAATGCCGGCATTTTTATGGATGCACAAGCGGGATTTTATCAGGGGTTTGATTCATATATAAAGCTTTTTAATTACAGTCCTAGCGAGCCTTCTAGAAATGCTGAATTTCAAACCGTTTTTATAAAAAACTATTTGCAAAAAAATGTTAAGAAGAACTTTTTTCTCTTTGTGCATTTTTTCGATGTACACTCCGACCACGGCCAAACTCCCTATAGCTCACCCCCCCCTTTTAATACTCTGTTTACAAAATTGAATTCGATTGACCTTGGATTTACTGAAGAATCCGCCTCTATCGCAATGGTTCACATAAATAAGCGTCAACAGGCCTTAACTAAAGAGCAATTAGACTACCTTGCTGCACTGTATGATAATAGCATTGCCTACATGGATCAGTGTATTGGGGACTTTTTTGCCATGCTTAAAGAACTTGATCTCTATGAAAACTCCCTGATAATCATTACTTCAGACCATGGCGAAGAGTTCCAGGAGCATGGTTATCTGCTTCACAGCAATCCGTATTATTATGACGAGCTTATACATGTTCCTTTAATCATTAAACTGCCACACGGCAGCCCAATACAATCTGCCGATAAAAGAAGAATTGCAGGGTTAGTGGAATCAATTGATATAATGCCGTCAACACTTGACTTGCTGGATATTACAACACCTGCACGTGTTCAGGGAAAAAGCTTTAAAAATCTGTTATACGGTAATGGTGAGGGTAAAGAATATGTGTATGGTTTTAACTTGAAAGGTAGTTTCTTTGTCCGGTCAAAGCGCTGGAAATTGATGAGCGATCAGGGACTGGAAGAAAAAAGGCTGAAGCTGTTCAATATAGAAAACGATCCTCTTGAGCAAAACAATCTTGCAGCTAACAATATTCCTATCAAAAAGACACTTACTGAAAAAATTGCAGAAAAAATTGCAGAGTCGGAACAGCTGCATTCAATCATCGTGCAAGGGCACGCCTCAAAAAATTCAGAAGGCCCTATCTCTTATGATAAAGAGCAGATTGAACAATTGAAACAGCTTGGATATATACAGTGAAGCACAGCGCGGGGCATCCTACTATTTATAAGAATTGCGGAACTCCCCGTAGCCTTGCGCCCTCCTACGCTGAAGCTACGCAGGGTTCTCCTCGCCATTCATCCCGCCCTTCCGGACGGGCATTCCGGCGAAGGAGAGTATATATTACTATGATCATTTGTGGCTATTTGATGAAAAAACTTTTTTTCTAAAAAATGTCGCCGACCGTTTCAAAAAATATCGATATTCCTCCAAACAAGCACATTATTTATCCCCTGGCAATCTCCGGTCTGTTTTTCATGTTTAGTTTTCATCTCATCGGAAGACCGATCATACCCGGCCTTGATCCATCTTACGAGGCAGCCCTTAATTATTTTTTTGATAATAATATTTTTGTCGGTAAAGATATTTTTTTTACATACGGTCCTCTAGGTTTTTTATTGGTACCGCAGCCGGTCGGCCACAATATCTTATTCGGTACTGTTTTTTATACCCTGATCCTGCTTGGTTTTATACTGTGCTATTTTCAGATACTTTTTTCAACAATATCCAATACAAACCGTTTTTTACAAACAGCTGTACTGATAATTTCATTTTTTCTCGGTAATGTACTTGTCTATTTCGGTACCGGTGAAATTACCGTTGCCCTTATAGTTTTGCTTATATGTATCGCAGACAAATGGAACCTAGCGCATTTTCTCTTTATTGCTGCCTTTTTATCAGCCTTTATGTTCCTGGTAAAACCTGCATATACAATCCTTTCCCTGGCATTTTTAATATCTTATATTCTTATAAGGTATCCCTCTACCAAAAAAATAAAAATGCTTTTGTCAACAGCGGGAACCGCTTTGCTTTGCTTAGTTGTACTCTGGAGTATTGCCGTTGGAAGCATTATAACACTCTATAATTTTGTTATAGCAACCCTTGAGCTTTCTTCCGGCAATTCCAGTGCAATGAGTAAAAGTGCGTCCATGAACTGGATACCTTTTGTCATAGCACTATTGTTGATTTGTATATTTATCCTGTCACAACCCTCTCGGGTTAAAAAGTTTAGCTTCATTTTTTTATTACCAATGGCTGTTTGGTTTAAATACTCATTTTCCAGGGTAGGTCATGCTCCATATTTCCTGGTTTTAATTTTTATAATGCTCACCATTTTGTTTATATATGCCGACAGTATAAAACACAAAATGTACTGCCTTTTACTGCTGATCATCTCTATGATACTGGTTACTATAACGATCAACAGTCTTCCATATTTTCACACCAAAGATTTTCTTATGAGACATATTAAAAAATCTTTTTATTCAAAACGGTATAATAATTTTTCTACAATCTTCAAAATAAGAAATTTTGAAAAAAATATTAACAATTATTCAAAAAAATATTTGCAGAACTATGTTATCGACAAAAAAATTCTCAATACAATCTCACAAGCCCCTGTTGATATTTATCCCTGGGAAACAGCGTACGTTTTTGCAAATAGTTTAAACTGGCATCCTCGGCCGGTTTTTCAATCCTATATTGCGTATACACCCTGGCTTGATGCCAAAAACGCTGACTTTATAAAGAGCACCTCCGCTCCTGACTTTATCCTGTGGAACGTTAAAAACAATAAAAATAATTTCATTAGCATAGACAATAGGTATCTGCTCAGTGATGAACCCAACACAATATTTGAGATCATACGCAATTATTACCTACACCTCGCAGCTAACCATGTAATGCTGTTATCAAAAAGCGCGTCCCCCCTGTTCTCAATGCCCGAGGAAACCGATACGATCACCGCTGCCTGGGAAGAGTGGATTACTATTCCAGAGCACCAGGAAACAATCTTGCGTGCAAAAACGTTTTTCCAAAGAACTTTCTTTGGCCGGGTGAAACGACTATTATATAAAGAACGTGAAATGTTTATCGATTACAAACTCTGCAATGGCAAGGTGGTTACCCATAGAATCGTTCCTGACAATGCGATTTCGGGAATTTGGATCAGCCCCTATATTACACCCGGGCATCTTGGCAAACCTAATGATCCGCTGAAGCAAACAGTTTCCAATGGGCGGGTATGGCTGAACGGCGAAAAAGTTATAGCCGTCCGCTACAGAAGTAATGATCAGATATCTTACCTGAATGAATTTATGGTTACATGGGAATTGATCACGCCCTCAGATGTTTGACAAAGAGTATCGCCATTATAATAATCCCTTCTTCGTATCGTTGTCTGCATGAATATCTTTATTACCCTTTTTTACATTTTCTTGCGTGCACCTGCTTTGCTGCTCTGTAATGTATTTGTTCACTACAATTCCTTTAAAATTATGCTCATAGCAATTACCACCAGGCAGCATCTTCTTTTCCTTTGTTCTTTGTAAGCATTTTTTTCATTCTTATTTAGTACGTCTGTCTATTTTCCTCATAAGTCAGCTATTAATAAAAAAACTGCAGAATAATTTCATTCTTCTTGCGACTAAATTCATTGAATAGTAACAACCCAACACTAAAGGTGAACATTATGCAAAATTTTCTAAACCATCATATTTTAAATAAAATTTTAGTTCTTCGCTATCACCTGAGGAAAAAACCTCACTTGATAAAACTTCTCATTTCATTTGAAATCATCTGCATTAAATGTGGTCTTGTTTCCAACAGCATCAACTGAGCGAAAAATGATTGTTATGTTGATTGAATAAATAAATCATTTTTTAGAAACAAATTATTTCAGATTGCGACAATAGATATTAGAGAAACTCCATTTTTCATTGTATTCTAATTATGTCTTTTAAGCATTGCACCAAAAGGGAAATAAAATTTTAACAATAGCTAATTAATTATAGATTATAATAAAAATAATTCTAATCCTGTTTATTTATTGCAATTTATGTAAAAATGAGAAAAAATATTAGAGCAAACAGACGTCAAAACCACAATCATATTACAGTTTACTGTATCTACCTTCCAGAGAAAAGGCATTGCTTATGTTTATCTATAGATACAAAAGCTTTTTGTTATCTGGTTATATATATCTTTGAGGAGGAAACATTCTTGGCAGTGCAGGATGATAAAGAACTTGTTACGCAATGCCTGACCGGCAGCGAAGAAGCCTGGTCCATCCTCTATAAACGAACCTATAATACTATCCGGTTCGTTGCCCATTGGAAAAAATGGAATTTTGACTTTGAGGATGCAGAGGAAATAATACAGGAAGTATTTACCGGTCTTGTCACTTCATTAAAATCGTTCAAATTTGACTGTTCTCTTGAAACCTTTGCTTCAAATATCGCTAAAAACAAATGTGTTTCAGAAATCAGAAAAATCACAGCCCAAAAACGTGAGGGGGAAAAAAACTGTTTGTCAATTGATGCTGCAGATGAAGATGGCTCCCCCCGCTTGGTACTGGAAGACACGCACTCTTCTTTTTATGACCATCTTGAATGCACCGAGACACGTGAGCTGCTGACATCAGCTCTTGATAATATAGGAACAAAGTGCCGTGAGATCATAAAACTAAAATATTTTGATAACTTTTCATATGACAAAATTGTATCTACCCTTAATATTCCTATGGGCACTGTGGCGTCACGACTGAAACGCTGTTTGTTGGAGTTGAGAAACCTTTGTGAACAAAACAAGGGAGATCTTTTGTGAAAGCACAATGTGATAAACCTGAGCTCAATGACAAATTACTGCTTTATCTTGAAAAGCAGTTAAACGGCAATGATATGAAAACGCTTGCAGCACATATTGATGGGTGCTCCGCATGCAGACATGAGATTATAAAACTGCGTGAAATTGATGCCGCATTATCAACACACAGGACAGTTCTTGCAGAAAAATATGCAGATTCCAGTTGTATTGACCCTGATCTTCTTGTCGCGTATGCTAACCAGAGAGAAATGCTATCTGATAAGGGCCTAAAAGAAATTAAACAACACCTTAATAGTTGTACTGACTGTAACAGATATTTCTCACAGCTTCTTGATCTTGAGCAGGATATGCAAAAAATGACTTTTCATAAGGAACCAGTAGATGGGCTGCATAGTTTTCTTAAAGCAGTCTCACGGGAATATCCTCTTAGCAAAAGCACTGACACTTCATTAAGCACACAAATGATACACCTTACTAAATCCATTCTCCAAAAATGCAGGGATTTTGTTGCCGAACTTTTTATTCCTCAATCTGAACCGCAGCTTATAATGGTTCGAAAGGGTAAAAGAAAACTCCAGGAAAACATATCCATTATCATGGACAGGTCCGGGGGAATTGAGCTGAAAATTGAAATAGAAGAACTTGAGAAACAAAAATTTGAAGTGTTGGTTTTTCTCTCAACATCAGGCCTACGCTCTTCTCTTGATAATATCAGAGTTTCTTTGTTTCATGATACCCTCGAAATAGTGTCGCTCTTCCTAGAAGATGGTAAGGCGCTGTTTAAGGATATATCTCCTGGAACTTATCATATAGTATTATCCAGAAACCGCAGGGAAATCAAAAGAGTTCAATTTCTGATTCAATAGCATCTCTGCATTAGCTGCATAAACTAATCAGACAACTTTATTAAGAAACAGTATATAATGAGCACACACGACCACCAGCAAAAAACAATTGAAATTGAATTATCACGAGAGCATACCCGTCTGAAGGTTGGTATCTTTACTAAGACAAACATAGAAGAGGATACGCTAAGACATATTTCAGAGCAAACCATTGATCCATATCTTATAACTAATAAATGCAAAGAATTTACCCGACTGCTTAACAATGCTAATCTGAGAGGCGCACTTGCCGGAGAAAATCTTGCTCAATTAAAGAATACCGGTTTCTCGCTTTTTGAAGATTTATTGCCCCACAATGTTCAAAAAGAGCTTTCCAAAACTGCTTCTGAAAACCTTATCATTAATATTGATGACGGACTGGTCCATATTCCCTGGGAACTTTTGTATGACGGCAGCGATTTCCTTTGCAGGAAATTTAATGTAGGCAGGGTTGTGCGCACCCATCAAAACATCGTCAAGCCAAAACCCAAAAAGATCTCGTCGCCCTTAAAAATTCTAATTTTGTGTGACCCCAGTGGCGATCTTGAAAATGCTTACATTGAAGGTAGCCTTATTAGATCTGAACTGGATAAAAGCCCCGCACTAATACACGCAGATCTTTTTAATCGAAGAGTCAACAACTCCACATTAAGGGACTACATACGCAACTATGATATTATTCACTATGCAGGCCATGCTGATTATGTTGCTGCTGATCCTTCACAAAGCGGCTGGCTGCTGGAAAACGGTAAATTCACTTCACATGATATCATGCACATGTCGCGCAACAGGCCTTTCCCTAATCTTATCTTTGCCAATGCCTGCCAGTCAGGCCAGACACTTGAATGGAAACTTAATGAAGATTTTGAAACTAACATCTTCGGCCTTGCGCATTCATTTCTAGTGTCAGGAGTACTGCATTACATCGGCACCTTCTGGGAAGTCCTGGATGATGCAAGCCGTGAATTTTCTGTTTGTTTTTATCAAAAACTTATCCAAGGTTGTTGTATTGGAGAGGCTGTAAAAAAGTCTCGCGAGCATCTTATTTCCATTTACGGTGAGAGCAATATTATCTGGGCAAGCTATGTTCTGTATGGCCATCCATCTTTCAATTATCTTGATGACAACCAGTTTTCTTCTGCAGACAAAAAACTGCCCTATGAAGAAATGTCTACGCATAAAGAGGCCCTTGCAACAGGATCAACAAGATCACTTCCTCTTGACCGCAAAACCTTTAACTTTACAATTTCTTCTGTCATCATTTTTTTAACTGCAATATTTATTCTGCTTTTTCTCTCTCATGATAAACTTCCTTTTCTTAAACAAAAACATACTGACAAAACTTCTATAACTGCCGTTAAGTCCGTAAAACCTTCTACTGATAATATTCGAGTTATTCTAAAAGCTCTTACTGAAAAATATGAAAAACAAAAAAAAATAAAGGGCTCATCACATCCTGTAGATTCATGGACATCAAGCCCTTTGACGATGTCAATACTTGGATTTAGCTGTGTTGGCAACATTAAAGACAGTGAGAATCTTGAACAATACTTTACCACAAGCCTTTCCAGAGAACTCATAAACACAGGCAGGGTTCAACTCGTAGAGCGTGAAAAAATCAACGCCCTGCTGAAAGAATTGCAGATCAGCACCTCAGATATTGCCGATCAGTCCTTGGCACTTGCCATGCTCGGCAAGCTTATGGGTGCCAGGCTCATTGGTGTTGGAAAAATTGTAAAGCTGAAAAATCTGACTACTGTCAATTTACGTGTTTTTGAAACTGACACTTCTAAAATTATTATTGCATTGCATGAGGAGTTGGATAACAGGGCCGCCAAGGTTATTGTTAATAATTTATCAAACTCCCTTATAAAAGAAGCAAGGTCCCTCTATCCAGTTAAAGGTAAAATCATCCGTTTGCAAAATGAAAAAGTCCTGCTAAACATCGGTGCAGACAGTGGCGTTCAAGTGGGTACTGATTTCTCAATCCTTCCAACAAATGACTCCTTAGCCGAATCTGACCTTTCTCTTGCATATGACAAGGAGCATATAGGATTGCTGAAGACTGTACAAACAATGCCGGATCACTCGTATGCGACTATTCTTAGCAGTAAAAAAAATATTGTACCAGGCCTGAGAGTTGTTGAATCTAATTAATTTTGTTTATTACATGATGCTTTAAAGGTTGAGACAAAAGCAATGTGCTGGTTATATAAAAAGATATATTCTATTTTTTTTGTTTTCACTGTCATTTTTGCATTTCTGCAATACAGCTGTGCTGTAAAAGAAAGCACGGTCTACGAAAAGGACGGCATGCTTTACGGTACAGTTGATGGCCTTTTTAAAGAAAAATGGAACGATTACTACCTTCGCGGTCTTTCATACAGCCAGGGAGGCTTCTGGCAGGACGCTTCATCAGATTTTAAACAGGCAATTGCCCAGCGAGATAAGGATCAGCGCAGAGCCCGCACTTATGGAATGCATTTTATAGACTATTTCCCTAAACGTGAGTTGGGAATAGCCTGTTATCATCTTGGTAATCATGAAGAAGCCATTCAGTCTCTTGAGGCATCTCTTTCAGATTTCAAAACTGCCCGGGCTGTATTTTACCTTAATAAGGCCCGGCAAAAGCTGCTTAAAAAAACAGGCTTAGATACTATGCCACCTACCCTTGCAGTGGTTACACCCACTCGTGATTATGTAACCAGCAGCTTATCAATGAATGTAAGCGGCTCTGCACATGATGATTTCTATGTTTCAAAAATCTTGGTTAACGGAAACCCCACTTCACTTGAACTTTCACAAAAAGATGTCACATTTCATAAAGAAATCATTCTTCATGACGGAAAAAATCTTATTACAGTCCAGGCAGAGGATTTAACTGAAAAAAAATCACCTCCGGTAAAGTTTGAGGTAACGGTTGATCGAAATGGTCCTTTGGTTTTTCTGGAAGCCAGGCCTGATGGCAATAACACAATCCATATCAGTGGTGCAGTTTTTGACAGTTCAGCCCTCTCAAAAGTTACAATCAACAACAACAATCTGCCGATTGGTTACAAGCAATTTGAAAAAATTAATTATTATGTAAGGTCGGACACATTATCAGGCGGGAATAAAATTCAGTTTGTTGCAGTAGACCGTGCCGGCAATCACACAACCGGATTCATCCATGTTGTTTCGTCAACCAGTTCCTGCCCTCCGTCAAAATTACCCCTTATAGCATATTCTGGAGAAGCACTTCCTGTCATGAAAATACCTTCTGGACAAACAGAACGTAATTTCACAGCTTACCATTCTCAAACGTCTCATCCGTCACAACCTTATATTCAGCTGAAGGGCTGTGAAGATGGTCAAACTGTTTTATCAGATACACTTTTTCTTGAGGGCTTTGTCTATACTCCGGCGGGAATAAAAGATATAAGGGTTAATGGTCAATCACTTCTACAGTCCGACATGAACAAATCTTTTAAGGCATTTTTAAGAGAGCTCGGCAAGAGCACCAGGAAAACACTTTCCTTTAGCAAACTTATACAGCTGCACGAAAAGGCAAATACCGTCTCTGTTGAACTTATTGACCACAAGGGTTTAACTATAACCAAGGCTGTTTCCGTAATTAGAAAAATTCCTGCAATTCGACAAGTTGGCTCCCGCCTAACTGTTTCAATTTATCCTTTTAGAGAGAGCAAACAAAATACTGAGCCTCTGGCTGATTATATTGAATCTTTTCTAACCAAATGCTTCGTGCAGCAGAAACGGTTTAATGTGCTTGAAAGAAAGCAATTGGAGCAATTGCTTACTGAACAGCAACTCTCTCAGGAATCTATCTTTGATCAGCAGACCGCTATTCGTCTTGGCCGTTTGATGGCATCTGAAACAGTTTTGCTTGGAGACATTTTTACAACTGAACAATCTGTGGAAATTATTGCACGTATGGTAGATACGGAAACATCCCTTATCCTGGCTGAAAAGGACGTATACTGGGAAGGAGAAAATCTGCGTGGTCTTCGTGATGCTATCGGAGGACTTGCGCTTAAATTTAAACAACATTTTCCTTTGTGTGAAGGAACCATAATCAGTAAAAAATTACGCAGCATAACAATTGATCTTGGCAGCTCTCATTCTTTATGCACAGGCATGAAGCTTCTGGCCTTCAGAGAAAATGACCCTCTCATACATCCTGTTACAAAAAAAATACTTGGCCGAAAAACAGAGGTTCTCGGGCTGGTGACTGCAACAGAGGTCAATAAAGAATTTGCTAAAGGTAAGATTCTTGAAAAATTTACAGAACGAGACCTTAAGATTAATGATAAAGTAATCACAAAATGAGACTGTTTCTTCTACGCTGTTTTTTTTATTTCATTTTTTTATGCCTTACAGGTGGCGTATTGTGTACTGCAGTTTCGGCACAAACTGCACCTCAAAAAATTACTATAGCATCATCACCCAACCCTGTTGGCTCAGGTGCCCGCGCTGTTGGTATGGGGGGCGCCTTTATTGCTGTTGCAGATGATGCCACCGCAGCCTCATGGAATCCTGCCGGTCTGACTCAACTGCGTAAGCCCGAGATTTCTTTTGCGTTTTCTTATTTCAGACGTCGTGAGGATTACAGTTCAAAAAGTCACCCTGAAGCGGCTGGACTGCAGCGAAGTCTCAGCAAAGACCTTAATTACTTGAGCATTGCTTATCCTTTCAAACTGTTTCAGCGCAACATGATTGTTTCGCTTAACTACCAGCGCCTTTATGAATTTGATCGCAATATTGAAACAGATTTTATTACCCGGTCTAACAATCCTGCCGTTCGTTTCGAGCAGCATATGGATTTCCGCCAGCGTGGCAAACTGAGTGCGCTATCTCCTGCTTATGCCATTCAAATTACCCCCGATATTTCTTTTGGATTTACATGCAATATTTGGACTGACAATCTTTTTTGGAGTAACGGTTGGGAGTCGGATACTATTATTACAGGTGCAATATCTCGTCCGGGACGAGCACCGACAAAGTTTAAATCTAAAGACCGCGACAGGTATTACGGCTTTTCCGGTTTTAACATGCATATTGGTTTTTTATGGGACATCAACAGGTATATAACAATCGGCGGCGTTATTAAGACCCCCTTTACCGGTGAATTGCAGCATGAACGTGTGGGAAAAATCACAATGAAGCCGCCCACAGGCTTTGCCAGCACTTCGGTAACACGTATAGACGAGGATGTTGATCTTGAAATACCCCTATCGTATGGGTTTGGGATTGCATTACGTTTTTCTGATACACTTACTCTTTCACTCGATGTACACAGAACTGAATGGTCTCATTTTGTGCTTGAAAACGGTAAAGGCAAACGTAAAAGTCCTATCACCGGTGAGTCTTCACAAGATAGTCATGTTAATGCAACCCACCAGATTAGACTGGGTGCAGAATATCTCCTTATATTTGTAAAAACCATCATTCCGTTGCGTTGCGGACTTTTTTATGATCCTGAGCCGTCTAATAAAAGCCCTGAAGATTTCTGGGGATTTTCTCTGGGCACAGGTTTTTCAGCTGGAAGGCTTGTTTTTGATTTTGCCTACCAGTTTCGCCGGGGAGAGGATGTTGAGGGAGAGGTTCTGGATATACCTTCAACTGATGCGGATGTTACCCAGCATCTGTTTATGGCATCAGTTATTATTCATTTTTAAGTGCATGAACGCTATGTGCAGATTTTTTTTTAAAATGAAATTATATCAAATATTCAACACCCTCAACTCTATAATACTTTGCACATATGTTGCATTTTGTGTGCCTTTAATCCTATTTTGCACTTTTTGCCCTGCACATGCTCAACAGGAAAACTCTTATTGGGAAGACTTGGGGCTGTATGGCGGTCAGATTCTATCCCTTGCTATTGATCCCGATGACAGCTCGATACTGTATGCCGGCAGCTGGAACGGTGACGGCCTGTTCAGAACCACTGACAGCGGTCAGACATGGATTACAATCCCCACCGACAACAACACCTGGTTTCGCAACCGTGAAGTTTTTGACATTGATATTGATCCGAACAACCCGTCAACCATATGGGTGTCATCCAATATGTTTACTGATGTCAGCTACGATTATGGTGAAACATGGAATATCGGATTCATTAACGGAGTATTTTCAAAGCTTTTTTGCCATAATGTTGAAGTTGATCCACACGATTCTACGGGTAATACAATATATATTGGAACCGGGCCAACAAGTGATAATGGCTACGGTTATTTCTATCGAAGCACTGAGGGGTCTATTCTTTTCAAAGAAATGTCCCTTGAGGCACCTTATGCGATTATTGACCTGGGCATCAACCCTCAACAACCTGGTGAATTGTGGGGAATTTCTTCATCATGGGGTGTGTTTGAAACAAACGGCATTGTGTATGTTTCCCCTGATAACGGTACAACATGGCATAGCTGGTCAGAAGCCTATGGAGATGAAGGTTCTGGCTCGTTTGGCTGGCTTGGCTCAATTGCAGTTCATCCTTCTGACCCATCTGTTCTTTTTACATGTGGATCAAAAGGTGTAGCCCGCAAGGTTGACGGTCCGCTTAAAAGCGGTTCTTGGTACTGGACATCGCTAGCCGAGCCTACATACACTTTATGCATTCCAAACTCCGAACCTGATACCGTCTTCGCTGGACTTGCCGGTAAAACAATTGCTAAAAGCGTTGATAAAGGTGCTACCTGGGACTTTTTTGAAACCCCTGATGATTTCTATAAGCTGGCATCAGACCCCTTTAATCCAGATACTATATATGCCGGCGGCATTCATAACGGCATCTTTAAATCAAACGACGGCGCTGAAACCTGGGAAACTATAAACAGCGGGATTAAGGCAAATGCAATTTTTTCAACTGATTTTGCTCCTGATAATTCCTCAACTATCGTAGCGAGCACTGTTGCGGGTGTTTTTCTTAAAACTGATACTGAATGGAAGCACATTGAAAAAAACTCTAGTAAAGCTGTTCGCTTTCACCCTCAAGATAAAAATATTATCTATGCCGGTTTTGCTTGGAAACTTGGAAAAAGCACTGACAGCGGCACAACCTGGCAGTATCGCTATTTACCGGACCTTATTAATACAAATTCCATAAATTCAATTGCCGTTATTGAGAAAGAAACCGGTAATGATATTGTTTTAGCTGCGGTTGGTTTTTCTTCAGGCACGAAAGGACAGATTGTAAGAATAGATGATGACCCTCAAAAAAATTTCTCTAAAAGCACAATTGAAACAGTGCTTCAGGCAGATTGTGATATTAATGTTCTTGCCGTAAATCAACAGGATTCAACTATTATTTTTGCAGGTGCCGGGAACGTTTATTCTCCTGTTAAGCCAGGTGGTCTGTATGCAAGCACTGATGGCGGTGATACGTGGTCGCAGACAGCTTTACATGAAGAAGTCGTAAATGCGCTGGCACTTGCACCTTCTTCTCCTGATATAATTTATGCTGCCTGCCGCAGCAACGGAATCTACAAAAGCACTGACAGTGGTTCGTCTTGGTTAAACAAATCTGAAGGATTGCCCGAGAAATTTACCATAGCCGACATTAGTGTCGACAAATCAGACAGCAACATAGTTTATCAAGGTTTATCAATGGCCTACCGTAAAGACCTTGTAAGTTTTGGCGGTGTGTATATGAGCCTCAACGGCGGGGAGTACTGGAACAAGGCAGGCCTTACAGGGCACAGCCTGCATACCATAAACGCAAATACTTCAGCAGCTTCCGGCAGCACATCTGCGCGAGTCCTGCATCTTAAAAAAAGTGCCCCTTTATCGTTATCTCCTATCTTTGCAGGTACATCATCTGGGCTATTTGAGGCCTCATCAGGTTTGATAGGTTTAATTCACGGATATGTTAAAACAGACTCCGGAGATCTGCTCGATAATGCCACCGTTACCTGCAAGGGCAGCCCCGAGTACACCAGTGACCATGATGGTTATTATGAAGTCCTGGCCTCTGCCGGTGAACATATGCTGTCATCAGACCATAAATATTATACCCAGGAAACAACTCCGCTTGTAGTGGTCACACCCGGTTCTGTTGTATATAAGGATATTATTATGAAGCCTGTTGTCGGTGAAAATGATGATGATGACAACGGAACATCTCCGGACAACAGCACCTGCCCTGTTAAATATTTAGTAGAAAAAACTTCTCAGAATAATCATTTGATTCTACTCAGGATGTTTCGTGATGAAATATTAGTAAAATCACCAGCGGGAAGGCAGCTGGTTGATCTCTACTATGATTTAGCCTGTGGTGTTTGGAATATTATAAAAAAAGATCCCAAACTTAGTCAGCGCTGTTTAGAATTAATTTCTTCTGCTGCTCTAATCACAGATACTGCCCTTAAGAATAAATCTGTTGCACTTCCCCAAGAACTTGTTAACAGCTTGATGCAGGCTTTTATAGACTTGCAAAAAAGCTCTCCTCCAACTTTGAAACATAATCTTTCACTTGTAAAACCATACCTAAAGAAAAAAACCATTAAGAATATCTTTGAATCTGCTGACATTATGACATATTAGCTGCCTTTCCCTTCTTGCCTCTTCTCTTTTTTGCTTCATAAAAATCAAACTTAACAAAGCTGGGCTGGTAACATCTCATCTTTATAAAAAATTACTCCTTTCGGGAATATTTTTCAGACTCCTGCGACTAATACTATCAAAATCAAATAAAGTTTTAGATTACCTGAAAGGAGGTGAATTTTGAAAAATATTAATTACTTAATCAGTCAGTTTGCAGCTTTAAAATTACAATAAAAAAAACTACTTAATCAATACACAAAAGGAGAAAAAAATGAAAACAGCAACAAAAATTATATGCTTACTGGCCACCAGCATTTTTGCAGCAATGGGGTGCACTCACCCGCTTAAAGTTACCAACAGAGATGTTTTTACACCCGTAAATGCCTATCAAAGAGAAACAGTTAAACTTGGATTTGCACCGACCCAGGACCGCCTGCTCAGGTCCATTATTAGCGAGACAAGCCTTTCTTCTTCAGTTGAGGCCGTAAAAAAGGATTGTCATACATCTGCCGGGATGGACCTTGATTATATATGCGATCTTAATAAAACAGTTAAGTATAAATCATCCCTTCAAAATATTCCTATCGCATTTCCCGGCTTTCTGGTCTTTTCGCATGCCTGGCTCGGGTATAAGTATTATATAGAAGTTGATACTGATGTGCGTGTGCTTGACCCTAAAACCGGCAGATTAATCAATCAGTTTAATATTGTTACTCCATATGAAATCAGATACACCAGTTTCAGCAGAGGTGCGGCAACCTCTCTGCTGGGCTGGTTTGCCCCGGGGTGGGGGCTTTGTGCACTGGGCGCCGGCGCGGTCTATTCACAAAATCATGATCCCGGTATAACCACTGAGTTTTCCGATAAGGTTGAGTATTCATACAGGTCCTTTGTAAGCAGTAAGCTGCTTGAACGTGTGGCCCAGATACAGGCCACCAGCATTGCACGCCTTGATTCGCAGTATGAAATGCAACCGCAGATTATAGCTGTAAAATAAACGGTACATACTTACATCTTACTTTTTTACTAATAGTTAATTCCCGCCTATAGGCGGGAATTAACTATTCCTGCCTTAATCAGCTATTTATATCTTTATTCCTGTTCATGCCCATTAAATTTAATAAATCTGCTAAAAAATATTTTTTTAGAATAATTTTTTACTTCCTGCGACTAACAATAACAGTACAAAAACTGCTTTTTTTAAAAAATTCAAAACAGGAAGGAGGATTGAGATTTTTTTATAAGCACTTTGCATTCAAAAACAATTTTATTTTAACTTAATGAAAGGAACATCCCATGAAGAAAATTAAGTGTATTGTTTATATTGTAACAATTATTGCATCAATCTCCTTGATTGGCTGTGATGGTGATGATGGAGGCGGGGGTGGCAACAGTTCACCTCATAGTGTTAATTTTTTTAATAACATTGCCTACTCCAGCGGAAACAGCATGTCTGCAAAACTGGAAACTTCTGCAGGCACTTGGACGGCAGATTCGGGCGAATACTCGAGCTGCAAATCCGTTTCAAACAATTCAATATGTGACATTAGAGTTTATTTTGATGGTGATTATAAATTTGCTTTTAATGATTGCCTTGACATTGAAGATTGCACTGATGCTACACTACTGCTCACTTTAGAGGGGTCTTCCACTTTTGTTCTCAAGTTGATCTGCCATGATGATTGCGGTAATGATATCTTGAATGTACAATCATTTGAAGGATTTGCTGATATAGTTGATACAGCTTCAATAATTAATATAGAAGTTGAAATTGATCTTTTTAGTAATTTAAATGATGAAGGTGAAAATGATGATCTGGAGCCTCTTCTACCTCTTGTTTTTTGAATGATCAAACTTGTTAGTGTTCTTTAACACTGGCATCTTTTCCTAATAGTTATTAGAAAGCCATCTCAACAATTGTGATGGCTTTTTTTCTTTTTTTGAGAATCATTGAAATTTTTTTTTCATAACTGCGACTATATCTATTAAAACAACCATAATGTTGAAAATTTTGAAATAATAACCAGATACAATAGGAGAATAATCATGAATGCAAACTTTCTAAAACTAACAGTGCTTATCTTCAAGTATAATAAAATGGTTATATCATACACTATGTATATGAGCCTTCTACTGATTTTAAGTCTGATATTTTCACCATGTTACCCTTTTGCAGCTCAGGCGTATGCTTCAGACCGCAATTGTGTTGTTATCGAAGGGGCAGCAAAAGGTCAACAAGGGCCGGGAGGTTCTGAGAAAAATCTAAACTTTTTTAATAATCTTTCCTACAGCAATGGTAGATCTCTGGAAGCAACCCTGAAAACATCTGAAGGAACATGGGCTGCAGAATCAGGAGAATATTCAGACTGCAGAGAAATTTCTGATGATATTTGCAGTATAAAACTTTATATTGACGGCGACTTTATAGCTAATTTTGAGGGCTGTATACCTATTAATGATTGCGATGAAGATATAACCCTTTTATTGACACTTACAAACTCAGGGGATCCAGTCCTTGAAAGTCATTGCACCAATACATGTGGCTCAGATATTTTTGATATCAACAATTTCAGTAATAATGTATCTCCCGTTGATGAGTACAATATTTTCAATTTCTCACAAGAAAAAATTTCATTAGGAAAAATCTTTTTTAATTAATATTTTTTATTAAGTATTTATATAAAAGCAATATATTATTTAATATATTGCTTTTATATTTAATATATACTGCCATCTAAAGCCATATCTGTCTCCCTACACAAAAAAATTATTTTTTTAGAAATAAAATTTTTCATTAGACGACTAAACTTTTTGAAAACAATAAGTAAGTTCTTTAATGAAAGGAGACCATCGATGAAACACCTAACAACTTTAATTCTCATAATAACCATACTCCTTGGAAGCAGCTTTGCATATAGCGAGTCCATTGAGAGGCTCTATTTGAACAGCGGCGGACTGCTAACTTCACAACCCTATGATGGTTCTGAACCTGAAGAATACCTTGGGCAACCTTCACTTGATATCAGCTTTTCAGGTTTTCTTACCGGTGGAGTTGTACTGGAAGACTCAAACATATCAGGCACAATGTTATTAAAAGCACTCAATGAGGATAACACTTCTGGAGCACTGTTTAATATTGTACTGAAAAAAAATGATACTGCTATTGGCTCACAAGAAGTTGATCTTGCTGGAGATGGCTATTACTACATTGTTAATTATTACATAACTGTCAATGAACCTATCAGTTCCTCTGACAGTATCGGCTTGCATATTTCTTCTGCTTGCAACCAGGATGAACTGCGGTCAGTCATGCTCGATGGTGACTATCCGGAATACAGTAAAATAGATTTTCCCATTGAACCCTCTTCTGTTGCAGCACCTCCTGAAATAACAAACCAACCTGATGACCAGGAAGTATATATTGGGGAGATTGCAGTCTTTTCAGTTGAAGCCGACGGTGATGACCTCCAGTACCAGTGGTTAAAGGATGGTTATCATATTCCCGACGCAACCTTTTCTTCCTATACTACTCCTCCGGTCACATTTGCCGATGATGGATCTGAATACAGTTGTATCGTCAGCAATAGTGCCGGCAGCGTTGAAAGTGATTGGGCGGAATTAAGTGTAATTGAAGAAACCATTGAGCCTCCGCAAATCACATCTCACCCTGAATCCCAGACTGTTGAGGAAGGTGACACTGCCCGCTTTTCAGTTAAGGCTGAAGGTGATGATTTGCAGTACCAGTGGCAAAAAAATTATACAGATATTTCCGGTGCGACCAAATCAAAACATACAACACCACCAGTTTCAAGTGATGATAACGGGGACCTTTTTCGCTGTGTTGTCAGCAATGTAGAAGGAAGCAGAACAAGTTCCTCGGCCAGGCTTACAGTTACATCCAAAGCACCCGAAGCTGCTTTTACCGCGAGCCCAAAAAGCGGCAAAGCCCCATTGAATGTACAATTTACAGATCAATCAAAAGGAGATATTTATTCTTGGGCCTGGACCTTCGGTAATGGTAAAACCGGTTCTGGCAAAAACATCTCACATACCTATGATGAGCCTGGTACATATCAGGCAACATTAACTGTTAAGGGATCAGGTGGAACGGATACTGCTTCTGCAACTATTGCGGTCTTTCCAATAGAAGAAAATGATTCTGACTACCTTGTAGCAAT
The DNA here is from genome assembly GCA_028278025.1 of Thermodesulfobacteriota bacterium. GTDB lineage: Bacteria > Desulfobacterota > WTBG01 > CAIYCZ01 > CAIRTM01 > JANQFE01. The sequence goes on along the minus strand of JANQFE010000096.1, from coordinate 15,808 downwards.
TAATATAAAAGCTGAAGATGATGAACAAACCGAACCCTCCGGTTCTCTTCCAGGATCAAATTTCTCCCAGGCTGCACCATCCTTCAAAACAAGAGATTCTAATCGCAGTTTTTATCTGCAGGATGTTCCCATGCCAAAATGTGATGCATCGTTGATTTATAAAACGCGTAAACTCCTTGAACAAAAAAGCCGTACTGTAAAAATAGCCTCTCAAACTTTTAACCTCGATGACAAAAAAGACTTCTGGGTTTTGGGTGACAGGGTTGCGGCAACGCTAAAAAAAGAAGGCAGGTACGGTTATATATTTGTCGAAACAACGCTTTCAATTCCTGATGATATACTTGAATTATATATTACAGAGTTTGATGTTATGTACGAATTAGTGCGGTCTAAGATCGGTGAATATACCGACAGAGACCATAATGGAAAAGTATCGATCCTTTTATGTAATTTAGGAAACAATGGTCTCGGAGGATTTTTTGCTCCGTACGATTATTATGCTCAGGAAATACTTGATGCTGAAGGTATAGACAGAAAATCAAATGAGATGGACTTGCTCTATGTTAACGGTAATTATGCGAATAATTACTACCATAAATACATTTTGACAACTTTCATACATGAGTATCAGCATATGGTCAATTTTTGCGAAACCGGATGGAACCTGGGTAGAGATGGATTTTCTTCAGACATATGGATAACTGAAATGATGTCAATGGCGTCAGAAACCATGTATTTAAAGGCAAAACTAGAAGATGATCCCTCCTTCACTAATCCAGAGATGCTTAATGATGGTTACCTTACCAGGATCACTTATTACAATGATGATAAAAATAAGACTATACGTAACGGACATGGTCTTACGTGGTGGGACTCGAATAACGATGAAGATAGGCTTGCAAACTACGCCTTGGCATACATCTTTGGTCAGTATCTTGCCATTCATTCTTCCATTAATGATAAGATTTTTAAAGAAATCCTAGATTACATGGTTGAACATGGTGTTGGTGACTATCAGGCAGTTGAAGCAGTTGCATCAAAACGCCTGCCTAATGTAGACACCTGGGAAGACCTGCTTAAAAACTGGGCCCTGGCAAACCTGCTAAACGACCGATCAGGCCCTTACGGCTATAAAGGTGAATTCATACTGACTGCTCACGGCCCTACATCATCCAGGGTTAATATTCACAATGGAGGAGTTGTATACAGAAAAATATCAGAATCCTATACCTGCCCTACCGGTGCAGGCTCTAACATCAGGTTCTTCGAGCAGGACGGCAGCAATGTGTGTGATTCCGGCAGTGATGACGACGATAATGATGACAGCTGCCCTGATGGCTTTTCTATAGACTGTGGTAACGGTATCTGCTGTCCTGACAGCCACCCATACTGCCTCGACGGACCATATGGTGGTATGTGTGCAAAAACACAGAACCCCGACCCGTTCTGCCTTGATAATCCATCAGATGATTCCTGCTGCGATGCTGGTGACGACGATGATGATGACGACGGCAGCTGCCCTGATGGCTTTTCTATAGACTGTGGTAACGGTATCTGCTGCCCTGACAGCCACCCCTATTGCCAGGACGAACCATATGAAGGCCTGTGTGCAAAAACGCCAAGCCCAGATTCCTTCTGTCTTGACAACCCGTACGACGAATCTTGCTGTGGCCAGACAAACCCACCCCCCCAGGGTGCATGCCCCTTTGCGTATATGCTGGGGGATACTGCCGCAGAGACCAGCCTTTTGAGAGAGTTCCGTGACTCTGTGCTTGGCAACACCGCAGCCGGCAGGGAAATTATAAATTTATATTATACACACTTTGAAGAGCTGACAGCAATTATTAGTAATGATCGCTCACTGCGGGTAAAATCACTTGAATTGCTGTTTCAGGTTCTTCCAGAGATACAGTCTGCAATAAACGGTAATGCTGTAAATATATCTAAAAACAATTCAGAAAAAATTAATAAGATGTGCACTGAGGTAATCAAAAAGGCGAGCCCTGCGCTGGGCAGTTTTATTAATAAACTGCAACAGGAATTAAATGAGGGTACACTTTTCAACAAATTGAACATCGCACTTCTAGACTGAAACAGTAACTATTATAATGGAACTAACAATGTATAATAAAGCTTAGACGATAAATTACATAATATTAAAATTTATAAAGGGAGTGTTATAACACAACACTCCCTTTGTTATATGCTTATTTAACTTAAGTTAAACTTTTCATTCAGGTTATGAATTTGAAGTATTATTTGACATATTTTTCCTTGATTAGTCCAATTTTGTTTTCTGTTTGCATGCAAAGCATTTGACACCTTTGACATATTGTTAAATAATTATTAAAATATATCAAAATTTTAGCTTTAAAACCTAAACCATTTTGTGTTTTTCATAAAAAAATGAATAAATATATTTGTTGCTTGATTGCAAAAATATTTTTATTGCACAGTGCTGCATTCTGTTTTGCAGCAGGCGGTGATTTAGTTTGGGAATTTACAACCAACCATTATGTCGAGTCTTCCCCTGCAGTTTATGAAGGCTATGTATATATAGGCAGTGATGATAGTAAACTGTACTGCCTCGCTGCCGCAACCGGAGAAACCATTTGGACACATGACGCATACTGGGTACGATCCTCACCGGTAGTTGTGAACGGATTTGTTTATTTTATGGGAAGTAGTGGCCTTCGTTGTCTTAATGCTCACACTGGTGAGCAGATCTGGGAAACAAAAATGGACAGTTGGGGCAAGGACCAGTCCCCTGCATTTCTTAATGGATATGTTTATACTACAAGTGACAATAATGCATTCTGTTTGGATGCAAATACGGGTGAAATAATTTGGGAGACATACATTCCTGATGCTGAGAATACTGCTGCTGTTGATGGCAGTAACTTTTATGTACCTCATTATGATACCGAGTTATCTCTGCCTATTATTTCCAGTCTTAATATAAAAAATGGCAACACAATATGGGAATTCAAACAAATCCAAAATAAATCTTCTGGAAAGCTTTCAGCACCTGCAATCTCTGATGGCTATGTTTTTACAAGTCATCAGAGATTAGGAAAAATATTCTGTTTAAGCGCTGAGACAGGCAAGGTTGTATGGGAGTTTAAATCAGAGGAAGGCGAGTGTTCGGCTCCTGTTGTGTCTGATGGTTCAGTTTTCTTTGGTTGTACTGATTTGCTATACCGTCTTGATGCCTTGACCGGAAATAAGATATGGGAATTTATAGGAGAAAAAAATTTTCATATTCACACTTCTCCAATCGTTACAGATAAATTCATTTATATTGCTATCGACCATAAAATTTATTGTTTTGATGCAGTAACGGGTGAAGAACAATGGTACTTTTCAGCAGGAAATAACATTGTCTCCACTCCTGCACTCTCTGAAGGGTATTTATATTTCGGCAGTTATGACAAGAAAGTTTATTGTATTGAGGCAGCAGATGGGGATAATGGTTCATGGCCCATGTATAGATATAACCCTAAAAAAACAGCTTCCAGGGGTTGTTCAAACGATGCAGACTGTGATGGTTTCTCAGACAGCAATGATAATTGCCCTGAAGTCTACAACACAGATCAGCTCGACACCGATGGTGACGGCACAGGTGATCTTTGCGATGATGAAACACAAGAACTTTCAGTAACACCTTTGAATAGAGACGTAGATGATTCCGCCGGCACTACATCTTTTAGTGTAGATAATGTCGGAGTCCGTTATATGTATTGGTATACGGACATAATATCCGGCGAAGAATGGATGTCTATTGTCTCAGGTGAAACCGGTGCTGACACCGGTACTATTACACTTTCCTTTACTGAAAATAGTAATAAATCACCCAGAATTGGCACCATAAGAATCACTGCTCCGGCTGCTCCCAATAGTCCTCAGGATGTAACAATTACTCAATATGGTTTGAGAGAAAATTCATTCATCAGTTGTGAAACTGCCTCAGACACCATTTCCATAAATCAACGGTTTAAAGCATATGGAACCCTGACCAAACAAAACGAAACACCAATTCAAGACGCTCTTGTTGAGGTCATTTATACTGCACCCGATGAAACAACCACAAAAGAAATTACCATAACAAACCAGGATGGCTATTATGAAGTGGAAATCATACCGGACCAAACCGGCACATGGGAAGTTCAATCATTTTTTGGCGGCAATGATGATTTCGCTGTATCACAATCAGAAAGCATTCAAGTAACGGTATCATCTTCTGCGGACATGCCGGACCAAAAGGCTATAATTGTTGCCGGTGGCGGACAGTATGATGGAAATACCCTCTGGGATTCAACACAGCTTTGTACAAATTATGCCTGGCAGGTTCTTATAAGCCAGGGTTTTACAAATGATACTATTTATTACCTTTCGTCAAACATGAATCTGGACATAGATTCTGATGGTATTGTTGATGTTGATGCAGACGCGACCAATACCAATTTGCAATATGCATTAACACAGTGGTCTCAGGATGCTGATGATATAGTTCTCTATATTACAGATCATGGTGATGATGGTAAATTTCGTATGGGTGAAGATGAGATACTAAAAGCAGAAAATCTAAACCGCTGGCTTGATGAAATTCAGGACACAATAAATGGCAAAGTTGTTTTTGTTTATGACGCTTGCCAATCTGGAAGTTTTACACCATACCTTAAGCCATCCAGGGGAAATGATCGTATTTTAGTCTGCAGCACCTCTGCGGATGAGGAAGCCTATTTTCTTGATAATGGCGTAATTTCTTTTTCCCATTATTTTTGGGGAGAAATATTCAAAGGAAATACTGTCTACGATTCTTATGTAACAGCAAAAAATGCAATGTCACTTCATGGCTTTCAAAATGCTGTTTTGGATGATGATGGCAATGGTAAAGCAAATGAAAAATCCGATGGCTTTTTAGCTAAAGGTTTCTATATCGGTTTAGGGGTTGTAACAGCCGAAGACATACCGACAATTGGTGAAATATGCCCTGAACAAATTCTTGAGGGTCAAACTGATGCGGAAATTTGGGTATCAGATGTTACCACTGCAGGCACCATTGATCGTGTGTGGGCAATTATTACTGCTCCTGACTTTAACCACTCTGACACCTCCATTCCTGTAACGTATCTGCCTACCGTTGATTTGGCAGACAATGGTAACGGAAGGTACGAAGGCATCTATACTGGCTTTACAAACATTGGAGCATATTTAATTACCATTTATGCTGCAACCACTGACGGTAATGTTTCCATCCCTGTTGAGACTACAGTTCATCAGCTGCAGGGTGAGTCAACCTCACCTGATGAATCATGCCCTTTAGAGACATTTTACAAAGACAATCCTCAGAGATTAGAACAGATACGTAATTTTCGTGATAAGCTTTTATCTAAAACAAAAACAGGTCAGCATTTAATCAAAAAATATTATAGCTTTGTAAAATGGATTAATAGTCTTTAAATATATGTTTAAGCCTTTAATTAAAAAAATAGTATTGAGCCTTCTGTCATTCTGCATTGCTACTTTCTTACTCCTGACCGGTGTAACCTTTGCATTCACCACAAATAATAGTAGCCCTGACTCCTATGAAAATGACGATACTTTTTCTCAGTCTAAGGTCATAGTCATAAATGCATCAGAGCCTCAGAATCACAATTTTCATGATGAAGCAGATGAAGACTGGGTCAGATTTTTTGCGCTTGAGGATGTTTTTTATACTATCGAAGTCAGCGACCCTGCAGCACAATGTGATGCGGTAATTCAAATCTACGATACAGACGGTACAACACCGCTTAATGTTCCTCCAAAGGATGATGGCCGCGAAGGTGAAGAGGAGTTTCTTGACTGGAAATGCCCCGGGGATGGTATTTATTACATTAAAATCTATAATTATGATCCATATATTTTCGGTGTTGACACTGAATATGAATTATCTCTCAATATTATCGTAGCCCCTTTTCTTTCATCGGTTGTAGGAGATGTAACTGATAAAAATATCCGGGAACCTGTACCGTATGCAATGATTAAAGCTACCGGCAGTCAGTTTAGCGGCTCAGCGCTCAGCAACGTACAGGGCCAATATGAATTAATTCTTGAGCTGGATACGTACAGCATTACAGCAACAGCTGATGGATATAATAACTATACAGGCACTATCTCGGTTAACAAAGCGGCTGCAATCTTTCCTTATAATATTGAGTTGACACCAGCAAACACAACAGCCCCAGTTACTTCTTCTACCTCATCTTCAACCACAACCACTCCTGTGTGCCCGATTGAGGCACTGTATGGCCAAAATTCAACTGAAGCTGCATTGTTACGGGATTTTCGTGATACAGTATTGCAGGTAACTCCATGCGGACAAAAAATAATTGACTCTTACTACCGCCTCAGTCCTGAGCTGCAAAATACTCTCTTAAACGATAATAAAACCAGGAATCTTATAAAAGTCGCTGTTGACAATATGCTGCCAAGCATACTACGAATACTTGAATATATAGAGTAGTCTCTACTGCAATAAGCTTAAAATTGTCTAGAATTTTATTTTAATTGCTCCATTGTCTGAACCAGGTTGGCAAGCATACTGTTTACAGGAGTGGGAACCTCCAGCTTATCACCATAGGAAACAACCGCGCCATTAATCTGGCCTATCTCTGTTTTCCGGCCTGCACGGATATCCTGGTGCATCGAAGAAATGTTCTGCGCGGTTGCCTTACAGACATCTTCAACTTTACGGACTGGATCCGGATAAGGCAGTGTAACACCAAGGGCAGCTGCAACAGCAGCGCCTTCCTGTACAATCTTGTGCATTGTTTCCCTCAGAGGCGGATAATCCAGAATCTGACCGTTTTTTATCCGCATAATAGCGGTCAGGGGGTTGATGCCGATATTAACAATCAGCTTGCCCCATAAAAGCACATTAACATCATTAGCAATCGTGGCAGTTATGCCGGCCTGTTCAAAAAGCTCTTTGACCGCCCCAACCCGCTTCTTGCCTGCAGCAGTGACCGGCCCGAATACGGTCTCCCCGACACCGGCATGGCGCACGTGGCCGGTGCTGACGACATTTGCCCCATGTGCGGTTGTACCGGCAAGAATCTGGTGTTCCGGAACGTAGCGGCGTATGTGCTCAACATTGCCCAGTCCGTTTTGCAGGGTAACTACCGTGGTTTTATCTGAAATAATGCCTGCAATGGAGCTCAGTGCTTCAGCAGTATCATAGGCCTTTACAAACAGTATTACAATGTCGGCCCCGCCCAGTAATGCGGGCTCTGATGTAATCCTCTCAAAAGGTATGTGCCACGGCCTATCAGACTCTTCAATAAGAAGACCCCTTGTGCGGATAGTATCTGCATGGGCCTTGTTCCGCACCCGAAGCCAGACCTCTTTTCCGGCTCTGGCAAGCATAGCGGCATACAAACAGCCCATTGCACCTGCACCGATAATAACTGTTTTCATAACTATGAAAAATAGTACCCTGAGTATTTATATATAGTATAACTGTAATAAATGCGGCTGAAGGAATAGTAATAAAAATAAATTTCGTATTCTGCTCGTAGCAATATTCTGAAATGATTATTACCAAATTGAAACATGTTTTACAATCTAATCATTATTGCAAAAACAATTAATGCTGAATTATATTTGAATATTTATTATCATACTATTCACAGTCTGCCGTACTATGATGTTTTTTCAAAAAGCTCTTGACATTTTAAACAGTTAAAGATATTTTGTACATTTTACTATTTTGCTTGTAAACGTAAGCACATAACAGCTTAAACAATCAATATATTCTTAAGGAGACCTACCGTTGGTTGAGAAAACATTTAGTCAGAGAAAAGTCGGATGTCACCTGCTGGAAACCGATAAGGCCCGACCTTACAAGCCGGGCAAAAAACCGGAACTGGGCCCGGTCTGGGACAAAGACCTGTGTGTGCGCTGTGCCCTGTGCTATGTGTACTGCCCGGATGCCGCAATCAGCAGGCAGGATGACGGTTTTTTTGATGCGGACATGAACCTTTGTAAAGGCTGCGGCATTTGTCACAGGGAATGCTGGTTTGGTGCCATTAGCATGCAGGAGGTGGATTAATGGATACATATAGTTTATATGCTGGACAGCTCTTACCGTTTAAGGAATATTTTGCACCAAAAGGACACAATGCCTGCAGCGGTTGCGGCGTTGCCCTGGCAGTGCGGCATGTATATAAAGCCCTCGGCGAAGATGCCCGGCAGCTTGAAAAGGCCGTTTGGGAAATCCCCTGGGGACGAGCAGGTATTGGCAAAACAGAAAATGTCTCTGGCGGTGCTCAGCCAGCCTTGCTGAGCATTGCAAAAAGCAAAGGCAAACCCTCAAGCATGTTACAGATCTGTTTTGATAATGAATGCACTGAAGGCACGGTTGACAACAGCATTCTCATAAAACGACACCCTTCGATAGCATCAGCAAGCGGGTATGCTTATGTAGCCACGGCCTGCCCGAGCTATCCTTTTGATCTTATTGAAAAAGTACGCAAGGCCTGGAATGCCGCAGGCCCGGCCTATCTTCATATTCTATGTCCCTGTCCGGTTGCCTGGGGTTTTGATCCGCAGGACACGGTCAGAGTCGGCAGGAAGGCTGTTGAGACAAGGATTTTTCCACTGTATGAAATAGCCGGAGGATACTACACCATAACTATAGAAGAACCAAACCCCAGGCCGCTGATTCACTACAGTAAAGCTCAGGAGCGATTATCAGGCTGGAAGTCAAAGAAAATTGAGGCCCTGCAGCAGGCAGTGGACAGCGCCTTCAGTGAGCTAAAAAGCAAAGAAAACAAAAACGTTAATTACCCATCAAATATTCGTGCTGAAATGTAGCAGTTCTGTGTAGCAACTCACGTTTCAGAAAACTGGTAACAATCAATATCCGCATACTGTCTTTTTGCAGTACATACTAAACTCGCAATACCTTTTATAGGGGAGCATATCAATGGCAGATTTACAATGGACACCGGATGGTGAGCAATTATTTGCAAAGCTTGTGGAGGCTGTTCCAGAAGCAATGCGTGATACAATCAAACCAAAACTTCTTGAAATGCTGGCAGCCAAAGCTGCCGGTAAAAAGGTCACTGCTGATATAGTAACCCGGATGGTAAAAGATGATGTTCCGGAACCCCAGAAAAGTGCTCTCATGCAGGCATTAGGAGCTGCACCGGCTGATCAGCAACAGGCTGCAGAACAGCCGGCCCCGGCGGTTGAATGGACCGGCAAAAGCGAGGCCATGTTTGAAATCATGCTTGGGGAAGTCCCTGAAGCCATGCGCGGGGTGTTCAGAGGAAAACTTCTTGGTGTTCTGAGCGAAAAATCCCAGGGAGGTCCGGTTACTGAAGAACATGTTACTGCAGTTGTTAACGAAATTGTTCCCGACCCTTTTAAAAGTAACATTTTACAAAAATATAAAGGCCTTGGTGATTTTGACCTCAACATTATTGATGATATCATTGCCCGCCATGGCACATCCCGGGACAGCCTGATGTATATACTGCATGATATCCAAAATGAAATCGGCTACCTGCCAAAAGAGGCCCTGATAGCTGTCAGTGATAAATGCAGCATACACGTGAGCGCCATCTATAATGTAGCTACTTTTTATAAAACATTCCGGCTTGAGCGTCCGGGCAAGCACCACATAAAACTCTGCCGGGGCACTGCCTGTAATCTCAATGATAAAAACGACATTGCGGATGAAATTGAAGAAAAAGTAGTCTCTTCATCAGAAACGACACTTGAAAAAACGCTGTGTTTGGGCTGCTGTGACTGCGCACCCGTTGTTGAAATTGACGGCAAACTGTATAAGGGTGAAGAAGCAAAATCAAAGATTAATGAAATTACTCCATAATTTTATATTCGACCAAACGTGCATTACCAGCGAGGAAAGACATGAAAATAACCACTCCAGAAGAATTAACACAGGTAAAAGAAACTGGGCAAAAGCTTTTGTTTCCCGGTAAACCACGAATCAATGTTGCTATGGCTACCTGCTGCCTTGCAAAAGGTGCTGACCTGACGCTGAATGCCATAGAATATGCTCTTAAGGAAAAGAACATAGCTGCTGATGTTGTGCCGGTCGGATGTAACGGTCTTTGTCACAGCGAACCTGTTGTTGAAGTGCACCTGCCGGGCAAGCCAAAGGTTATCTATGGTAATGTTACTGATCAAGAAGTACCCAAAATCCTGGATGCTCTTAAAAAGGGGGCTATTGCTAGTGAACTAGCTATTCTACGTGTTGATGCAGAAAATCACGTCCTTGCCGGAAAAATAAGCTATAGCGACAACGGCTCTGTAAAAGATTACTCCGCTATCCAGCCTGCTGACAAAATCGGCTATCTTGCCAAACAGCATAAAGTAATTTTGAGAAATGCCGGCAGTATTAACCCTGAAGATATTACTGAATACATAGCTCGCGGAGGTTATGAGGCCCTGGCAAAGGCTCTCAAGATGAAGCCCGCCACAATAGTTGATGAGGTCACTAAATCCGGACTGCGCGGCAGAGGCGGTGGAGGGTTTCCAGCCGGTCTTAAATGGCAAGGCTGTGCAAAGGCTAAAGGAGATGAAAAATACCTGATATGTAATGTCAGTGAAGGCGAGCCCGGCATCGGCATGCACAGAAGTTTCCTTGAATCCGATCCTCATTCGGTTCTCGAAGGCCTCATTATTGGCGGCTATGCTCTGGGTGCCCGGACCGCCTATGTCTATATTAGAGATAATTACCGACTGGCCTTAAAACGATTCAGCAAAGCTATTGAAGATGCTGCCGAGATGGGTCTGCTCGGCGACAACATCATGGGCAGTAAATTCGGCCTGAGCGTTAAAATTAAGGAAGGCGGCGGCAGGTTTGTATGCGGCGAGGAAACCGCCCTCATTGCCTGCATTGAGGGCCGTATCGGGGAACCGTGCCAGCGCCCGCCCTTCCCTGTCGACAAAGGCCTTTTTGGCAAACCTACCTGCATCAATAATGTCGAGACCTGGGCAAACATCCCTGTGATTATCCTTAAGGGAAGCACGTGGTACAACAGTATAGGCAGTGCCAAAAGCAAGGGCACCAAGGTGCTTTCTCTTGCCGGTAATATTGCCAGGGCAGGCATGGTTGAAGTTGACATGGGCACACCCCTTAAAGATGTTATTTTTGAGATCGGCGGCGGCATTGCCGGCGGTAAAAAATTAAAGGGCATCCAGACCGGTGGACCGTCAGGCGGTCTGCTCCCGCAAAGCATGGATAAACTTACTGTTGATTATGATGAATTAAAAAATGCAGGATCAATGCTTGGATCCGGCGGTATGGTCATTATGGATGATGAGACCGACATGGTAAAAATTGCCCGCTATTTTACCGACTTTTTTGTCCAGGAATCCTGCGGTAAATGCACCCCCTGTCGCGAGGGCATGTGCCGTATGTATGATATTCTCGGGGAAATCATGGCAGGACGCGGCAAGAAGCAGGACCTTGATATGCTTGAAGAAATAGCTGCCCCTCTTACCCAGGCTTCAGCCTGTGCCCTTGGCAAAACTGCGCCAGTCCCTATTTTATCAACAATCAAACATTTCCGCAAAGATTACATGAAGTATATTAAATAAGAGATTACAAAAATCTGATGCCCCTCGTAGAGGGGCTTTTTTTTGGCTCTTTTTTGATCATGCCTCTTTTTTATTAATCGCAATTGGCTTGTGCTTAGGAAAGCCTCGGCCCGCCTTACTCTGCAGTCCATTTGACAAGGAGCATCAAGTAATTGGTAGAATGCATCAACTACCCTGTTGCTAAAAGCACAAATGCTATGCATATAGTCTAACAAAAATAAAATTTCAAGTTTTATTAATGGCTTATACGTATAATTATTGTGTTTATTGTTTGCAGGCAGTATGCAGAATATAAAAAATAATATTAGCACATCATTACTTCAATCCATGCATGTTCTATCCAGAAAAAATATTATTGCTGTATAAAAAAACTTGACAATATATATATCTACATAATAGTAGATTTATAGATTAATACAACCATTTTTCCTGACTACAAAAAAAATGCTTTTTCTGCGCATAAAAGGGTATTTTTTTCTTGACTTGTTATTAATAATCATTATTATTTTCATAAAGGAAATATTTTTAAATGGGAAAAAATATTACAAGATTTAAACAAAAGTCTGGTTAACAGCGACGTAATACAACAATACAATAAGAAAACAGATGAAACAAACAGGGCGTAAGATGCTGTTTTACAACGTTACAAAACCTTTTTTTTACGAAAGGCGGTATCATGTACACAACAGCGAAGGCAAAAATTATAAATGATGATAGTTACGAAGAATCATCACGTGAAAATGATGATTTTGAAGAAGAGGAGGGGCATAAGACCTCTGAATGTGACGAAGAGGATAGCAGTAAAGCTTCCTCCGATGATTACAAACAAGGCACTACAAATATATTATCTGCCTATCTTCATGAAATCAGTAAAAGGCCTATCCTTACCAGAGATCAGGAACAGGTATTGGCAAAAACACTTAAATTGGCTGAACAGGAAAAAAATCTGTATACCGAAAAATGGCTCTTGCTTTTTGCACGGTTACTCAACTGGAGAAACATAAATACGGTAAGCAACACTTCACCACATATCTTTTCCGCCAAACTACGGACCCTCCTTTGCACGATGAAGGAATTAAAAGGGCTGAACAAAGACATAAAGGCCATGGAACGTGAGCTTGCTCGGGAAAACATGTCATACTACATGAAAAGAAAGATCCTGCGACAAAAAGCAGCCTTCATCTGTGATAAGTATGAAATGATTTCCAAAATAGATCTGCTTAAAATGTATAGGGCAGGCGTTATCAAAGAACTATATCTTTATGTAAAAAAAGATTATTCAAAAAATCTAAAAAAAAATCTAATTAGAATTCTCCGGCATGTTCTGCGTGCCTGCAGACAGGTCAAACACTCAAAAGATGAATTAATTAAATCCAATCTGAGACTTGTTGTAGGTATTGCTAAGAAATACATAAACCCTGCGCGGGGGCTTTACCTTTCAGATCTTATTCAGGAAGGTAATATCGGCCTGTTAAGAGCAATAGAGAAATTTGATTACAGACTCGGCAACCGCCTCAGCACCTATGCCAGCTGGTGGATTCGCCAAACCATTATACGTTCAATAGAGGATAAATCTTCTACAATACGGGTCCCGGTGTATATAAACGGAAAAATTAAGAAATTTTTGAAAAATGCGGAGGTAAGTGAAGGCACTGATGAAGAACCCGACAACCTGAATAGTGACAATGAGACTGAAAACCTTTACTTCATTCTGCAATCGATAAAGGATCCTATTTCACTGGAAGCATCTTTCGGTGAAGACGGCAGCACCCTGCATGAGTGTATACCTGATAATATGCCCCCATCACCTATGGATCAGGTTCTGCAGTATAATCTTATTGCTGAGACTGAAGAGGTGCTTCGGGATTTGCCGCCTCGCGAAGAACGGATTCTACGGCTGCGCTTTGGTCTGGGAGTTACTGCGGAACATACCCTTGAGGAGATCGGTGAAGAATTTGGAATTTCACGGGAACGCATTCGCCAGATAGAAACGACGGCATTGCGAAAAATAAAAGCTTCAAAAGAATCAGAAATTTTACGATTGTTCCTTAGTAAGTAATTTTACGGTTATTTCCTTAGTAAACAGTTTGGCTCTAGACTTTCAGAATACTTTCTGCTAGTCTAGAGCCATTGTTTTACTAAGGCATCTCTGTAAGCAAACTTCAAAATATATATTAATAAGTATACACCTGCTTCATTTTAAAAGAGATCCGCATAAGTTTTTGCTATGACAGCTCTGAAGGAACACATCCAGAAGCAAAGACTATCCGAATATACTGTTTTCGGTATTCTTCTTTTTGTCCGACTTCTTCCTGTTGCTTTCATTTTTTTCAGCAATTATGATTATACTCATCACATTTTCGCACAGTGGGCAGATCCGCATTTTTATTATAACGGTGCTGCCGAGATGCTCAGTGGCTCTGTCAACCCTTATAATTTCTTCCCTCCTCTGCAATTTGTTTTTATTATGTTTTTTTTGAATCTCGGCGGCGGCACTAGTATTGTGCCTATGGCAGCACTTGCTGTGGTCGGCTGGCTCACTGTTGTGATAATCTATAAAATTGCTGAAATATTATTTGGGCATCGCGCAGCGATTATTGCTGCACTAATAAGTGGGCTTTATCCAAATTTTATTTTTTACGGTATTACGTTTTTTGCTGAAACGCTTACCATTTTTTGGATGATATCATCCTTTTTTATGCTTGTACTTTATTGTAAGCACAGAAAAAACAGCAGCCTTTTATGTGCGGGCATTTTGTGGGGTCTGGCATCACAAACCCGCGGGGGACTGCATTTTTTTATTGTTTGCATCGCTGTTGTAATTATTGCGTATAACTATAACCGCGGCTGGATATATACGTGCAGGTCTCTAGCTGTGCTTTTGATTGCATGCTCTGTAACGATATATTTAGTAGGTGTTGCGGCATATCCGCTTCACAATAACCGTGCATTAAACTCAAAAAGCGGCATTGCTTCTGCGGCTCTCGGCGTAAACCGCCTTATAGTGCCTTGTACTGATTATGGTGATGTCACGGGCAATCTATTCTACGAAATTAATCATATCAACGTCGAACAGTGGCCCGCAGAAAGCGGGCTTGATCCGCTGCACATTATTACCTTGCCCACACGACAGGTGTGTAAAACACTGGCAGCGTTCGTAATGGAAGATCCTGTAATCTTTCTCAGGCATTCCCTGAAAAAACTTTCCTGTTTATGGGCACCCCACCAGGATATTATCAGTTTCATTAAAAGGTTTTATTATAAAAATACTGTCGTTGTCGACGCTATCTGCTTTGTGGTAGGCACAATATATGTTTTTATTGTAGTGGGTGGTCTGTTCGGTATTGCAACGAAAGCGGAACCACTGCGACTCATTTTCATTCTGCTCATTTTGTTTTACTGCGTGTTGATATTCCTTACCGTGGGTAATTCCAGACTCAGGCTCCCGATGATGCCTTTATTTATCCTATACTGTGCAGCTTTTTTCGACACGATAATATCTAAAAAGTCTTTCTGGAAAAACAGTGTACACTATAAGCTAATCATCATAATAGGTTTTGTATTTATACTCAACAGCATCTATAAGTTTAAAGAAATAACCCTTTCCCCGGCTGAGATATATGTACGTAAAATCGAGTGCTCCATTTCATTAGGGTTTTTGCAGACGGCGAGTTACCTGTTGCAGCAGGAGAGATACAATAGATATTGTTCACCACAACAAAACCAACGAATACATACAGCTAAAAACACCATCTTAAAAACTATGGGGGAGTTAAGGTAGGCACTGTTATACCCAAGCATAGTACCGAAGTCAATAAATTGCTATTAGAGCATTTTCCTTTTTTCTATAGCCCTTGAGCACTGCAACGGCTGATGTGGTAAAAGCAGCTGCGGCGGTGCGAGCAACGGACGATATAGTAATTTCCGGATATTCCAGCGAGCACATAGCCGCAGGCGGTCGAACCGCATCAGCCGTTGCAGTGCTCAACTGTGCGGCTACACTTTTTTGCAAAATGCTCTAGTGCCACGTCTAATTTATATTTAGCAGTTAAGCAATTGTGCCGAAGATACCATAAAGATACCTTTATGGAGCAACGGCATGAACAAAAAATATATTGTCAAGCTTTCAAAAACTGAACGCGCACAGCTTAAGCAGCTTATTGCCAAAGGAAAGGCCGCGGCGTACAAAATA
>JANQFE010000024.1 GCA_028278025.1 Thermodesulfobacteriota bacterium | reverse complement strand
CGCACCTGCTTGTTTGCTACGGGCAACATGCTCGCTGGAACGACTATTAGTATAGTTCAGGCTGAGGCTCACACTGCCCTTGCTGCACAAACAGGTGCGTGCCCAACCTCCAAATCCACAGTTTTAATTGTCGATCAGTACTAGCAAGCTGTAAGTTCCGGTATAACCAAACAGCCTGATTAATTTTGTCGGTCTGTGGCGAATGCTAAGTTAAAAGGGAAGGTGGCTGTGGAATTACAACCCAGAAATTCTGCAAAGATTAGACAATTGATTGATAAAGGTGTTGATATTCCCAATCCTCTCACGCTTGATATTGGCGAGGAAGTGAGCAGTAAACAGATTTCCGGCAGTGGAGTCAGGCTGTATCCAGGCTGCCGTATCTCTGGGGAAAGGACTGTTATTGCAGCAGGCGCCCAGCTCGGCAGAGAAGCCCCGGTAACTGTTGAGAACTGCCAGATAGGACCCCGCGTTGAGCTGAAAGGAGGCTATTTTAAGGAATCCGCCTTTTTGACAAAAGCCAGTATGGGGTTTGGTGCTCATGTGCGAGAGGGCTGTATTTTGGAAGAAGAGGCCAGCGGAGCACACTGTGTAGGATTAAAACAGACAATTCTTTTTCCGTTTGTCACGCTTGGCAGTCTGATCAACTTCTGTGACTGCCTGATGTCAGGCGGTACCAGCCGCAAGGACCATAGTGAGGTCGGCAGCTCCTACATCCATTTCAATTTCACCCCGGAAGGTGACAAAACAACCGCCTCGCTCATCGGGGACGTGCCCCGGGGCGTCATGCTTAATCAAAGACCCATCTTCCTTGGCGGCCAGGGAGGTATTGTAGGGCCCATTAGAGTGGGTTACGGCAATGTAGTGGTTGCCGGCACAATTCTGCGCAGGGACTATACCAAAGAAAACAAACTGATTATAGGTAAAACGCCGCCCGGTACTGTTATGGACCTTTCCTCCAACACCTATGGGGGGCTTGCCCGCATATTAACCAATAACATTCTGTATCTGGCAAATCTGGCCGCCCTTGAACTGTGGTATCGGCATGTCAGGCAACAGTTTTTCAGCTCCCAGGAATTTGCGGAATTACTCTATCAGGGGGTGCTTAACACATTGGTGCTGGCCAAACAGGAGCGCATTAAGAGGCTTAAATCTATGATAGTAAAAATTCCTGTTTCTTACCATAAATGTGGGTGTAACGATAAACCCGGGGAAGCCTCGTGTGAGGTACATGATAATATGAAACAGGTCTATGAACTGTTTAATACAGAGGTTTCCGCAACTATCGGGACCCCACAGCGGGAGAGTTTCCTAGAGGCTTTCTGCAATCACCGCAGAGAATATGGGCAGGATTACATCGAAGTCATCAAGGGCATGCCGCCTGATTTGTCGCAGCAGGGGGTGCGGTGGCTGGATGCGGTAATCGATGAGCTGTGCTGCAGGGCTGCAGCGATATTGCCGTCATTTCATCTGTTCAGGAAGAAAATATCCGTGTAGTTTTCACCAAGGGAATTAACGATGGGCATACTATTTGGTACTGATGGTATTCGAGGAGAGGCTAACCGTTATCCGATGGATGCTGCCACTGCGTTTGCCGTGGGACAGGCGGTTACGCATATATTAACAAAAACCAATCACCAGACACGCATCGTTGTCGGCAAAGACACCCGCCTGTCAGGATATATGCTGGAAAGTTCCCTTGAAGCCGGTATTACCTCAATGGGCGGTACTTCCTATCTTACCGGCGTGCTGCCGACTCCCGGGGTTGCCTTTATCACGCAGGACATGCGCGCAGATGCGGGTATCATGATTTCGGCTTCCCATAATCCTTACCAGGACAACGGTATTAAAATTTTTTCAGGAAGCGGTTTTAAACTGTCAGATGCTGAGGAAGAGACCATCGAAAAGCTTATTTTGGATGGCGGTCTTCCTGAAAAGGTGGCTCCTGCCCGCGCTATGGGGCAGGCCTACCGCATAAGCGATGTGCAGGGGCGCTATATTGTCTTCTTAAAGAATACATTTCCCCGGGATGTCTCCATGGAGGGAATGAAGATTATTATGGACACCGGTAATGGTGCCACCTACAAGATAGCCCCGGACACATTTTCAGAGCTGGGTGCTGATCTGGAGGTCATTCATAACAAGCCGAACGGACTTAACATTAATGATAACTGCGGTTCACAGTATACCCATGATCTTAGAAAACGGGTTAAAGAAACCGATGCTGTTATGGGACTTGCTTTTGATGGTGATGGAGACCGATTGATTGCTGTGGATGAGAAGGGCCAGGAATTGAGCGGTGATCATATTCTGCTGATCTGTGCCAAAATGTTACAAGAGCAGGGAATGCTGCGTAATGATTTTTTGGTCAGTACGGTGATGGCCAATCTTGGGCTCAAAGTAGCCTGTAAAAAATTCGGCTTTAACTTCACGGCCTCCAGGGTCGGTGATCGCTATGTGCTTGAAGATATGCAGCGGCTGGGTGCTGTAATCGGTGGTGAGCAGTCAGGGCACATGATTTTTCTTGAACACCATACGACCGGCGATGGTATCCTTACGGCCCTACAGCTTATCGCTGCAATGCTAAGAGAAAACAAACCGTTGTCTGAACTGGCAGCCCTGATGGATGTCTATCCGCAAAAGCTGGTCAATGTGGACGTTGAGCACAAGCCCGAGATTTCATCAGTACCGCAGATCATGAATGCGATAAAGCAGGTGGAAGCCGAACTGGGAGAGAACGGGCGTGTTCTGGTCCGTTATTCCGGCACCCAGAACATCTGCCGTGTTATGGTAGAGGGGCCAACAAAGGAAATCACCGAAAAATACTGCAGCAACATTGCCGATACGGTAAAGGAAGCGTTAACGTAACCATACCCAAGACCTTAAACGTATGAAGGTGGCCAAAACTGTGTATCAGAAAATAGAATCTTTTATAAAGACTGTGAGCAGCCATGTTTTTTCCTGTTTGTTTGCCCGTGTGTTTTTTTGCAGGTATATGGCAGGGGTACCGGAACACTCCATTGTATTTTTTCCTGTACGTGAAAACATGCTGTGCTGCGGGCTGGCAGCAATTGTGGCGTTTAAACAAAAAAACCGTGCACCGGGACATATTGATCTAACCCGACTGCAGCGTGCGATTGCAGAAATAGAAGCGTACAGTCTTACCGAATGCAGAAAAAAAGCTGTTTCATTTGATGAGTGCTATCTGGGAGGCCGGGAGCTTATCTCCTCGCTGAATGATTATGTGCGGTCCCTGAAGGATGCCGAGAGATTTGTGATCCTTTTTGGCGATACCGGCGTGCAGGCCGCACTCGCAGAATCTGCTGCCGAACTGGCTCGGCTTATAGACCGCGAGGCCCAATCCTTGTCCGAGAATATGGGATATCTCGGTTCCCGTGATGTTGATATAATGGCCGGACGGATTGAGGACCTGCGTGATATTGCCTGGTGTATCAGCACCGAGGTTTTAGGAAATGTAGAAAAAATACAGAAACTTGCCGGACAACCTGAAACGGCCTTATCAGCTGCTGTTGTTACGATTTATAAAGAAATTAATGCAGTGCTTAACAGTATAGACCGTCTCGAGGTGCGGGGTCGTGATTCAGCAGGTATTTCACTGCTGTTTGTCCTTGAAGGGGAGCAGTTCAAAGGATTCACGGAGGTGCTGGCCGGGAGTAATCTAACCGGGGAGTTTGACAAGCGGCTGCAATGGAATATTCTGACCAACAACTGTATCTCCCTGCATACCTCACAAGATCCCCATGGTGCAGAACTAACAAGCCTGACGTTTGTCTATAAAATTGCCGCCGAGATCGGCAGCTTGGGTGACAATGTGGCTTTTCTGTGTGAGCAGATCGCCGGCGATGCTGTGCTGCAGGCCCTGGTCGGCTTCCCGCTGCAGCATCACAGTATTTCAGCCCATACCCGTTGGGCCTCGGTTGGTGCTATAACAGAGGCAAACTGCCATCCGGTGGATAATGAACCTCAGGAGTGCCTGTCAGGTAAACGGGGCATAATTCATGTCTGCCTGAACGGTGATATTGATAACTTTCAGCAGCTGAAGGCCCAGTATGAGAGTTCCGGAGACAGCGTGCCGGGGGAAATTACTACTGATACCAAGATTATCCCCCTGCATATTTCAAAATATCTCAAAGACGGCCACAAGGTGCAGGAAGCCTTTCGCCTGGCAGTCTGTGATTTTGAAGGTTCCCATGCTATCAGCATGCATACGGACCTAGCCCCCGGCAAGATGTTTCTGGCCCAGAAAGGCAGCGGTCAGGCTGTTTTTGTCGGTATGGCCGGAGACCATTACATGCCGACTTCTGAAGTGTATGGATTTGTTGAAGAGACCCCGTACTATCTTAAACTTGACGGCGAGAAAGTAGTTGCAGGCAAGGATGGCGAAACCCAGGGGCAAATTTTTGTCCTGGATCAGCTGTCTGGAGGCGGACTGGCGGGGCTTAAGGCCATGTTTTATGACGGTACGCCGCTTGAGCTTACCGAGAAGGACATTCAGCATACGGAAATAACCTCACGCGATATCGACCGCCAGGAATTCCCGCACTATTTTTTAAAAGAAATTTCGGAATCACCGGTTAGCGTGGAAAAAACATTGCAGAATCGCTGGAAGATCACCGATCCTGCAAAACAGCTTTATGAAATTACCCTTGATGAACGTGTCGTGCCTGCACATCTTCAGGAGGAGCTGGTCGCAAACCGGATACGCCGGATCTTTTTTGTAGGGCAGGGCACGGCAGGTGTTGCTGCGCTGGCATGCGCCAATATCCTGAATTATTATATCAATGATGCGGCCCTCCAGATCAGTTCGCTTAAATCATCGGAGCTGAGCGGTTTCAAGCTGGATGATGATAATGGAACCAGTATGGCCGATACTCTTACGATTGCCATAACTCAGTCGGGAACCACGACCGATACAAACCGCACGGTTGATATGCTGCGTGAGCGGGGCGGCCGTACCATTGCAATTGTAAACCGCAGAGATTCTGATATTACTTTCAAGGTTGACGGTGTCATGTATACCAGCAGCGGTCGGGATGTTGAAATGTCGGTTGCTTCCACAAAGGCATTTTACTCTCAAATAGTGGCAGGGGCACTGCTGGGGCTCTATATTGCTCGGCTGAAAGGATGCCGGGATGATGAATATGTAACCCGGGAGATAAAGCAGTTGCTGGATCTGCCTGCTCAGATGTGTACAGTCATAGCAGGACGAGCACCGATTGAACAGTCAGCGCGCAGGCTTGCAACGAGCAGGACCTACTGGGCTGCCGTGGGAAGCGGCCCCAACAAGGCCTCAGCCGATGAGATCAGGATCAAACTGAGCGAACTCTGTTACAAAACCATTTCCACTGATTATGTGGAGGATAAAAAGCATATCGACCTTTCATCAGAGCCCCTAATCCTTATTTGTGCCGCCGGTACGAGGGATACGGTAATCGGCGATATAATAAAAGATACGGCTATTTTTCAGGCGCACAAAGCTGCTCCCGTTGTTATTGCTGACGAGGGCGAGGACCGTTTTGATCTCTATGCTGAAGATGTCTTTCATGTGCCGGCTGTCGGTGAACATCTTGCCCCCATTATAAATACCCTGGTAGGTCATCTGTGGGGCTACTATGCTGCGCTTGCCATACATGAGGGCTCACGATTCATGTATGCATACCGCCAAGAGATTCAAGACATGGTTGATGATTATAGTGATCAGGGATTGGATGTATATGAAGTGGTGCTTGAAAAATCATTTCGAGAAAAAATTGCCCATTTTTATACCGACTTTCGTAAGAAAAAGGCCGAGGACCGCTTTCCTGCTATTATGGGGATCGAAGCAGCTGCGAATTTAACTCTGCTGCTGAAATATCTCTCCGGCAGACTGCCCATGTCAGACTTTGAGCTTGATTTCGGCAAAACCGGAACGCCGCTCAATATGCTCAACACCCTGTTTAAGTGCCTGGGGGAGGCCATAAACTGTATGATCCGGCCGGTGGATGCAATCAAGCACCAGGCCAAAACAGTTACGGTCGGCACGAGCCGGATCAGTGAAAAGACCGAGGGGATACTGTTTGATGCCCTTGCCGAGCAGGGCATTATGGCATCCCAGATCATAAATAAAAATATTATTGTGTTGCGAAATCTGCAGGGTATTGTCTCACACATCAAAGGATCAACGCTTTACCGCATTAACAACCTCAATCTGCTTGGTGAACCCACGGATGAGACCACCATTGAAGTAGTAAAAAAGACCGGTGAGCTGAGTTCAGTTTCTTCAAGGGTTGAAAAGGACAACCGGTTGCAGGGAACCAAACGAATCATTGCCCAGGAGGGCAATGTCTATATCGGCAAGGGGTTAAAAGACGACCGCAGTATTTTAGTTGTTCCCGGTATCCCGGTTTCATCAGCATCTCCGCGTATGGTTGAATATATGCTGCTGCTGCATATCGCATTTGCGGATGCTATTGATCTGGTTACCAAGAAAAAAGCCCTTGGCGGTAAATATGAACGTATAAAGAACATTGTCCAGGAAAAAAGTGTTGAATGGGAAGACCACTATCTTGATCTGGTTGCGGTACCGGAACTGTTCGGCAGCTCGGCCGAAAAGCTGGGTGAATTTATTGCCACAACTGCTGCCGGGCAAGCAAGCTAATTTCACATCAAGCTTTGCTTGATGTGAAATTATAGTCCACCATTCAGGGTTGCCTGTTTTTTTTATAATAATTTATCAGCCCATTGGTAGAACCGTCATGGCTGGTGATGTTATCCGGGCCTTTCAGTTCAGGGATAATCCGTTTAGCAAGCTGTTTGCCAAGCTCAACGCCCCACTGGTCAAAAGAGCAGATATTCCAGAGGACCCCCTGTACAAACACCTTATGTTCATACATGGCAATCAGGGCACCCAGGGTTTTGGGGTCAAGCTGTGCAAACAATATGGAATTGCTGGGACGGTTGCCTTCAAACACCCGGTGCGGTGTAAGAGCAGTAATCTCATCATCACCCAGGCCTGAGGACCTCAGCTCCTCCAGCACCTGAGCCTTGGTTTTACCGTTCATTAAGGCTTCGGGCTGTGCAAAAAAATTCGCAAGCAGGGTAGCGTGATGATCACCGATAGGATTATGACTGTTTACGGGTGCCAGGAAATCAGCCGGGATGATCCTGGTACCCTGGTGGATCAGCTGGTAAAAAGCATGCTGCCCGTCCGTACCCGGCTCCCCCCAGATAACCGGACCGGTTGACCATCCAGCAGGCTGGCCGTCCTGCTGGATATGCTTTCCGTTTGACTCCATGTCAAGCTGCTGCAGGTATGCCGGCAAGCGGTGCAAGTACTGATCATAGGGAAGTATGGCATGGGTGTCACAGCCCAGGAAGTTGTTGTAGAGGATACCTGTCAGGGCCAGCAGTACCGGGATATTCCTGCGCAGCTCGGCTGTTCTGAAGTGGGTGTCCATTTCATGAGCACCATCAAGAAAATTTTCAAAATGCTGCATGCCGATTGCCAGTACAACCGGCAGGCCGATTGCCGACCAGACTGAATAGCGACCGCCTACCCAATCCCAGAACTCAAACATGTTCGCGGGGTCAATGCCAAACTCTTTAACAGCCGCAGTGTTGGTGGAAACGGCCACAAAGTGACGGGTAATATGGCCGGCATCCCCGGCGGTTTGCAGGAACCACCGGCGTGCGGTGTGGGCATTGGTCATGGTTTCAAGGGTAGTAAATGTTTTTGATGCGATAATAAACAGGCTGCGCTCCGGCACAAGCCTTCGCAGGGTTTCGGTTATATGGGTGCCGTCAATGTTAGAAACGAAGTGAAATCGCAGGTCGCGATCGGCATAGGGGGTCAGGGCTTCGGTTACCATGGCAGGGCCGAGGCTGGAACCCCCGATACCGATAGTAACAATATCGGTAATGGTGCTGCCGGTATAGCCTTTCCACTGCCCGTTTCTAACAGCATCCGAAAAGGTTTTCATTTTTGCGAGTACACGGTTAACCCCCGGCATGACATCAGTGCCGTCAACACGGATGGGTGTGTTTGAACGGTTACGCAAAGCAGTGTGAAGAACGGCCCTGTTTTCTGTGAGGTTAATTTTTTTACCTGTAAACATCTCATCTATGCGATCGCCCAAGTGCTGCTGTTTTGCAAGCTCAATCAGCAGCACAAGAGTTTTCTCGGTCAAGAGATTTTTTGAATAGTCAAGAAAAATGCCGGCCGCCTCTATGCTGAATTTTTCAAATCGTTGAGGGTCCTGACGGAACAGCTCTGCAATGGTCGTGTTTTTCAATTCCTGAAGGTGCTTTTCGATCGCCTGCCATGCAGGGGTATTTTTCAAGTTCATGTTTTTTTACCTTTCTCTACTACATTACAAGCTATGATGTTGGCATGAAACGTGATATAGTGGATTCATAGAAAGTTAGTAACAAATTAGCATAAATATATCAAATTAATTTTATTTTACAAAAAATTAAGTTTTTATTGATTTTAACATGCTGATTGATAAAATTACATTAATTGTTCTGGTTTCTTTATACAAAAATTCTGCAGCAGGTACCTAAGTGAATCAAGCCTATAAAAGATGGTTAGTCACCGACCCCAATCCGGAGCTGAGCAGTAAAATCGGCCGGGCGCTTAATATTTCTCCCCTGGTCTCGCAGTTGTTGATCAACAGAGGATTTGATAGTCCGGAACTGGCACATTATTTTCTTTCTCCCACCCTTCATAATCTGCATTCGCCCTTTTTAATGAAGGACATGCAGCGGGCCGTTGAAAGGATTAGTGCAGCATTAAAAAATAATGAAAAAATATGTATTTACGGAGATTATGATGTTGACGGCATTACGGCAACCGCCATAGTGATGCTTTTTTTACAGGAACTGCAAGCTGAAGTATTTTTTTATATCCCCAGCAGGCTGAATGAACGCTACGGGCTCAATATTAGTGCTCTTAAACAAATAAAGCAGCAGGGAGCATCGCTGATAATTACGGTTGACTGCGGTGTTTCTGATTTTGAAGAAATCACTTATGCCCATGCCCAGGGGATAGATGTTATTGTGACTGACCACCATGAGATCCCTGACCGGCTGCCGCCTGCATATGCAATTGTGAATCCCAAACAGCCTGACTGTGCGTTTCCGTTTAAAGGGCTGGCCGGTGTGGGGGTGGCCTTTAACTGTATCATGGCATTGAGAAAATCATTACGGGATAAGGGTGTCTGGCACGATACGGCTGAGCCGAACCTTAAAAAATATTTTGATCTGGTGGCTATGGGAACGATTGCTGATATTGTGCCCATGGTAGATGAGAATCGAATCTTTGTCAAAAACGGACTCGAACTTATTTCAGAAGGTACAAGGCCGGGAATTAAGGCCCTTAAGTCTGTCAGCGGCATATCAAATGGTGAGGTAACATCCACCATGATCGGCTACCGCCTTGCTCCCCGCATGAATGCTTCTGGCCGTCTGTCAGATGCCGGGATTTCTGTGCAGCTTCTGCTTACTACGAATACCGAAGAAGCCTTTATGCTGGCACATAAGATAGATGAGGAAAACAATCAACGACAGCAGATAGAACGCAGAATTCTGACAGAAGCCAAAGCAATGCTTCCCGAGAAAGAAAACCTGCCCTGGGCCATAGTACTGCATTCGACCGACTGGCATCTGGGTGTAATCGGGCTGTGCGCATCGCGACTGAGTGATCAATACAATAGACCCACTATTCTGATTGCTGTTGATGAAAAAACCCACGAGGGCCGGGGTTCAGCCCGCAGTATCCCCTCTTTTGATATATATAGTGCCTTAAAACAGTGTGAATCTGAGCTTAAAGCCTTTGGCGGCCATAAGACTGCGGCAGGTCTTACCATTCCCTTAGATAATATTAATCCTTTCAGTGAAAAGTTTAATACGGTTGTGCAAAATGAACTACGCGAGGAAGATTTCACCCCGGTAATAAATATTGACGCCGAGATACCCCTTGGGCTGCTTTCCTATGATATCATAGAGGAAATAGAAAATCTGGCCCCGTTTGGTCCGGCAAATCCGGAACCGGTATTTTGTACTAATCCCCTCAGGTTCTATAGCTCTATGATAGTGGGAAACGGGCATTTGAAATTGAAAATCAAACAGGATGGACGATTCTTTGATGCCATTGGTTTTAATATGGGTTCCACGTATAGCCTGAAGGATGAAACTATTCGTTTAGCTTTTGTTCCGCAATTCAACTTTTTTAACGGGGAGAAGATTATCCAGCTTAACTTGAAAGATATCAAGGTGTAAGGGGGCTGTTGAAAAACGTCCATCTACTGAGCTGTCCTTATCATTCGTCACTGCGACGTACAGTAAAGACATCAATTTTCTTGATAATTTCAGACTTTTGTGGTTTACAACCAGCATACTTTGTTTTATCCATCCTTTGGCTGATATTGTTTTCCATATTACAATGAATGCAACCCATGATCAGGAAAAAATTCTGCTAAATCAATGCCTGCAGGGCAGCAGTGAAGCGTGGCGCGCCTTTGTCAGGAAGTACTCCCCCCTTGTGTATTACAGTATCCGGAAAGTACTGTACAGCAAGCGTCCTGAAATGTCACGTGAGGCCATCAGTGACCTGCACAATGAGGTGTTTGTCGCACTCATGGATAAAAATGGACATAAGTTGAGACAGTATAAGGGAACAAATGGCTGTTCCGTATCAACCTGGATCAGACTTATTGCAACCAGGGCAACAATAGACTATTTGAGAAAACAAAGAGACATTTTGTCTTTTTCAGATGAGGCTTCGAAGAAAGAAGCCGAAAAAAAGTCTATTGCATCTAAGACTCCCCTGCAGCACATGGAAGAAGAGGAACAGAAAAAGATCCTTAGAGAACTCATGGATCAGTTGTCAGCCAAAGAGCAGCTTTTTTTACGGCTTTTTTATTATGATGAGGTTTCACCACAACAGATAGCTAAAATTTTTAATACGACACCAAATGCTGTATACAGTCGTGGAAATTATCTTCGCGAGAAATTAAAGCAGTTCCTGAAAAAGAAATTGTCAAAGAAGTAGACCGGTAAATGCGTCTATTTTAAGTAAAAACAGTTTACGATATTATTTACTGAAAACCTGTGACGATATGGAGACAACGGACAGAACCATTAAAAAACTGATAACAGCCCATTTCAGCATTTCCGGAGAAAACGTCCCGGACCTGCCATGTCCTGAGGAAGAGATCCTGCATGACTACCTGGGGGATACACTGGCGTCTCATGTAAGGCAAGAAGTCGAGCAGCATCTTACCTATTGTGACAGGTGCTGTGAGACTGTGCTGGCAGCGGTAGAGCTCATGGAGAACGCCCCTGTGTCCGAAGATACTGTTATGCCAACTGAACTGACACGACAGCTGCTTGAGCGGATTCCATCAGGTAAGGAACTGTCGGCCGGTAATCTGTTTGATTGGCTGCACAACAGAATCAGGTCATTGTGCAGTGAAGTTGCCGGTCTGTTCAGCCCACGTAGGCAGGAATTTGTATATGTACGAAGCAGCCGGAAATCTCTTTCTGAGAATCTTATTGTGCTGGAAAAAGTTTTTAAGGATATCAGGCTTGAAATAGAGGTGGAGAAGACCGGTGAGCGTGTGGCAGATATCGCAATTAGAGCATGCCATCCCCGGACGGGTTCTGCCTGTCTCGGGGTCAGGATAAACCTGTGTGATGAAACCAGGGAGGTTGCCTCTTTTATGGTTTCGCGGGGCGAAGTGCTTTTTGAAAAAGTAGGGTTTGGAAATTACACCCTGCTGGTGTGGCACCACGGCAAAAAACTGGGGGAAGTTTTTCTTACAATCAAGGAGTGACGTAATGTCTGAAGAAAAAGAAAACGTGAAGGCGGGTACCCCGGCTGAGGACGAGGCCGGTATTGAAAAGCTGCTGCGTGACCGGGAGAAAATTGATGAGATGCTCAAAGAAAAGTATGCCCAGTATATTACGGTAATTTTTACTGATATTAAAGGCTCTACTACCTTTTTTGATACCTATGGGGATATTGAAGGCCGCCTGATGGTCCAAAAACATAATGAGATGCTTTTCCCTGTTATAGAAAAACAAAACGGGCGGGTGATCAAGACTATCGGCGATGCGATCATGGCCGCCTTTGATGAGCCGGTGGCTGCTGTGCAGGCCGCTATCGGCATGCAGCAGGTGCTGCGGGCCTACAATCAAAAGAAAAAAGAGAGAAAGGACCAGATCCATATCCGGATTGGTGTAAATAGCGGGGAAGGCCTTGTTGAGAAACATGATATTTTCGGCGATGTGGTAAATGTTGCCGCACGGGTCGAATCACTTGCCAGTCCTGACGAAATACTTGTTTCATCAGCCGTGTATGCCGAGGTCAGGAAAACTGATGATATCATCTGCCGTTACGCCAAGCAGACAAAGGTTAAGGGCAAGGAAGAGCCTGTTGAGATATACCGGGTTATCTGGCAAGATGAGCAGATTGCCGGAGGCCTCACCCGGTCCGGGGCACCTGCCGGAGCTGCAGCACGCAGGCCAAAAAAACTTAAGCGCCGTCTGGAAATCGATATCATCAGAGAGGGCAATACTATCAGGGTTACTGCCTCAGAAAAGACTGCCGCAGCCGAGAGTACTATGCGCCCTTATGATGAAATGCATGTTTCAATGGCACGCATAGAAGAGCGCTGCCAGGAGGTCAACACCCTTCTGAACCGGGCTAATACCCGCGGTAAAGTATCAAAGGATATACTTGTCAGACTGCGTGAAGTCGGCCAGGTGCTGTTTGATGATCTGCTGAGTGCAAAGGCAAAGGAGGCCCTGCGCAGTGCCAGTGTTGATGATCTTGTTTGTAATATTGAAGACAGTCTTGTGCAGATACCCTGGGAGCTCTTATTTGATGGTGAACAGTTTCTGTGTCAGAAGTTTAATATGGGCAGAATTGTCAAGACCAAGCGTGACATAATCAATATTAAACAGCGTGTGATGTCGCGGCCCTTGAAAATGCTCATTGTTTCTGATCCGCGGGGTGACCTGGCGAATGCATGTAAGGAAGGACAGATGATCAGGGAGCAGCTTGACAGCAATGCATCATTTATCAGCGCCAACCAGCGTAGCGGGGCCATAACTTCATCCTATATTACAGAAAAAATCAGGAATTTCGATATAATCCATTATGCCGGTCATGCCGATTATGACAGCGATGACCCCTCACATAGCGGCTGGCTGCTTGAGGGCGGTAAACTTACCTCAGCTGATGTTATGAAACTGGTGGGGGGTAAACCCATGCCGGCACTGGTGTTTTGCAATGCCTGCCAATCGGGACAGACCGAAGAGTGGAAGCTCGGAGCAAGCTACAGCCAGGAGATTTTTGGTCTGGCAAATGCCTTTCTGCTTGCCGGTGTACAGCACTATATAGGCACGTTCTGGGAGATACTTGATGAACCCGGCGCCCGCTTTGCAGAAGCCTTTTACCGCGCCATGCTGGAGGGATCGTCCATTGGAGAGGCAATGCGTCTGGCCCGCATAGCACTTATAAAAGAGTACGGCGAGGACACCATTGTCTGGGCCAGCTACATGCTGTATGGCGACCCCGGGGTTAACTACCTTGGTTTTGCTGAAGATCTGCAACCAGACGATGAGGAGCCGCCGGCCTATCAGCAGCCGCAGGAAGCCGCCCAGTTGCGCAGTGCATCCGCTGAGACAGGACCTTTTGAGGCGGGCGCCCCGGCCCGTAGAAAAACAACCGTATTAGCTGTGGTGGTTCTGGGTATAGTGCTAATAGCCGGTTTTATTTTCTTCCAGCAGAAAAATGCAACCGGGCCGCAGGGTGATTCATATACAACTGCATTTTCCCTGCTGCATGCAAACCAGATAGAGCAGGCCCGTCAGGCCTTTGAAAGCCTGGACCCGGATGACCCCAGAAGGTTTGAAGGTCTTGCCGCAGTATATTATGAGCTTGGAGATTATGATAAGACCCTTGAAATGAGTGCAAAAGCCCTTGAGACGGCACCGCCTGAAACATATGCTCATGTTGTAAAAGGACATGTATTGTTGTTACAGGGCAAACCGGATGCTGCCTTAAAAGAGTATGAGCAGGCTGCCGGCCAGGAGATAAAGTGGCAAAGGGCCGAGGCGCTCAACGGGATTGCCCGCATCTATTCTTCCCGGGGAGAGACAGAAAAATCTGTAGAGTACTATGCCCGGGCTGCAGAGCTGAATCCCCAGAGTGCCGAGATACTGACCAACCAGGCTTTTGCCATGCAGCGAATGGGCGACAGCTCCGGTGCTGTTTCTGCCTTCCAGAAAGCTGCCAGTATAAATCCGGCTGATCCCATTACCGCTGCCCTGCTGGTCCAGGCCCAAAAGCAGCAGCAGGCCGCCGCAGATGCGGCCCGCCAGGAGCGCATTGATAGGCTGGTGACCGAGCTTGCCGAGACCTTTAAAGCAGGAGGTATGCCCCCGGCGCCTGCGGACGAATGGACCTCCCGGCCCTTAACAATAAGCTTGCTGAATTTTACCGGTAAAGGTGCTCCTGCAGTCCGGGAAGGCGAGGAGGAGTTTTTCATGCTTAAGCTGAGCACGCTGCTGCAGGAAAGCGGCCGTATACAGATTGTAGAACGTGAGATTCTGGATAAGCTTCTCTCAGAACTCAAGCTGAGCTCAACAGGGTTGGTTGATCCGAATATGGCCGTCAGGGTAGGAAGAATACTTGCTGCGCGAATTATTGCAACCGGATCGATTATGCGGTATAAGGGTGATGTTCAGGTAAGTGTCCGCCTGACTGACACGGAAACCACGGCTCTGAAAGGTTCACTTGCAGAGGCAGGCAGCAGTCTGGACAGCCTGGCAGAAACTGCTGCTCAAAAAATTGTTGCCAAGCTGGAAAAAGCCTATCCGTTGCGGGGCACGGTGTTCTCACTGGAAGGTGAACAGATCCTATTGAATATTGGTACAGGTACCGGTGTGCAGAGCGGCATGGCTTTTAAAGTGTTTGAGGAGCTCACAGGGCCCCAGGCCGTGAAGCCGCGGTTCAGGCAGGTTGCCACCATTACCATAGCATCTGTTGAGCAGGACGTGGCCTACGGCACTATTCAGGAACAATCACAGGGTCTGCAGCCGCAGATGAAGGTTGAGCAGATTACACGATAAACACTCTACCCATGAAGACCCTTTTATATAAAAGCTATAGGCAAAGGAGGTCTTTTTGAAAAGGCAACTACTGTTGGTTATACCGGTACTGATCCTGTGCGCGGCGGGCGCAGCCGGATCACACGCCCAGGAACTGTTTCAGACAGTACAGATTAATTCATCACCCAACCCGGTCGGCTCAGGTGCGCGGGCTCAGGGGATGGGCGGTGCCTTTATTGCCGTTGCTGATGATGCCACAGCAGCATCCTGGAACCCGGGCGGGCTCATGCAGCTGGAGCGTCCTGAGTTTTCCTATGTTTTAAGCTTTGCCCACCGAAGAAAAGATTTTGACTCCAGGACTCATCCGGAAGCATCCGGTATGAATGAAATATATAGGGATGATCTTAACTATGCCAGCTTTGCCTATCCCTTCAGAGCTTTTAATAAAAATATGATCATATCACTTAACTACCAGCGGCTCTATGATTTCTATGATGAGCTTGATTTTGATTTTAACTACAAGGGGTTTATGACCGACGGCAGCTTCTTCAACGTGAATACCCATACACATTTCAGACAGACCGGTGCTATAAAAGCTTTTGCACCGGCTTTTGCGATTCAGATTACCCCGCGCTTTTCTTTTGGTATCACGTTTAATTTCTGGACAGACAACCTCGGCTATGACAATGAATGGGATATCAACCGCAGCACAACAGGAACAGCAAAACTTCATACGATAACAAACAATCTGATTACGTTTAAGTTGAACTCTGAGTACAGGGAAAAAAATGAGAATTTTGAAGGTTTCAACATGAACATCGGTTTTCTATGGCATATAAACAGGATTGTAACCCTTGGGGCCGTATTCAAAACGCCCTTTACTGCCGATGTTGACCGTAAAACCTATACAGTCTCTTCATCCTATGCGGTTGGTTCTCCCGCACTGCGTCCTACCCCCTATCGGAGCAGGGAAAGCATTGAAATTAAATTTCCCATGTCCTACGGCCTGGGGCTGGCATTTCGCCTCTCGGATTCATTCACCGTGGCCTGTGATGTGTACCGGACCCACTGGTCTGATTTCTGGATGAAGGACCGCAGCGGGTCATCAAGCCCGATTACGGGCAAAGCACGGCGCGAATCCCATGTAAAAAACACTACCCAGCTACGGCTGGGGTGTGAATACCTGTTTATACTTGAAAAGACCATTGTGCCGCTGCGGTTCGGCGTGTTTTACGATCCGGAACCCTCGGAAAAAAATCCCGAAGACTACTACGGCGTAAGTGTAGGAACGGGTATAATGCTTGGCAATGTAGTGCTTGATTGTGCCTATATCTACCGGTGGGGACGAGACGTTCAGGGTGATGTAGTGGGCATCCCCAAGACGAAGGCAGATGTTGATCAGCACAGCCTGTATGTGTCAATGATATACCATTTTTAAACGAGCAGGTGATACGGTGAAGTCAAAAAGCATGTGGTTTGTCGTTATTGTCTTTCTGGTTTTTCTCTTTTTGCGCTGCAACACACCTCCTGATCCGAAGTACGTCAAAGATGGAAAGCAGTACGGAGTAGTACAGGGGCTTTTCAGAGAACGCTGGTGGAATTTTTATGAGCGGGGTGTTTCATTTTCTGACGGAGCATTCTGGCAGGAGGCCGCAGCAGACTTCAAAGAAGCCCTGCGGCAGCGTGACAGGGACCAGCGCCGGGCCCGCACCTATGGCATGCACTTTACCGACTATTTCCCTCACAGGGATCTCGGTGTAGCCTACTACCATTTAGGCAGATATGATGAGGCCAGGCAGGAGCTTGAAACCTCGCTTTCCATGGTGGATACCGGCAAGGCAAAATTTTACTTAAACAAAGTGCGCAAAGCACTGCTGGAGCAATCACAGACTGATGCTGCACCGCCGTCAATTACGGTTGCAGCCGCCTCCTCCGGTCAGGTGACCAACAGTTTTACCATGACGCTTCAAGGAGAGGTCGAGGATGATTCCTACGCCCACACAATAACTATAAATGAAGACCCGATGTTCGTTGAGCTGTCTGCCAAAAAGATACCGTTTTCAAAAAAGATAAAACTTAAAAAGGGCTTAAATGAAATAAATATACAGACAGCAGACCTGCTTGGCAAAGTTGCCCAAAAGCAAGTTAAGGTCTTTGCTGATTTTGAGGGGCCCTTGCTCAATATTAAGAACTATGTTGACGGCCAGCAGGTTACCGCAAACAGAGTTGTTCTCAATGGCGCCCTTGCCGATGCAACCGGAATCACCTCGCTTAAAATTAATGATCAGCTGCTGGCCTATAACAAGGAGCGTGAAGTAGAGTTTGTGTTTGCTGTTGAGCTGCAGGAAGGCCGTAATATGATTGCACTTGCTGCCACTGATGGTGCCGGCAACACGACCACGGGCCAGCTCAATCTTATATATGTACCCAGGCTGGCCAGCTGGCCGGGAGTGCGGGAGGCTTCCGGAAAGCAATCTGAGCCGATCCGTCTGGCCCTGTACGGTTCCGGAATTCTTGATACGGGACAGCACCGGCTGTTTGCTTCTATGGCCAAGGCAAATCCCCGATCTTCTTTCAGGCTCAAGCTGAAAGATCTTGCTGACACCCAAACAGTCTATTATGAAACCATGTATATTGACGGCAGCGTGACCGGCACGCAGGATGTCCAGGCGGTTACCATCAATGGAGAACCGCTGGTTATTATTCCCGGCCGCACCATTTATTTTAACCAGATCATTCAGCTGCAGGAAGGTGAAAACAAGCTCACCGTTGCAGTTGAGGATGCCGGGGGCAAGACAACATCGCGTAGTGTTACGATTGTGCGTGAAGTACCTAAAGTCCATCAGGTTGGCTCGCGGATGAGCATAGCCATTTTGCCCTTTGAGACGGTCGGGCAGACCAGCTCTGTTGCAGAAATAATGTATGATAACCTGGTCAGCTCATTCCTTGCCCAGAATCGTTTTAACATTGTAAGCCGCGGTAATGAGCTTGAGGCGGTACTGCGGGAACAGAAACTGAGTGCCACTGACCTGGTTGATAAGAGTGCGGCCGTGAAGGTGGGTAAGATTGTAGCTGCCGAAGCGGTACTTATGGGAACGATACGTGAAACAGCCAATTCCGTTGAGATCTATGCGCGTCTGATCAATACGGAAACATCTGCACTTTTTGATGCCAAAGATGTATATGGACAGGACAAGTCGTTTGCCCAGCTGCAGTATCTTACCGACGGACTTGCTTTGAAATTCATGCACGGTTTTCCGCTTATTGAGGGGATGGTCATCAAGATAAGCGGGAAAAATATTTATGCTGATTTCGGTACCGTGCAGCATATCAAGAAGGACATGAAATTTATTGTCTTTAGGGAAGGTCAGCCCATCGTCCATCCTGTAACAGGCCGCATGCTTGGCAGTGAAACACTGCAGCTGGGTGTAGCAACAGTGGTTAACGTTTTTGAAGATATGTCTGTGGGCACGTTGTATGCTGATTTTGATCCGGGCGCTATCAAAGTGAAAGACCTGATTATAACCAAATAAATCTTGTGCAGGGTATAACTATACTGTTATGATAAAGGCCCCGTCATTTGTGGCGGGGCTTTTTTAACCAGAATGTTCCGGCACGCTAACCCGCATTATTCATGACTATTAACGGCACGCCTGTGGCTCGGGTTGCTTGCGCCAGGCTATGTGCTCGCAAAAACGGCTGTTTTCTTGATTGCCAGACATTGCTCGCACCGCCGCAGTTGCCCTTCCCGCATCAGTCTTCGCAGTGCTCAAGGGTATAGAAACAGGAGAAATGCTCTCATGAATCATAAACCAACTGTTTTTTTACCAGCCCTGGCTGTTTTTTTTGTGACCGGTTTTTTTGCCGTGTGGGTTTTCTTTGTCACCTCCCGGTTCTGTTATCCGCTTGTACCGGTGCTTTTTGTTTTTACGGCCGCTGCGCTGTTCTGGATGTGGAATGCAGTGCTGAAAAAAGAATTTGCAAAAATTGTTATTGCCGGTATCACGGCTGTTCCCCTTGTTATTGCAGCAATTCCGCAACCGCTTACGGGCGGCTTTATTCGCCCGGAGGACCTTGGCCTTGGGTATCAGAGACAGGAGCACTACGGCCAGGCCATCCAATCATATAACAGGGTTCTGGCTTTGCGGCCGGGAAACCCGCAAGCCCGTTTTCATTTGCTGGACTGCATGGCTGTGGAGGCTCAAAAGCAAAACAGGTACGCACAGGCTGCGGTGGCATTTAAGGAGGCGCTTGACCTGGAGCCGCATGATGAGGCAATCCGCTATAATTTTTTTCCCAGAATGTCCGAAAACAACTATAAACTTTTTCATAAAAGATACCTTGCGTCATGAGCTTTCTAACCCGGTTTATGGTTGCATTCCTGTTACCCCTCTGCATGGTGAATGTCATTGTGCTAACGACTCCGTTTGCCGCCCAGGATTCTAAAGCAGTACTGCAGCAAGCCGAAGATCTGTTTGTGAAAGAAAAGTATACCACGGCGCTGGATCTGTATGAAAAGGTTATATCTCTTGATCCGACATGTCTGCGGGGCTACCGGGGTATTGTTCGCAGCTACAGTGCCCTGGGGGATCCCCAGGGGGGAGTTGTTCACATGGAATCGCTTTATCTGGAAACTCCGGATAAGGCCGAGGTATGTTACGGCCTGGGGTATTCCTTGTACAGTGTCGCCCGTTATGATGATGCCCGGCGTTATTTTGAAAAGGCACTCCGGCTCAATGACCGGTTAGCTGAGGCCTGGAATAACATTGCCGTCATCTATCATTTTGCACTGCGTGATTATGATAAGGCCCGGCACTATTATAATAAGGCCATTTCCACCAGTAAAAAAACGGCAAACACATGGGTGCTGGAAATAGCAAAAAAGAATCTGGCAAATCTGCCCACTGCAGAAGAGCTCACACTGGCTACCACTCAATTAACCCTGGAAGAGTTTATTAACACGTTTCTCTTCAAGGTTGAAGCAGATGATGAGCGGGCTATAAGCTTCCTGGTTGCCGGCCACAGAGAGCATTGCCGCACGGCTCTGGACTGGCTTATTGGAGAGGCCATGCGCGCATCGGCAGCGGGCCGGCGGGATAGTGAACAAAAAACGATCCTTTTGGCACGGGTGCTGGAAAAGCACTACCGGGCGGGCTTTGGGGACTTTGCCCTGCAGGCCAGGCTGGCTGCATATGCCGGACTTGATGATGAAAAAAAGAAAAAAATTGTTGAGGGTGAAGATCTGCTCAATGCGGGAATGACGCACCAGCAGCAGGGTTTGTACGCTAGGGCCCAGACCAATTATAAACAGGCCCGGGCCTGCTTTGAACGTATATCTGATAAAGCCCGGGCCGGCACGGCGCTTTTGTATCTGGGAGACGCCTATCGTCTGACCAGTCATAACAGACTTGCCCGTGAGGCTTACAGTGATGCCCTGACCCTTTTTATTACAACACGGCAGGAAGATCAAAAGGCCCTGGCTCTTTCATCACTGGGCGTAACCTCCAGTCTGCTGGGACAACAGGCTGATGCTCTTGATTTTTTTACACGTTCGCTGAAGATTTATCAAAAGCTCCGCGATGATGATTCAGCCCGTAAGGTAAAGCAAAATATTGAAATAGTTAAAGCTAAAATAGGCAATAGCCAATAGCTAAAAGAGGGTAAAGCATGACAGATGAAACTGTACAACTGTGTCCCTGCTGCGGGCAGCCGGCAGAAAAGCAGCTGTATGAGGTTAAGGGAAAGCTGTATTGTGAAAAGTGCAGGCCTGCTGAGCCAGAAGAGAAAACCATAGCCCTTACCGGACCGCCCGGTGAGCCGCAAGAGGAGGATAAAACCGTGGCCCTGGGGGCTGCTGCTGGTCCGGGTTCAGAGGATGAGACTATTGCCATTGCGGCCGATGATCTGCAGAAGACCCAGGCGTTGGGGGTTCCACCGGCTGGGGAACAGCACACCATTGGCGTGAGGGCAACACAACTGAGTCTGCAGGCTGACGGTGCGGATGCTGAAAAAACAAAGGCAACAACATTTTTTGCCTTAAATAGAAGTGTGGCTGCCACCAAGGTCATAAAGGATATATTAAAAATAAAACCGGATGTTGATCTTGAGCATGCCTCCCGGATGTATTTCAGTCACAAAGGCAAAGGATCCGGTGAGGAGTCCGTGTCTTCCATCAATGCATTGATCTCACGCGGCGATGAAGATTCCCGCTATATCTTTGACAAGGAGCTTGGCCGCGGGGGCATGGGTGCTGTGTTTGCAACGGTTGATCAGGATATCCGCCGCAAAGTCGCCATGAAGGTTATGCTGCCCTCTGCCAGCTCAGATGTCCCGCACATCAAACGTTTTCTGGAGGAAGCCCAGGTTACCGGCCAGCTGGAGCACCCCAATATTGTTCCGGTACACGAGGTCGGCATAGATGATGAATCCAAAATTTATTTTACCATGAAGATGGTCAAAGGAGAAAATCTTGAATCCATCATTTCAAAAGTAACTCAGGCAGATCCCGAATGCCTGCACAAATACAGCCTGGGTAGCCTGCTGCAGATTTTTATGAAGGTCTGTGATGGTATCGGCTATGCCCATTCAAAAGGGGTCCTGCACCGTGATATAAAACCGGAAAATATTATGGTGGGGGACTTTGGCGAGGTGCTGGTAATGGACTGGGGCCTGGCTAAAGTGTTGGGCCGCGAAGATATGTATACATCCCAGACCGCCGGTCCCCCGGATGACCAGCCCGCGTCGATTCACACGATGGAGGGGCAAGTTATGGGCACTCCGGCCTACATGTCACCCGAGCAGGCCCAGGGCAAGGTGTCGGATCTGGATGAGCGCTCAGATATTTTTTCGCTGGGAGGCATACTGTACAAAATCCTCACCTATCAGGCACCCTATAAGGGTAAAAAGGGCCGGGAGGTGCTTGAGAAAGCCCGCAAATGCATACTGGAGCCCCCGGATCTCAGGACACCTGACCACCAAATACCTGCCGAGCTGAACGCTATCTGTATGAAGGCCATGGCCCGAGAGAAAAAGGATCGCTATCAGGATGTTGTGCAGCTTAAAGAAGACCTGCAGCTGTACCTGGACGGCAGGAGCGTATCTGCCAAGAAAGACAACCTGTTTGTCAGAACCCGCAAATGGATAATCCGCAACAAAGTTGCCTCCATAGGGATAGCCGCCGCGCTGGTGTGTCTGGTTATAGGAATAATTTCAGCCGTTATATATGAGCAAAAAAGAAAACAGGATACTATCACTGCACTTCTGGGCCAGGCCGAGCAGGCCCGCTTGGCTGCACAGTTTGAGGAGGCCGAAGAAATCTTTTTTTCTGTACTGGGCCTTGATAAAGATAACAGCCAGGCCCGCAGGGGCATTGCCCTGGTAAGCAGCAAGGCCCTGGCCCTAAAAAACAGGCGCCTTGCCAAAGAAAAGATCAGAGAGGCCCGGCAGCTGTTTGAGCAGGCTGACTTCATCAAAGCCTATGACGCCTATGTGGGAACCTTTGCACTTGATCCCCAGTCAGCAGAAGCACGCCAGGGAATCCGGGTTGCAGCGGTACAGGCCGACAAACAGAAAGCCCGCGAAAAGATAGAACCCATTCTGTCTGAGGCTGAACAATTAGCAGATCGGCAAAGGCAAATCGACAGCAGTATTGTTGCGCTGGAGTCGAAAATTGAAAAGCTCAAAGCAGGTATCAAGGGCCATGAAGACTTTGCGGTAAAAAAGCCGCTTTGGGATGAACAGCGGCGCCTGCTGGCCGAGAAAGTTGAAAGACTGAAGGCTGAAGGAAAGATAATTTCCCGCTACAGCACGGTGTTGAGCTATGATGGTGAGAACCGGCCGGCCCGCCAAGCCCTGGCCGCGATTTATTATGATAAATTCAAAGAGGCTGAATCACTGCAGCACAAAGAGGAGATGGCTTACTTCAAAGAGCTGATGCTGACCTTTGATGACGGGCAGTATCAGGAACTGCTCAGCAAAGATGGAACACTGAGCCTGACTACCGAGCCGCCGGCTGACAGCTATTATATGTTCCGTTTTATTGAGGGACCTGACCGGCGTCTGGTTCCGGCACCTTTTAGTGCGGAGGCCTATCTGTCGGCCCGTGGCTCGTCCGGCACTAATGATCCGATGCAGGGAGTTGATTCCCGGTTTAACCTCGGCAAAA
Source organism: Thermodesulfobacteriota bacterium (assembly GCA_028278025.1). GTDB lineage: Bacteria > Desulfobacterota > WTBG01 > CAIYCZ01 > CAIRTM01 > JANQFE01. Next base: position 156,099 of record JANQFE010000024.1, on the reverse strand, counting down.
CAGCCTTTGTCACCCTTCAGAGCCTGCTTGTTTGCAGTGATCATAACATGATGCAGCGGCTTGACAACTGCCGGCTGCCCGCCGGCTCCTATCTGGTGATTGCCAAAAAGAAAGGCTATTTTGACACAAGAATTCCTGTTTTAATACAGCGCGGCGAAACCAAGACGGCTGGCTCCGTAAGACTCCTACCGCTCAAGGATGTCCCGGAAGGATTTGTGTATATTCCTGCAGGCGAATTTATCATGGGCGGAGATTTCCGGGCCACGTATGCGGCATCCAGAATCCGCAAGACAACGGCCCCGTACCTGATATCACGTCATGAGGTAACGGTGGGGGACTACCTGAAATTTATACAGTATCTTGAGACACGCCTGCCCGGATCGGCAGAAAAATATCTGCCCCGCACGGCAGCAACCTCCGGGTTTTACTGGCAAAAGATCGGCAACCAGTATCAGGCCGACTTTCCCTCGGACTGGCCCGTGCTGGGTATCTCATGGAATGATGCCAGGGCCTACTGTAAATGGCTGAGCCGTACCTTTAAGGATAAGGGGTGGCGGTTCCGTCTGGCCGAGGACTGGGAATGGGAAAAGGCTGCCCGCGGGGTTGATGGCCGCAGTTTCCCTTGGGGAAATTATTTTGATTACAGGTTTTGCTCCATGGCGCATTCTAAAGAGGGCAAGCGCTCGGGACCTGACCCGGTAGGCAGCTACCCTCTGGATGAATCTGTGTACGGGGTCATGGATACTGCCGGAAATATCTCGGAATGGTGCCGGACATACTTTAACCAGGAACATAATATCCGGATAAACCGGGGATCGGCCTGGAGCTATGTTGACGAGGATTATGCCCGCTGTGCCGCTAGAAACGGCCACAGCCCGGCTGATGTTGCCGATAATCGCGGATTTCGGGTTATCATGCTCCTGGAAAAGTAAGGTGGGTTTAAAGATTGTCCTGTAACAGCCGATTTTATTAATAATTATTTTTTAGCTCATTATATCTATCATGTTACATATTGAATCGGCAGGGTTAACAGATGTAGGCCAGAAGCGGGAAGCAAATGAGGATGCATACCTTATTGCTGATGAAAACCGTCTGTATGTTGTGGCTGACGGTATGGGAGGGCATCTGGCAGGTGAAGTGGCCAGCAGCATGGTGGTTGATACGCTGCGCGAGTGCCTGCACCAGCCGCCGCCTGCAGCGCCTGCCGGCTTTGATACAACATTATCGGTTGAGGCCAATAGGCTTGTGTCCTGGATCAAGACGGCCAACAGCAGGGTGTATGAGAGATCAACAAAAGACAGGCAGTGCCGCGGTATGGGCTCCACCCTGGCAGCAGTCTATTGCTGCGGTTCCACCCTGATTGCCGCCAATGTAGGCGACAGCCCCATTTATCTCGTGCGCAGTGGTGAAACAAAGCTCATTTCCGCTATGCATACCTGGGAGGCTGAGCAGAAAACAGTAGATCCTGCGGTTGCCAAGCTGCTGGGAGCCAGATATAAACACATGCTCTCCCGGGCAATCGGTGTCGGTAGTGATGTGGTGCCGGATGTGTCTGAACGGGAATGCTACAGCGGTGATACCATAATTATATGTTCAGACGGTTTAAGTAATCTGGTCATGCCGGTGGAAATGATTGCAATAGCAGCACACAGCCCTCCTGATGCGGCCTGCCGGCAATTTGTCGGCTTGGCAAACCAGCGCGGGGGGGACGATAATATAACCGTTATCGTGCTTCGTGTAGTTACGGCTGAATCGTAGAAGAAGCCTTTCATAGGCTCTTCCTTTACCGGCGGCTTGGGTACAAAGAAGGAGGTAGCTGCCGGAAGTTCTACCACAACATTTTTTTTGCCCTCATACCTTCATTTTTTACAAAAATAACCCCAAAAAAATGCAAAAATAGCCTTTTCGGGTGATTGTAAAAAGGTTTTTTTATAGTAGACTGTTTGCCATATGGATGAAAATCGTATAAAGACCGGGTTTTCACCTGCAAGGAAACATAGCCTGGATGAATTTTTTAAAGGGAAAAAGGAAGGGCATGCTTCCCTCGCCGGGTGCTTGTAAGCAACCGAGCACCGTTTTATTGTCTATAAGCTGCAAACCTGCATTTAGAAAAAAAGGAGGAAAAGGAGGGATCACAAGGGGGATATGGCTGCAAAGGTCGTCCCCCTTGTGTTTTTTTATCAAGGGGTAGGTTCCTTATTACACAGCAATTACAGCAATTAAGTTGTCACCTTTTTTAGACCGGATTAACCCTTCGACTTCGCTCATAACTGTAGCAAGATGGACGGGTTGTTGTTTTCAACATGGCTGTTGCCATGTTGAAAAATCATGTCAATCCTGTATATCATGTCAGAACTTAAATTATTTTCTTTTCCCTTGCCAAACCAAAGCTCTTTTCAAGGGGGCAGCTGGGATCAGGCAAGCTAACTATTTGACATTGCTTAAAAAAAGGCTAAAAACCGAGCAAAAAAGAGGGGTTTTATATTTTATATGGCAAGATCCAAAAGACATTACATCCCTGGGCACCTCCGGCACGTCACCCACCGTTGTCACAAGAAAGAGTTCCTTTCCAAATTTGCAAGAGATCGTTGCCGTTGGTTGCCGTGATTATTAGAAGCAAAGAAGAGATATAAGCTGGTGAACTTATACTATTATATGATAGCTTGGTCTCCTTCACACACTTAAACCACCCCTAAAAACATGAAAGGCGGGGGCTTAATGCCCCTGCCTTTCATTGCTGGATGCAGGTCAGGCTTTTGTATATCTGTATATCTGTTTTCTCTCTCTCAGCACGAGCGTGCTTTTTAATCCATACCGGTTATTCCACCAGGAAAACCCGAATGGGACCATTAAGCGCTGGCAGGATTTTTTATATAATTCAATTAATACTAATTATGTAACATATTTTTTTAGTATGCAATGGCTTGGGATCAGTTTTTTTATCGATTTTTACAGAAAGGCAAGTATAAATTTTTGGTAGCTGTAAAAAGAGGATAATGGCCCGGTCGCTCCATTATTTAACAAAAGGCACCTGTCCCTTGCTGAGAAAAGGAAAGCGTTTTCGGCCCAGATTGGGAACGGTAAAAATCATGTTGCCTGAAAGCTCATAATCGGATGTGGATTGCATAAGCAGATTATAGGCTGATGTACCAAGCTCAAAGAAATTCAAATTGAGCTGTACCTCAAGGCTGGACGTGCCGTTCTGATCAACCGGGGCAACAGAACCAGCGCTGCCGCTTGCCAGCTCCATTTCCCCCAGTTTGCAGACATAATCAAGCCCGCTTATGTTTACTGGAAAAGGGTTATTGTTTGCCAGGTTAAGCTTCATCAGCACGGCGGCCCCCTGCAGAGACAGCTCAGAAATCTTAAGACGGTCAAGGGATACTACCGGCAGTTTCGGAATGATGAAGCTGCCGGCTTTGCCGTAAGGAATATCAAAAGGGCCTACACCTACCGTGCCTGAAAGGTTATAGGGGATACTGTCGGCGCTTGCAAATGCAGCCACAGAGGAAAACAGCTCAAGATGATTAACGGTAACCGGCAACGCGAAGGTCTCAGATTGGCCGGCCCGCAGCATAATGCCTTTGTCCAGGACACCTTTTATAAACTCAGTGTTGTTAATTTTGAGATTGTAGGCAGCATTTCTGAGCTGAATGCCGACCGGATTAGGGTTATGCACGTTGAAATTGAAAACAAGGGTTTGCTCAAACAGCGAAATATCCCGTGCAGAAATATCTTTAAGTGAAACGGTAGGCCGCTGCATCAGCTGCCGCAGGGTAGCACATCCGCACACGGCCAGCGCGGCGGCAATGAAAAAAACCAAAAATTTTTTTACTATCATTGCACCCCTTCCCCCAGGTCTGTGTCCTTTGGTTTGATTGCAGCGGGCTATATGCTCGCTGGAAAAAGCTTAAAGCTCTCATCACGGCCCGTGCTCACACCGCACTTGCAGCCTGTCCCGAGCTTGTCGCGGGGCTCAAGCCAAAGGTGGCCAACGTATGAAACACAATTTTAATTGCCCATAAGTGCTAATACATGAGGACAATTAAAATTGGGCGTAAGCTGGGCACGAACCTGCTTGATTGCTGCGGGCAACATGCTCGCTGGAACGACTATTAGTATAGTTCAGGCTGAGGCTCGCACTGCCCTTGCTGCACAAACAGGTTCGTGCCCAACCTCCGACTCCACAGTTTTAATTGTCGGTCAGTACTATGCCTTTTTTAGCCCCGCAAACATCTTGGTTGCCTTCTCTAGGGTGGTTGTCCTGGCTCCCAGGCGTACCATTTCCTGGATGGCCTGTTCTGAATCCCGCGACTTTATGTTAACACCTTTTATGGCATCCTGCAGCAGTTCAACTGTGTAGCCAAACGTAAGGGCATCCACAACCGACCACCTGACACAGAAATCTGTAGCCAGTCCCCCGACAAACAGTGTTTTTACCCCAGCCTTCTTTAGCAGACTGTTAAATTCTTTTCCCCGGGAGTCAACAGTTTGAAAGGCCGAATAGCTATCCTCATCAGGGGCAGTGCCCTTGGAAAGTATTACTGCGCCAGTCGGCAGCTTCAGATGGGGATGAAACTGGGCACCCTCAGTGTCCTGCACACAGTGATGCGGCCACTGACCGCCCTGCTGCTGAAAATGTTTGGCCTGGTGCGGATGCCAGTCCCGAGATGCAAATACAGGGAACTGTTCACGGGTGAACAGTTTGATATATCTGTTGAGAACCGGGATTATTGTATCAGCTTCCGGTACTGCCAGGCTGCCGCCTTCACAAAAATCAACCTGGACATCCACGATGAGCAGGGCGCTTTTTGTTTTCATCAGGTTTTCCTCAAGAACAATGACAGGAGCATACCTATATACCGCTGCTATCGTTCTTCTGTGGGGAACTTTGCTCTGAACCATTCGTGCCAGCCCCCTTTAAGAGCATATACTTTCTTATAGCCTTTAGCAATGAACTGCTGTGCCACACGGGCACTGGTGACTTCATTCGGTCAGGCACAATACAGAACAAGGGTTTTATCTTTAAAATACTTTTCACCCCAGGTTTCTATTTTTTGGGGGTCACCGCGCACCGCGCCTTTTATTTTCAGCTCACTTGATTTCCAGTCCTTGCCGACGCGTACGTCAATGACCACAACATCGGGTCTTCTCAGCAGGGGTTTCAGCTCCTCTTTCGTCATGGTAGGCACGCCGTCTGCAGCAGAGAGATATCCGAGCCCCAAACAGTATAGCACACCTAAAATGATGCAGGTTGTTTTTTTCACAGTTTTAACCTCCTTTCACGATACTCCCAGTTTAAATTTTTTTATTCTGCGGTTCTCAGGAGTTATTGTAGCCGACATAGCAAAAAACCAGACTGACCCCCAGAGAACCTCCGCCGATTATAACGAGAAACCTGAACAACTCCAGGGGTTCTTCATAATATACCAGCACTGCACCCAGAGCGATGGCCAGCATACATAAACTGAACGCAGACACAAGCGGATAGTGGTGCAGCCGGCCAGTTTCCTCTTTTGCGGGGGGGTGCTTTTTCATTATCAGGAGGCTTATGTGCACAACGGCATAATTGAGCAGCCAGAACCACAGCCCTGCCCGCACGCACACATCAAGTTCCGGAGCCCCGGCCAGACCCAGAAACATCATTACAGCAGGGCACAGGGCCAACAGAGTGAGTGTTACCGGAATACGGGCAGGACGGCTGCGCAGGAATGCCGGCAGAAGCTTCACCTGAGACATGCCCGTGACCATTTCAGCAACACAGCACAACAAAGCATTAACCGCAGCACACGCTCCTGAAATTGCTGCCAAGCCGATTAACACTCTTCCCGGCTGCCCGAGGATTGCTTTAGCAGCACGGGTGTGGGGAATTGTGCTGTCGACCAGGCGGTCAAGCTCTACGTAGGAGACAGAAAGCATATCCCACAAAAAGAATACCCCAAAGACAACCCCCAGGCCGGCCATCATGGCAGTGCACAGGCCCGAAGGGCCGGACTGATCGTCCTGTTTGAAAAAAGCAGCCAGGTCATAGCCCACAAAAAGCAACAGCCCCAGAATCACGGCAGAAGGTATTTGAGCAACAGGAACAGAGCCTGCAGGTTCTTCGAGCTTCTGGCCGCTGTCCACAAAACCGTACACACAGAGAATGATCAAACAGACCAGTGCCAGGGCTGTAAACAGTATCTGCGCGCCGGCACTAAACTTTTTACCGCACAGATTAATGATAAAGAGCAGCGCCAGTATCAGGGCTGCAAATGCAAAGTTAGGGAACCAGTACACAAAGACCTCATTGAAGACAAATCCGGCTGTGGCCAGCAGGCCGGTTGCAATACAGGCAAAAAGAACCACCCGTGATGCTAAAGGGAACCAGATTGCCGGCAGCCTGCCAAGGGCCTCGTTAACAAGGGCAGCTTCCCCGGCCGGGCCGGGACAGCAGGCAAAAAGGCGGGTGTACCCGAATGTGTTGACAAGATGGAATAAGAGCACCAGGATCATGATCCACCACAGCGACCATCCTGCATAACCGGCACAGTTTCCAAGCAGGGTCAGCGTTTCCGGGGAAAGCATCAGCCCAACGGCAAAGGCAGCCGCGACTATGAAGGGATAGTTCTTTGAATGGTTCATGATCTTTAACCCCTCGATCGTACATGACTTTATGTCTTTTATATAACGGATGATTTTTTTTTTGCAAGCAACAATTCAGGCAAGAAGGTAATCGAGTTAACCCTGATGCCGTGCTGTGCTCCGTTGAAGGCTCACAGCACGGTGAGTTTTAGGCAAGTGTTTCATTCCCCCAAAGAGGAACTGTTACTGTACAGGAGGCACAGTTGTTATATAACCCAGGAGATACTAACCATATCCCGGCTGTTCTACCGGAATTACTCTATCGTCCATTGCTTACACCGCGCAGCTGCTTTTACCACATAGCCGTTACAGTGCTCAAGGGCTATAGAAAAAAGGAAAATGCTCTAAAATAAATAACACTAAGGGCGTGCTATTTTACCGGGATACGGTTATCCTTGTCATCATAGGTGTAGCGCGGTTTGCCTTCAACTTTATGGATGCGTACATCCGCAACACCCAGCTTCCCGCTTTTGTGCTCGACATCAATATCAAGATCGAGCATCTCACCGGATTCAGTGTCCTTAAAATCGGCGCAGGAGTAATAGTAGTCACCGGTTTTGCCCACCCGCTCATGGATTCTTTCCAGTTTGAGTTTGCGGGTCTTCTTGGTTACAGGATCAAGAATATCAAGAGTCCCGGTTTTTTTTGATTGCTGTGTCACATGATCTTTCATGGTGCCTTTAATTTCATCAGCCGTAGGCGCAGGCAGTGTTTTGCCGCCGTGCTCAACACCACCGTGCTCCTTGCCGCCATGTTCCTGGGTTGAGCCGCCGTGTTCTTTACCGCCATGCTCACCGGCGGCAAAAACAACCGGCACATAGCAGGCCAGGCATATAATAAAGATACATAAAAATAGTTTTTTCATGATACAACCTCCTTTCATGTTTTACTGAAAATGGTAACGGTACAACCACTTTTGAATTGTCCAACACCCCCTTTCTTATTTACAGCAATTCACTTGTGAAAGTTTTTTCAATATTGTGTGTTGCCACTCCATCAATTTCTATATGGGGATAAATAAAATAGTTTAACGCAAAATCTTTGGCTGCAGGATCAATAACAATATCGCGGCCCACAGTAAACCCAATCCTGTTTTCGGGAAGGTTTCCAAAATAGTATGCGCTCTTGTTCTTGTCCTTCCATGCCTCTGAAATATCAACGGGAACCCACCCATACCCGCAAAGATAAAACTCAGCCCAGCAATGGTATCCTTTAATGGTAGCCTGTTTTTCGTTGGGAATCGGAAAACCGATAACAAACTTGGCAGGTATATTGACCGCCCGGGTCAGTGAATTAAACAGTGAATGAAAATCAGTACAATTACCCTTGCCGATAATACAGGCCCGTTCACTGTCACCCTTGCCCCATCCTTCAGCAACTTTATTGTACTCCATATGTGTGAGCACATAGTCATATATAGCTTTGGCCTTACTGAGGGGGGTTGTTTTCCCGGCGGTTATTTCCCGGGCCAGTTTTTTAATGCGGGGCGTTATTACTGCGTACATGCTTGGTTTCAGGAACCTTGCAACCTCAGGGGGATAGTCGGTCTGTTGGGCTGCAGGGACATCATCCAGTTTGTTTAAACGCTCTTTGCGTTCAACTTCATAGGTTGCGGAGACGGTGAATGCGTCGCTTTTGGGTTTGTCGGCAGTGCCCAAAATGATTTTATTATTATATATATTATCATTAATAAAACTGTACGAGCCCGGCATCCTAAAGTGTGACTTAATGATTGACTGATCATGGCTCTCGAAAGGATGCGGTATCCAGAACTTGATCTTTTTTGACTCCGGCGGAATTTCCTTGACGGTAAAGGTATAGGTAAATCTGATTTTTTGTAATTTTATATCCCGGGCATCTCCAGAGACAACACTCATAACAGCAATGATTGTCAGCATTACAAATAATTTTTTCATACGTTTATTCTCCTTTCCCAAAATGTCTTTTGCGCTTCCCTGCAAACGGTTTAACTTTTTTGCCTTTGTTTAATCCTTAAGTGGCGTTAAAAGAAAGGGTACAAACTTCATGGTATGCGGACCCCTGGGGTCATACAAGCCGATCGGCTGCAGTTCATTCCGGGGCTCAGCCCAGTGATAACTTTTAAACAGGCGGTCCCAGCAGCTCAGTATTGTAGCATAATTGGTATTAAAACAATTACAGTGCAGCGAGTGGTGGCAGCGGTGCATGCGGGGTGTGACGATGATTTTTTCAATACCGTCCTGGATGTTCAGGGGGATATTAACGTTCGCGTGATGAAACTGCGAGCATCCCGTAATAAGTATATCAAATACTGCGAGCCCCCACAGGGACGGGCCCCACAGAAGAATCATGCCGCATTTTACCCCGTTGGAAATAAGCAGCTCACCCAGGTGGAACCTGGAGGCAGTTGTTACATCCATTTCCATATCACTGTGATGGGCCTTGTGAAACCGCCATAAAAACCTGATCTTATGATTTGCCAGATGCATCCAATAATCCCACAGATCCAATACGATAATCGTGGTAACGATCTTGGCACCTCCGCTCAACCCCAAAACATAGGCGAGTCCAAACATGTGTTTTTGTGTATACAGCAAGGTTGCAAAGATGGTTCCCGAGATAATAATATTAAGCAAAAAAGTATTCATGATGCTCAGGCTGAGATGGAAACCGACCCTATGCGTCTTTTTTTGTTCTGACAGTGCAAAGGGAACCCGCCATTCGCACAAGAGCATTACTGCAAAAATGGCTATATACGCCGCACTGCGAATAATAAAAGAGCTGTTCATGCCGGGTACCCATAGGTTGTTTAAAAAAGTATGCTTTTTACTCTACAATAATGATGCCCCGCATATTCTGACTTTCATGCGGTCGGCAAAAGTAAGGGACTGTACCGGGTTCGGTAAAGGTAAATGAAAAATCCCGGTTGATACTGTTAATCGATTCATCAAACAGATCTCCGGCAGCTAGGTCCAATGCGCCCTCGCCGCTGGTAACCGTGTGGTTGCCCTCGATCCATATCCAAACAACCGTATCGCCGGCATTGATGGTGATGGTGTCAACCTGGGTTGTATTGTTGCCGTCAGCATCAAAGCGGAAGTTTTCAATCTCAACCAGTATGGTTTTCGGTTCGGGTACGGACGTTGTAGTTGTCGAGGTTGCAGTCTGGTTATCTGTTGCCGTGGTAGTGGTTGTTGACGTATCCGAGGTTGCGTTGTCCGGTATCGTTGAGGTTGTTGTCAGCGGGCGTACCAGCCTGAATACCTGGCCGGTGTTTCCGCGGGGTGCCGAGTTTGCACTTGTCAGGACATACAGTTCTCCGTTTTCATCCTCACCGAACCCCAGCAGATAACGATTGAGCCGGCCGTTAATCTCACCGGCAATCGCTGCTTCCGTCAGAGTCCATGAACCGTTATCGGTTTCCTCAGCCGTAAAGAGTGATCCATCAGGACTGCCGGCACTGCGTGACCAGTCGCCAAAAATATAAGTGCCGAAAAAGCCCGTCAGCTCGCTGCCGCGGTATACCCTGCCGCCGATAACTGAAAGACCGGATGGTGCATCTGCAACAGCCTCATGAGGATATTCCAGGATGGGGTCGGTAAGTTTTTCACCCAGCAGTCCGGTGTCGGAGCATTCCGGGAGGGGGCTGCCGGGGTTGTCCGGATCAAAGCATTGCGTACCTTCTTTTATGTTCCAGCCAAGGTTTGCACCTGCTGTGACTATATCAATTTCTTCATACAGGTTTTGGCCGACATCTCCACAGAAAAGCCGGTGGCTGCCGCCGCGGTCAAAAGCAAAACGCCAGGGGTTGCGCAGACCATAGGCATAGATCGGATCCAGCACATTAGGGTTATCGGTAAACGGATTGTCCTGCGGCACTAGGAGCTCTCCGGCCGTGTCGGTATTATACCTGAGAATGGTGCCCAGCAGACTGGAGGTGTCCTGGGCGTTGCCCAGTCCGGGCGTATGCCCCGTACCGGTATCGTTTGCACCGCCTCCATCACCAATGCCGATGTAGCAATAACCATCAGGCCCGAATGCAAGCTGCCCGCCATTATGGTTAAACTGCGGTTTAACCACTTCTAAAAGGACAACCTCACTGTCGGGATCTGCCGTGTTAGAGCCATTATCAGAAACATGGAATTCGGAAACGCGCACCAGCGAGTCCCCTTCAGAAGCACCTGTTACCAGGGGCGCATTATAAAACACAAAGAAGCGTCCATTGTCTGCAAACTCGGGGTGAAACGCCAGACCCAGCAAACCGCGCTCATCATATGACTGCCGCAGCGCTACCAGGCGATCTGCAATATCAAGAAACGGCTCTTCAAGCAGCAGGCCCTCAGCGGTGATAATGTGAATGCGGCCGACCTGATCAGCAATAAAGATTCGGCCGCTGCCGTCACCCGGCACTGCCATGCCTACCGGGCTGGTAAACCCCTCGGCAATAAGCAGCAGTGACAGGGCCGGTCCCAGCTGGATAACGTCCGGCGGGGTTGTACAGCCGCAAAGGCACAGCGCGCCCAGAACAAGGGTCATCGCCAGCGGCAAAGCTTTTAGGGATAGTATGTATCTGAGCTTCATGAGTAACCCCTCATGGTTTTGAGATGTATAGTTTTTACATGTAATATGTAGTCTGATTTGTCAATACCTCTTTAATCTTTTCTTGCCCCCAGGGAGGACCTTATTTTAAGGAGCTTCAGGACCGAATTTTTTATACCAAAAAGCTGCGACCGTGTTATTATGCCTAACGGTTGCTCAACTATAGGATTATTATTAGACATGAACATCAATATCCGCTTCTATACTGCCGGTGTCCTGATCACTGGTGTGCTGGGCATATATGTGGCAACCCTGGCTCCGGGGCTCACTTTCATAGACAGTGGTGAGCTTGCAGCGGTGTGCGCAACGCTGGGTATTGCCCATCCCACGGGTTATCCTCTTTATACACTGCTGGGGTGGTTGTGGGTGCAGGTGCCCCTGGGCCTGCGGCCTGTTTTGCAGCTAAATCTGATGTCCGCCCTGCTGGCAGGCTGCGGCCTATACCTGTTTTTCTGGAGCGGTGCTGATATCTTCCTGAGATCGCGCAGTTCATCACAACCGTTTTTTCAAAAACCCTCCGGGCTCATGGCGGCGCTGAGCCTTGGCTGCGGCACGCTGCTGCTGGCTTTTTCACGAGTCTTCTGGTCAGTGGCTCTGGTCAACGAGGTGTATGCCCTGCAGGGCTTGTTTGTCTGCCTACTTATGTTTTTAAGCATACGTACATTTTGCAGTTTCGGCGACCGGAAAAACAATACGGTCCTGACCGGTGCACTGTTTTTCTCGCTGGGGCTGAGTTTCTGTAATCATATGAGCACGGTCTTATTCATTCCGGCCCTGGTGTATCTAATGGTCAGCCGGAGGAAAACCTGGCAGCCGGGGCCTGCAAAACTTATGACTGCAGCCGTTCTATTCCTGGTAGGTCTGGCTCCCTATCTGTATCTTCCCATCAGGGCCCTGCAACTGCCCCAGCTTAACTGGGGAAACCCGCAGACCTGGCAGACATTTTTCTGGCATATTGCCGCAAAACAGTACCGAGTATGGATGTTTTCCTCCTTTGACAGCATGATCACACAATTGACATATTTTATACAGCTTGTGCTGCACTCATTCGGCTATCTGCCGATTCTGCTGATTCCTTTCGGCATATGGTTTCTGTATCATCTTCACAGACCCGTTTGCTGGTTTACGGTTGTTTTTTTCCTGAGTGATGTAGTCTATTCGATTAATTATGACATCAAGGATATTGATGCTTATTTTCTGCCGGCGTTTGTTATGTGCGCTCTATGGATGAGCAGTGCCGTGCTGTTTTTTCTTACACTGGTATACAGAAAAAAACCCGGCTTATATAAACCGGTTATTGCCGCGGTATGTGTACTGGCGTGTATCCCGCTGTTTGCAAACTACACTGCAGTAGATCAGAGCTCGGAGAATCATGTTGAACGCTATGTCAGCTCTGTTTTGCAAAGCCTTGAGCCCAATGCACTTATTCTTTCATATCAGTGGGACTATTTCTGCTCGCCCCTGTACTATCTGCAGCTGGTTGAGGCTGTGCGGCCTGATGTGACCATGATTGAGGTAAAACTCCTTAAGCGTTCATGGTACCTCAAGCAGCTTGAACATAACTATCCTGAACTTATGAAGACATCTCAACCGGAGATTACACGCTACGAGCGTGAGCTGTACAAGTTTGAACACGACCAGCCCTACGATGCGGCCGTCATTCAGAAGCGCTATATGGAGGTGATCAACAGCTTCATATCTAAAAACATCGCCACGCGGCCGGTATATCTTACCTGCGAACAGGAAAAAGAGATAGGTGCGGGGCTGCTGCGGGTGCCCGAGGGGCTTGTGTTCAGGCTCTATCCCCCCGGGACCGGCTACCGGCAGTTTGACTACGGCGGTCTGCCTTTCCCCTCAGAAGGTGATTTCACAGCCAACAATCTCTACCATACAACTCTGAAGACGTTTTATGCCTTCATGCTCACGTCACGGGCGCTGTATGAGCTCAACTTCGGCAACCGCACGGCAGCCGGCCGTCTGCTGCAGCAGGCCCGCGCAGTGTATGCGGACTACCCCCTTGCAGCACGCGGATTTGCAGCGCTGCAGCGCTCCGGCCCGCTGCCGCCGAACCCATAATTGCTTTTGCATACAGGCTCTATTCATGCTAGCATACAGAACATACCGGCTTACACAGTCTGTTTTATAGTAAGGAACTGCTGCAATGCTGATAGTAATGGAAAAAAATGCCACGGATGACCAGATAGATCAGGTTATTGCGAAAATAAAAAGCATAGGATTCACGCCGGTTCCCGTGCCCGGCACCCAGCGCACGGCCATCGGCATTGTCGGTAATGCCGGGCCGGTTGATGCCTCCCTGTTTCTTACTATTCAGGGGGTTAAAGACGCCATACCGGTCTCAAAACCCTATAAACTTGTCAGCAGAGACTTCAAACCGGATGATTCGCAGGTGCAGGTAGGCGATGTGGTTATCGGCGGGCAGGATCTTGCCGTAATAGCCGGGCCCTGTGCCGTAGAAAATCTTGAACAGTGCCTCACGATTGCCCGGGAGGTTAGAAAGGCCGGTGTCAGGCTTTTCAGGGGCGGGGCCTTTAAGCCCAGGACATCTCCGTACAGTTTTCAGGGCCTGGGAGAACAGGGGCTGGAGATTCTGGATAAGGTGCGCCGGGAGACGGGCCTGCTTATTGTTACCGAGGCAATTGACCATGATAATCTGGCCCTGGTTGAAGAGGTTGCCGATATTGTGCAGATCGGAGCACGCAATATGCAGAATTTTACCCTGCTCAAACGGGCGGGTAAAAGCAGCCGGCCCATCCTGCTTAAGCGGGGCATGTCGGCAACCATAGAAGAGTTCCTGATGGCGGCAGAGTATATCATGTCACAGGGCAATCACCGCATCATCCTGTGCGAGCGCGGGGTGCGCACCTTTGCCGATCATTCGCGCAACACCCTGGACCTGAGTGCCATACCGGCAGTCAAGGCGGTCAGCCACCTGCCGATTCTGGTTGACCCCAGCCATGCAGCCGGCAAGCGCGATCAGGTTATTCCTCTTTCCCGGGGGGCGGTTGCGGTCGGCGCAGACGGGCTTATGGTGGAGGTGCACCATGACCCTGCTAATGCTCTCTCAGACGGGCCCCAGTCACTGTACCCGCAGCAGTTTGAGGAATTAATGCGGGCAGTGACTGCTATTGCGAAACTGGCGTAAAAAACGTTAGATGTAAAGGGTAAAGTTTCAATTTGCCGCAGATTAACGCCGAAAGGCGCTGACAAACAGGTTGGCGACACTGCCAACCTGTTTACCTCTATGCCCTTAGGGTATATTTTTTACATTTATTATATTGTAGGATTTTACAATGTTACAAGACTGGAAAGTTTTGTATAGATTTACTTGATGGCTGTTATCGCAAAGCGATTGCTGTTTTTGCGCCCGCACTGTCGCGGGGGCAAAAGGACTGCGAGTGTCCGCGTATGTCCGCGGTTAAATAATTAAGTAAAAAAATATTAAAATCTAAAAACGTGAAATGTAATAAACAGTTACTACTTGTTACCATACTTCTAATATGCCTGACGGCCTGCCTGGGCGGTCCCAAGCAGCGTAAACAGAAGGCGGATCAGCAGCTGTTTTCCCAGGCCCAAAAAGCTTTTGAGGCCCGGGATTACATTGATGCTATAGATCTGTATCAGCATTTTATCGACAGCTATCCCCATTCAAAAATTTTCACCATTGCACTTCAGCGGCTGGGGGAATCTTTTGAAGGCTTACTTGAGACTGAATACACGCGCAGGATCGAAAGCGGTGAATCTGCCGGTACCGTTCTTAAACAGTTTCTTTCACAGTATGGCCATTATGAGTGCTGGGAAGAATCTGCCGCGGGACTTTCCTATAATTTAACTCATTACAAAACTATTCTTGAAAAATATCCTGATAGTCCTATTGCGGATGAAGCTGCCTACAGAAGTATTGTCTGGCAAACTGATTACAGGGGGCAGCCTGAGGGGCTGTTGGCTGAACTTGAGCAGCTGGAAAAAATCCTGGAGCAGTATCCCACAACATCCCTGCGTCACGAAATTCTCTATAAAATGGCCCATCGGTGCCACATACTGCATGAACTGTACAGCTTTTCTTACAACCCGCGGGTCAAGGACAGGGCCCGGGCAGGGCAGTATCACACCAAGACACTTTATCTTTACAGGCTTGCGCTTAATTCGCCCAGCCACACAAAGTATTCCCAGAAAGCCTGGGAGGGACTCAAAGCACTGGAAAGCGGCACAAGGATCTATTTACGGGAGTAGAAATTCCTGAAGATTTGTATGGCCGTAGTCTGCTTGCGGGTTTCGGGCCTTTACCTGTTGGGCCACCAGTGCCAGCAGCTTTTTAACACCGGGGGTCTTCTCGGGATCTGAGCCCGGATAGATTTTTA
The DNA here is from genome assembly GCA_028278025.1 of Thermodesulfobacteriota bacterium. Taxonomy (GTDB): domain Bacteria; phylum Desulfobacterota; class WTBG01; order CAIYCZ01; family CAIRTM01; genus JANQFE01. Next base: position 140,518 of record JANQFE010000024.1, on the reverse strand, counting down.
CCGTGGTTTTAGCGTCTTTCCTTCCGATTTGCACAAAAAACCGATTGGGCGGCCCGTGCTCAACGGCCAGGGCTTCAATCAGCAGTATATCACCGCGCTGGTTCATAAAAATATTGTGCAGCTTTAGTATCTCGCCAGCGACCTCCCGGGCCACAGGTTTATGCCCGGTATAGAAGCTGTGCAGGTCAACCGGACCTTTCAGAACAATATGGGGCATAATAATTTTCCTTACAGAAAAAAACGTAAAACGTAAAGAGAGAAGCGTAAAAAGAAAAATGGTTACTAAACATTAAACATCAAATACTAAAACAACTAACTACGAGCAACATTCAACTGACTAACCATTTTTGCCAGTAGCATGTTGTCGATTATCCGTTGACAAAACATGGCACTCAGCAACTGACTACGGACAACTTCAACTGAGATACATATGATTTTAAAAATGGATGGGTGTAGCGTAAGCGCAACCCATCAACTGCTGTTAGAATATATTAATTGTTGCATGCCTGCCCGAAGGGCATGGAGGTAAACAGGTTGGCAGTGTCGCCAACCTGTTTGTCAGCGTTAGTCTGCGGCAAATTAAAAACATTGATCTGCAGGCTGATTAATTAACCGCGGACATACGCTCCGTCGCAAACTCGGGACAGGTAGACAGCAACTGACCACGGACAACTTTCAACTGACGTATATATATTTTTAGCCACTTTAGTGCACTTTGTTAACTTCTCCTCCCAGTTGCCGCCTTACCGGCTCAACAGCTTATGAGCCCTTCCTCTTATACTACCAATTGATACATTAAGCAATGATCGTTGATATCCTTTGACAATACCGGCAATCTATGCGATTTTGCTTTAGAAGTATGTTAAACTGCTGAGAGGATCCTATATTGGAACGGGAAAAGGCCCTTTTTATTTCAAAAACAGGCAACCTGAAATATCTCACAGATGATTTCCATCGGCTCTACTTTGGTGATGAATTCTGTGAACGTCTGCTGCCGACCGGCCCTGAGCTGGAGGAGGCCCTGGAACAGGCCGGGCGCAGGGGGCTACCCTTTACCTTTGTTACCCCTTATGTAACCGAGGCGGGACTTGGGCAGGTTGCAACACTCATTAAACTGCTGCCGGATGCAACCGAGGTGGTCTTTAATGACTGGGGGGTCTTTAGCTTGCTGCACAGCAGATTCCCTGCACTTGTACCGGTACTGGGCAGACTGCTGACCAAAATAAAACGGGGACCGCGGATTGCTGAATTTCTGGACAAGCTTCCCCGGCAGGCAGTTGAGCATCTTCGCAAAACAAATCTGGGAGTCCCGGTATATCAAAAATTTCTTTTTGAACATAATATCATGCGGGCCGAGCTTGACAATCCAATGCAGGGCCTTGATTTGAGCGATGTACCCCCCCAGCTGCACCTTTCACTGTATATTCCGTTTACCTATATAACCACGACGCGCTTTTGTCTGATTGCAAACTGTGATGTTCCTGAGAAAAAAGGATTTATCGGGGTGTTTCCCTGCCAGAAGCAATGCCGGAAGTACACCTTCTATCTTGATAATGCTGTTATGACAACCCATCTTATCCGTCGGGGTAATACCGTCTTTTATAAAAACACAAACATACCCGATGAGCTCAAAGATTCAGACATTGACCGAGTTGTTATCGAGCCGGAGGTGCCGCATTAAAGAACGTAATGCGAGAAGCGTAAAGCGTGAAACGAATTTATTAATTACGTTTTACGCTTTACGTCTAACCTTTTACCTATCACTGCCATGCTATGAAAATTGTTCTTGCTACCAAAAACCGGAACAAGCTGCGCGAGTTCACGCAGATGCTTACCGGCACAGATGTTTGCCTGGTCTCGCTTGACCGGTTTCCGGATTGTCCCGAAGTGCTTGAAGACGGCAGCAGCTTTGCTGAAAATGCGCTTAAAAAAGCCGGCACGATTGCGGCGCATACCGGCCATATCTCTATTGCCGATGATTCCGGCATTGAAGTTGATGCCCTTGAAGGCCGGCCCGGAATATACTCTGCTCGCTATGCGGGCCCTGAGGCCGATGACCTGCAGAACAATACAAAGCTGCTCGGTGAGCTGGAAGGTCATCCGGCAGAAAAACGCGGCGCACAGTTTCGCTGTGTTATTGCGCTTGCGGCACCGGACGGTACCCATCAGGTTGTTGAAGGTGTCTGCCGGGGAGTGATTGCAGACGCACCCCGGGGCAGCAACGGGTTCGGCTATGATCCCCTTTTCCTTGATGAGACCTCGGGCCGGACTTTTGCTGAAATGGGCTCCGAATATAAGAACCGGATCAGCCACCGGTTTCAGGCTATCCGGGAATTGCAAAAAGTCCTGCCGGAATTTCTCGAGAAGGTGAACAACCAGTCGTTAAACGTAAAGCGTAAAGGCTAAAGCGTTTAATAATTCGTCTGACGCTTTACGTCTAACAGGTATTGATTCAGCCATCAGCTCATTCTATATTTAATTGCTTTTTTACAGACGATATGCTATTTTTCTCAGTTGTTTTTAAGTCGGGGCGTAGCGCAGTCTGGTAGCGCACCTGGTTTGGGACCAGGGAGTCGGAGGTTCAAATCCTCTCGCCCCGACCATATATATATCTGAATCTGTCCTGAGCGGGCCTTTTTGTGTAAAACACCAGCCGCCACAAACACCTGATTGTTTTCCCCTGCAGCGACATGGTAATATAAATATGATGCTGGAACAAATCATACGAAATCTCAACCAGAGGGCCAAGGAACACGACCTGTATCTTTACAGCACAGTGTTCCTGGCTGTCATGATTATGGTGTTGTCGATACTGCCCGGTTTCGGAGGCGGTATCAATTCAGGGATCATCTCTCACGGACTGGCCTATTTTGTCCTGTCCGGTATCCTGGGGCTGTACTTTCGGGCAGCAGGGGTGCGAAAACCGTTGTTGAAGGGAACCCTTGTGGCCGGAGTCTTTGGGGCCCTTATTGAGGGTATTCAGTTCTTTATTCCCTACCGTCAGTTTGATGTTTTTGATATTGCAGTTAACTTTGCAGCTGCCGCGCTTGCCGCTATCCCCAATGCTGTCTTCATCCGCAGGAAAATAATTTAAAGCACGTAAAACGAGAAGCGTAAAGCGTAATATGGATTTTTTCAGCGCTTAACGTTTTACCCTTTCCGTCTAACGTGTTAATTTTATATGTAATTAAACAGATTGCGGGAGAGGGACAGCATAAAATCGCAGGATAGTCAAAAAGTGAAAAAAACCATCTTTTTAGGGAGGGCTGCATTCAATCTGGTTGCACATTTTTATGCTTTTTACGATTATCCTGTTGAAATCTCTTGACCTTGGCACTAACCCTGATCTCAACTTTTTATTTTGGCCCCACTAAAAATATAACTATTTGTAATTACTTTGTTATTTTAATGCTCATTTTTTGAGCAAAATGCTTAAATTTCTTTATTTACGCGTCAATCAGGTGGTTTTGCACAGGTTTTTCCACAGGATTTTCACGCCTGCTGTGGAATTTTGCATAAGGGCAATTTCAGCGGTTGAGCACAGGCAGTGTTATATGAAAATGTATTGTATATGTAGTTGAGATAACACAAAAAATCCAAAAAGCCACATTCCAAAGTCAAAGATCGTAAAGTTTACACAAGCATTACCCTCCACCTTGTCGTGACATCATCTGGACGAGCAGCCAGACACAAACAGCTGCTACAGATGCCAGAACCAGTCCGGCCGACCAGGTACGCATCAGCAGGTACCCGCAAGCAAACATCCCGCTAAAGGTTGCCGTAACACCCAGCAGCCACATACAGATTTTCTGAGCAACAGCATGGCGGGCCTGCTTTTCTGCAGCCAGCCCCCTCCAGAAGCCAAAAGGCTTGACCCGCTCGACAAACCGGCGCAGCACGGTTTCGTCAACCGGTCTGGTAAGCAGTGTGGCGCCCAGTGCTGCGGCTGCACTTGCCAGTACTATCCAGGCCAGCAGGTATTCAGCCCTCACCTGGGGAAACAGCATATAGAGCACAACGGCCATGCCCACGGCAACGCTCATGCCGGCTATTTCTGTCCAGGCTGTTGCTCGCCACCAGATCCAGCGCAGCACCTGGGGAAGACCCAGTCCGGCCCCAATAGCAACAAAGAATTTCCAGGCTTTTTCTATGGAGGAAATCTGACTTGCACACAGTACAGAAAGCAGTGCAATACCAATAACGGCCAGCCTGCTTGCCGCAACCAGCTGCCGGCGTGAAGCCCCGGGGTGCACAAAACGTTTGTAAATGTCATTTACCAGGTAACTGGCAGCCCAGTTGATATGGGTGTCAACCGTGCTCATAAAGGCTGCCAGCAGGCTCACAAAGGTGAGCCCCAGCAGGCCCGGGGGCAGGATCAGTTTCATCAGAACCGGGTAGCCCATTTCCCGGTCAGCACCGATCTGGGTACCCAGGGGATAAAACCGGGCAGGCTCATCAAGCGGAAAAACAACCAGGGCTGTCAGGGCAACAATAATCCAGGGCCAGGTGCGCAGCACAAAGGTTGCCAGGGTAAACCACAGCGAGCCTTTTTCAGCATCAGCCGGCGAGCGAGCCGTGTTTATGCGCTGGGCAAGGTAGCCTGAGCCGTCTGAGAAGTACTGGGCCCACCACAGAAGGCCAAGGTAGATGAGAAAAACCCGAAAAGGCAGCAACGGGCTGTCAAAATCCGGCCAGAACCGCAGCAGGGTTGGTGCCTGTCGGGGGTAGAGTGAATGCAGTTTTTCAAAAAGTCCGTCAAGTCCGCCGACATGATTAACGGCCAGCAGGGCAAACAGCACCGAGCAGCCCAGGGCCAGGCCGAACTGAAAGAGATCGGTAAGAATAACACCCCGGATACCCCCCAGGCAGCTGTAAGCCACAACTATGATGAGGATGACCGTAACCGTCAGGGTGTTATCAACATTATCAAAGATAAGAAACCGGGGCCACAGCGATACGGTGCGTGCGTACATGCCGGGACCCAGCAGCTCGGACCAGTGTATAAAGGGCTGAGAAATTTTGCTCATGGCCCTGAAAACCCAGCCAAGCACGATACTGTTGATGATGATACTGAAGTAGAATGCCTTGAAAGCGCGCAGGATGCGGGCCGACCTGCCGCTGTAGCGCAGCTCAATAAGCTCTACATCGGTAAGCACACGGCTGGCAACCCATTTGCGGGCGAAAAACACCGTCATGGTTATATAGGTAAACACACTGCACCATATAAACCAGTTGCCCGCAATCCCGTCCCGGGCTATGATCCCGGTAACCGCCAGCGGGGTATCGGCGGCAAAAGTGGTTGCAGCCATGGATGTTCCCAGCCACCACCAGGGCAGGGACCGGTCAGCCACAAAATAGGAAGCCAGCCCGCGGGAGGCCCGGCGCCGCATCCAGAGCCCTACCGCAAAGGTGCCTGCCAGATATATGCTGATAAATGACCAGTCTAATGCACAAAACATGTTAAACAGTGAACAGCAAATAGTAAACGGTGAACAGTGAATTGTTAACAGCTTTTGCCCTTGACCTTTTACCCTTATTTTTGCTCTAATGTAGAACCTATGTATACTATAAAAGGTTGTGAGCATAAAGATTTTAGATGGCACAGCAGGATATTCAACAGAAAGTAACTCAATTAAACACCCAGCTGCAGGTACTTGACAGGAAATTTGCCGGGTATGTTTCCGGGCAGGAGAAGCTGCCGCCTGTCAGGGAGTTTGCCGAATTTTTACTGGAAATGGAGAAGCTGGCAAAAACCAAAAGCACGGCAGGCTCGGTGAGTCAGCGCTATTTTATAACGACCTTCCAGCAGCGTTTTATTTCCTACCGCACAAAATGGGAAAACCTCCTCAGAGGCATTGAGGATGGACGCATAAAAAGAGGGAAAGTGACAAGAAGATAGTCACCGTAAAATGTTAGATGTAAAGCGTTAAGCGTTATAAAAGATCCGTTTTACGCCTTACGCTTCACGATTTTTAGCCTTCTCCCACAAACTGTCCATTTCCTGCAGGGTGGCCTGCTTGACATTTTTGCCCTGCCGGACCAGTTCTTTTTCTATATAGGCAAAGCGGGCAGCAAATTTCTGGTTGGTTGTGCGCAGGGCCTGTTCCGGATCAAGACCCAGATGCCGGCTGAAATTAACCAGGCTGAACAGGATATCACCAAGCTCTTCAGTAGTTTTTGCTTTCTCCTGTTGCTGCAGAGAGGTTTCAAACTCACCCAGCTCCTCAGCCAGTTTATGCAACACTTCACGTGGATTTTCCCAGTCAAAGCCTACTTCAGCAGCTTTTGAGGTTAGAAAATACGCCCGGGAAAGGGCCGGCAGGTTGGCGGGAATGCCGTCAAGCAGAGATTTCTCGGGTTTTTTGCCCTCCTTTTCTTTCAGTTTTTTCCAGTTTGCTTTTACTTCATCTGCTGAGGATACCTCCACGGTGCTAAACACATGGGGGTGCCGGTGAATCATCTTTTCTTTTATAGACCCCAGCGCGTCAGCCAGGTGTAAGGTCTGCTGTTCTTCATACAGGTTAACTAAAAACAGGATCATAAACAGCAGATCACCGATTTCTTCGGTCAGCATACTGCTGTCACCGGTGTCAATAGCCTCCAGCAGTTCATAGAGCTCCTCGGTCAGATAGGTCTTAACATCTGCGGGAGTCTGTTTACGGTCCCAGGGACAGCCCCCGGGACCCCGCAGCCTGCGGATGATTTCTCGCAGCTCCTGAAAGTGTTCCAGCGTTTTTTTCATTGAAGTTCCTTAATAATTATGCTTTACTACTAACTTTGCGGCTCGCAAAAAACATCACATAAAACGTCCGTTTTTTACTTTATAGAGCCCTTGATGTAAAAGCAATAACTAAATTTTCTCGGTTCTGGATTAGGTTAGTTCAACCATGTGCGGGGGCATGCAGGTTGCTTACCGGTATACAGCCTAAACAGCATAGATTTAACAATCAGGGAAAACAGTAACGATGAAAACCACTATAGGAATTCTTACTGGTGGCGGGGACTGCCCCGGACTTAATGCCGTTATCCGGGCAGTCGTAAAAAGGGCACGCAACACTTATAGCATGGAAGTGCTGGGTATCCGGGAAGGCTGGAAGGGGCTTGTGTCGGGCTCGGTTGAACCCCTGACAGACTATTCTGTAGCCGGTATCCTGCATCGCGGCGGTACCCTCCTGGGTACCTCACGCACGAATCCTTATAAATCACAGGAAAGTCTGCAGCAGCTTCTCGAGAATCTGAAGCGTTTCGGTATTGAGGCCCTCATAGCTATTGGCGGGGAGGATACCCTGGGAGTTGCCCAGAAGCTGCACCAGGAGCATGGCATAAAAGTTGTCGGGGTACCCAAGACCATCGATAATGACCTGCCGGGTACTGATTTTACCTTCGGGTTTGACACGGCCGTACATATTGCCATGGAGGCTGTGGACCGCCTGCATACGACTGCGGAGTCCCATTACCGCATCATGGTGGTGGAGGTCATGGGCAGGGATACTGGCTGGATTGCCACCTATGCCGGCCTGGCCGGAGGGGCCGACTGCATCCTGATTCCTGAAAAGCCGATCAGTATGGAAGAAACCGCCAGGATCATTAAAAACCGCCATGAACGCGGCCGAAAATTCAGCATTGTAGTAGTGGCGGAAGGCTATGTTCCGCAGGGACTGGACATAAAGTATGAGAAAGATACTCTCACGGATGATTTCGGGCATATCCGTCTGGGCGGTATCGGCAATATAGTAGGAAGCAAGCTTGAGGAACTTACCGGTATTGATACCCGGGTCACTATCCTGGGGCATGTCCAGCGGGGCGGCACCCCCACCTCTCATGACCGCGTGCTGGCAACCAGATTCGGGGTTGCGGCAGCCGACCTGATCAACAGTAAGGAGTTTGGCACTATGGCAGCCCTGGTCGGTAATAAGATCGTCCCGGTTTCGCTTGATGTGCTCAAGGAAGGCACCAAGTATGTTGACATGAAGATATATGACATAGCCCAGGTATTTTTTGGATAGGGCGCTGTCAGTCACTGGTTGTCGGTTGTTTTGTGTAGATCTGACCGCGGACAGCCGGCAACAGACATATAACAATATAGCGACGGTTTTTAGTTTAATTATTTATAGAGGAGGTAGTTCACATGGCCATAAAAGTAGGAATTAACGGGTTTGGCAGAATCGGACGTCTTGTTTTTCGTGCTGCATGCGGCAAGCCGGAAATTGAAATTGTCGGTATCAACGACCTTATTGACGTTGATTATATGGCATATATGCTCAAGTATGATTCAACCCACGGCAAATTTGAGGGTGATGTTGCGGTTAAAGACGGCAGCCTTGTTATTAACGGAAAACCTATCCGGGTTACCTCGGAAAAAGATCCTGCAAATCTTAACTGGGGTGAGGTCGGCGCAGAATATGTGGTTGAGTCAACCGGCCTTTTTCTTACGCGTGAAAAGGCTGAAGCGCATCTTAAAGCCGGTGCCAAACGGGTTGTCATGTCGGCACCTTCAAAAGATGCAACCCCCATGTTTGTGATGGGCGTCAACCACAAAACCTATAGTGCGGATATGGATGTTGTATCCAATGCATCCTGTACAACAAACTGTCTTGCACCGGTTGCCAAGGTGCTGCATGACAACTGGGGCATTGCCGAAGGCCTGATGACAACCGTGCACGCTGTAACGGCCACCCAGAAAACCGTCGATGCCCCTTCAATGAAGGACTGGCGCGGCGGCCGCGGCGCTTCCCAGAACATCATTCCTTCTTCAACCGGTGCCGCCAAGGCCGTGGGCAAAGTTATTCCTGAGCTTAACGGGAAACTGACCGGTATGGCGTTCCGCATCCCGACACCGAATGTTTCGGTTGTTGATCTTACCTGCCGCCTGGAAAAGCCGGCTTCATACGATGACATCAAGGCCGCCATGAAAGCGGCTGCTGAAGGTGAGCTCAAGGGTATTCTGGGCTACACGGAAGAACCCGTTGTCTCCACTGATTTTATCGGTGATTCGCGCACGTCCGTTTTTGATGCCGATGCAGGCATAGCCCTGAGCGATACCTTTGTTAAGGTTGTCTCCTGGTATGATAATGAAATGGGTTATTCCCATAAGGTGTGCGACCTGATCATCCATATGGATACGGTAAAGTAAGTGATGAGTAACGAGCAACGAGCGCTGAGACTAAACACGAAAAACCAGCTGACATAATTTTAGGCACTTTAGGCATTTTAGTTCACTTTAAGCACTGCTACCGTGTTAGTCTGCGGTAAATTAAAATCATTGATCTGCAGGCTAATTAATTAACCGCGGACATACGCAGACACACGCAGACCTTTTGTCCCCGCAACAGTGCGGGCGCAAAAACAGTAATCGCTTCGCGATGGTAGTTGAATCTGTGAGAAAATCTATAGACTTGTAACATTTTAGAGCACAATAAATATTAAAAATATGCCCGCAGGGCATAGGAGTAAACAGGTTGGCAGTGTCGCCAGCCTGTTTGTCGGCGTTAGTCTGCGGTTAATACAATTTCGCAATGTGCAACAACATCTATTTTTATAGGAAATAAAACATGGCCGTAAAATTCATTGACCAGATTGATGTTAAAGGTAAACGGGTTTTTATCCGGGCTGATTTTAATGTGCCCCTAGACGGCAGCCAGAACATAACCGATGACACCCGCATCAGGGCCACGGTGCCCACCATCAAGCATGTGCTTGATCAGGGGGGCGCGGTCATTGCGGCCTCCCACCTGGGCCGGCCCAAGGGCAAGCGGGTAGCGGAGATGAGCCTTAAGCCGGTTGCCAGGCGCTTGGGTGAACTACTGGACAGCGAGGTGCTGTTTGCTACCGACTGCATATCGAAGGAGGCCATTGCACAAGGCCGGGCCCTGCAGCCGGGGCAGATCCTGCTGCTTGAAAACCTGCGTTTTTATGCGCAGGAAGAAAAAAATGATAAGGAGTTTGCCCGCAAGCTGGGTGCCGCGGCCGACATATATGTAAATGACGCCTTTGCAGTTTCCCACCGGGCCCATGCCTCGGTTGAGGCTATCACCCGGGTCGTGCCCGAGAGTGTTGCCGGATTTTTGATGAAGAAGGAGATTACCAGCTTTGACCGCGCCATGCTCAACCCCGAGCGGCCCCTGGTAGCCGTGATCGGTGGGGCCAAGGTCTCGGGTAAGCTGGAGGTGCTGGAGAATATCCTGCAGAAGGTTGATGCTCTGCTTGTGGGCGGTGGCATGGCCTTTACCTTCCTGAAGGCCCAGGGCATTGAGGTGGGCAATTCCCTGGTTGAGCCGGACCTGATCGAAACCGCCAAACTGGTTCTCAAAAAGGCGACCGACCGGGGCGTTAAGCTGCTGCTGCCCGTGGACTGTGTTATTGCCGAGGAGATGAAGTCCGGGATTACCACCAAGACCGTCTCGGTCCATGATATTCCCCAGAGCTGGATAGCCCTTGATATTGGGCCGGAAACCATCGCGCAGTTCAGTGCTATTATCGGTGAAGCCAAGACTATTGTGTGGAACGGCCCCATGGGCGTATTTGAAATAGAGGAGTTCAGCCGGGGCACCTTCAGTATCGCCGACAGCGTGGCAGGCACTGACGCCATGAGTGTGGTGGGCGGCGGTGATTCGGTTGCGGCCCTGAATAAGTCCGGTAAAGAGGATCAAATTTCCTATATCTCAACAGCCGGCGGGGCCTTTATGGAGATGCTGGAAGGCAAAAAACTGCCCGGCATAGCAGCACTGGATAAATAAATTACCTAAGCAATGAGTAATGAGCAATGAGTGCTGAGAAAATTTGTTGCTAAACACAAAACACTGAATACCAAACACCAAGTACCGTTCACGATTCACTGTTTACTATTCACTAATTACGACTATAAGGAGTAATTATATGCGGACACCCGTTATTGCAGGCAACTGGAAGATGCACAACACTATTGCTGAGGCCCGTGATCTTGTCAGGGATCTGAAGGAAAATGTTGCAGCTGTGCAGGATGTGGAGATTATCGTAGCACCTGTTTTTACTGCGCTTGCCCCGGTAGCCCGGGAGATAGAGGGTTCCAATATTGCGCTGTCGTCCCAGAATGTGTACTGGGAGGAAAAAGGAGCTTTTACCGGTGAGGTTGCCCCGGGACTGTTAAAAGATGCGGGCTGTACCCACGCCATTATCGGACATTCCGAGCGGCGTCAGTATTTTGGTGAAACCGATGAAACGGTTAATAAACGGGTAAAGGCCGCCCTGGCAGCTGGGTTGACCCCCATCATGTGCGTGGGTGAGACGCTTGAAGAACGGGAAGCGGGTAAAACCCTGGAGGTAGTAGAGCGGCAGATACGGGGAGGCCTCGAAGGGCTTTCCGCTGTAGATATTGCCAAAGGTATTATCGCTTATGAGCCGGTGTGGGCAATCGGTACCGGCAAGACCGCCACGCCCCAGCAGGCTGAAGAAGTGCATGCCATGATCCGCAAGCTGATTGCCGATATTGCCGATGCGGGTGTTGCGGAAGGGGTACGAATCCTGTACGGCGGCAGTGTTAAACCGGAAAATGTGGATGAGCTGATGGCCCAGCCCGATATCGACGGAGCCCTGGTGGGCGGCGCCAGCCTGAAAAGTGATTCTTTTACCCGGATAGTGAAATTTGAAACTTAACTATTGAAATTTGTTATAAAATACTATATTATAAAAAATTTTTACATTACAACATAGCTGATTAACGTAAAACGAGAAACGTAAGGCGTGAAGCGGACTTTTTAAAACGCTTAACACTTAACGAATAGTACAGTTAACTAATCACGAATTACCAATTACGAGGCTTTATATGACAACACTTCTGATTATTTTACACATACTAGTATGTATAGCACTGATCCTGATAGTGCTTCTGCAAAGCGGCAAGGGTGCCGAAATGGGGGCCGCCTTTGGCGGTTCATCCCAGACCGTGTTCGGCGGTGCTGGCCCGGCCCCGTTTCTGGGCAAGGTGACAACCATTGCAGCTATCATTTTCATGCTCACCTCGTTCGGTCTGGCATATTTGTCCGCTAATCCGTTCGGGCGCTCAGTGGTAAAGGATGTCCCGCCGGTTGCCCAGCAGGCCATCCCGCAAGCGCCTGTTCAGGATGCGGCCCAGGCCCCGCAGGTTGAAACCACGGAAATACCGGCCCCGGTAGCAGAGCCGAAACCAGAACAGCAGTTTTAGAAGAATGCCGAAGTGGTGGAACTGGTAGACACGCTATCTTGAGGGGGTAGTGGGGAGACCCGTGCCGGTTCGAGTCCGGCCTTCGGCACCAAAAAACAACAAGGCGATTCCGTAACAATTTGGAATCGCTTTTGTTTTTATTGGCTGTGAGGCAAAAAAACGGGGGTGCTGAGCGCAATCTTCGGCACATGCCAAATAAAACTGAAAATTCAACCAGTTACGGCTGACGGATTTGTGCGGGTTTTCGCATTTAATCGCATTTGCTTAAAAACATTAATCTTTATGGGTCATCGATGCCCTGATATTTTTGACCATTAAAAACGGATCATCGATGTTGTGACATTTACCACATATGCCTTTATCGACGTTATTCTTCCACCTTATATCCGATAGTTTTATAGCCATGAAGTCGTCTGGCATACATTCTAGTAAGTATCGGCACATTAAGGTCGGCATAATCATATATGACAACTTCCTTCTTCATATCATGGAAACGATGTAGGCGGCCAGTGTACTGTGCAAGGGTTCCTTTCCATGATATGGGCAGCGTCAGAAAAAGGGTGTCCAGCCGAGGGTCATCAAATCCTTCACCGAGGTAGCGGCCGGTGGCGACAATAATTCTTTCCTCGCGATCCGGAATGCTCTGCAGTTTTTCTTCAAGGGCCTGCCTTTGTTTTTTGCCCATACCGCCTTTAAAGACCAGGATATTTTTTGTGTGAGGAGACAGTAGGTTTGTCAGCGTTTCCAGGTGTTCTCTCCGTTCAGACAGCACAAGCGGGGATCGTTTTTCTTCCAGCGATTGCAGAATATCGTCGACTATCATCTGGTTTCGCTTGTCATCAACTGATAGGGCGTCATAGAGGTCATGCATTTTTAGTGAATCTGTGCCGGCAAGTGTAAGGGGTAAGATAAAAGCGGTTCTGCGTGTGATGACTTTATGGGTAAAGGGTCGTGATGCAGCCTGCTTTCGAGGATCAACCTTGTACCGTATCGGTCCGCAGTTCATGTAGATTATCGGGTGATGTCCGTCTTTTCGGACAACCGTTGCGGAAAGACCGGTTACATAACGCGCCTTGCTTTGCCGGGCAACGATTTCAAAACTCGGTGCGGAAATGTGATGGCATTCATCGACAATGATGTGGCCGTACTCACCGACAATATCATCAACAACACCTTTTTTGCTCAAGCTCTGAATGGTACCAATGTCAATGATTCCTGTCGGCTTTCGTTTGCCGCTTCCGATATGGCCGATGTTTTCTGTGGCAATGTCGAGAAAATTTTGCAACCGGACAATCCATTGATCGAGCAGCTGTCTGCGGTGCACCAGTATCAGGGTATTGACACCGCGCATTGCCAATAAATAGATAGCAACAACCGTTTTACCAAACGCCGTGGTAGCAGCCAGAATACCGTTATCATGCCGAAGCATCTCCGTTGCGGCCGGTTCTTGTTCCGGACGAAGTTCTCCAGTGAATGTGCATTCTATGGGAACACCGGGGAAGCGTTCGTCAACCAAACGTGGTTGTATGTTGAGTGATTGCAGCAGGTCCTTCACTTCATCCAGGCATCCACGAGGTAGGCCGATATGTTTCGGAAAGTCTTCACAGCAATGAATGATGCGGGGCTTGTCATATGTCGGCAGCCGCATTGCCTGGTTTTTATAAAACTCCGGATTTTGAAAAGCGGCAATCCGGATTAATCGGTTCCGCAATGCAGCAGGCAGCACGGCTTTTTCAATATAGATTTGATTGCCGAGCATCAATTGCACTTTTTCCGGCAATGGTCCCTGGATGGGTTTTGCCTGCATCTGCCGTGAGGGAGGTTGCTGCCATGGGAAAACATCATCTTCTTCAGTAATAACTGCCTTTACCCCTGTAATATCTCCACGCTGAAGGGCTGAAGTTACTATCGTCTTTACATCATCGGGAAGCATCTTTTTTATCGAAGACAAGAATGCCCACTGGTCCTCATAGGGGTTGAAGTTTTGATCCAGAAAAAGAGTATTCCCCTTGTCGCGAGGCTTTTTTTGAAGCGGCAACGCAATAAGATTTCCAAAGCCGCCTGCCGGGATTGTATCCTGACTCGGGAAAAAGCGATCATAGGAATCAAGGCCAATTTCGGGTCGTTGCTCCATGGTTTCCGTGATGAGCAAGGTTCCGAGTTTTCGGGCCAGCACTGCCTTAACAGGCTCAGAAAAGAAAATCCATACATGTCCGCCCTGTCCTGACCGTGACCGTTCAAGCGCTGCTGGAACATTATTTTGATTACAGGTTTCCATAAACGTAGCGGCGTCCTGCATCCAGGAGTCTTTGTCAAAATCGACGGCAAGAAACCGGCAGGTTTCATCCTCAAACATCGGGTACACACCTATCGTAAAATCACGGGACGATTGCTTGTGCGGTTCCGAACCCATTAGGTGGCCCCTGATGACGTCATCATTAATGGGGACAAAATCACGATTATCGCAGTCGCTGCATTTGCCTTTCGGTTTTCGGCAGATGCCGGGAGCCCACTCGTTTCTGCAGCAGGGCTGATAACCACTCTTGCCGGTTTTTACGCTTTCAAATCTTTTAGCGAAGACATCTGCTCTTCCTGTAAACAGAGAACGAAACAGAACGATCTTTTCCTTTTCGGATGAATGGTTTGTTACTTTCGAAGATTGGGCATGCAGGGATGTGTTAGGGCTGTTTTGCTCAGGAAGAAGAGCTTTTTGCCGTTTTAACTCTGCGAGTTTTTCCCGGAATGTGGAACGTTGCTTGTCAATTTCCAGGAGTTTCGTTTCAATATCAGCGATTAATGAATCTATATCTTCAATTTTTTGCATTTTATCCCAAACTAAAAGGCGAGAAATTATTTTGTATGCTTATCTCTGGGAACATGATACAAAATTATATAAAATGTCAAAAGAATAAAAAAACAAAGTCTTAGCAAGCATGATCGAGCATTTTGTAGCCTGGGAGATGTAACCGCAATGCCCGCTACCCGTCTAAAAATATTCATCAGCAGTGTTCAGGAGGAGTTTAAACAACTGCGCCTGGACCTAAAGGCATTTCTCTTGGGTGATGCATTCCTGCATCGCTTTGTTTCTGATGTGTTTCTATTTGAAGACCTTCCGGCTAGGGATCGTCGGGCCGACAAAGTGTATCTTGAAGAAGTCGAACGTTGCGACATCTATCTGGGAATCTTCGGGTATGACTACGGCAGCCAAGATCAGGGCGGAATTTCCCCTACGGAACACGAGTATAACCACGCCACCAGGCATCATAAAACTCGTCTCATATATGTATGGGGCTCTGATGAAAAAAAGCGTTCGTCCGGGATGCGGCAGTTGGTCCGCAAAGCCAGCAATGAGTTAATCCGTCGCCGTATTGAGGACTTTAATGCCTTGACCTCCGAAGTATACGCCAGTCTTGTTGATCACCTGGATGTGTTGGGCGCTCTGCGCGTGCCGCCCTTTGATACCTCGGCCTGTGATAACTCATCCTTACAGCACATATCCCGCAAGCGTGTCGACTGGTTTCTGGGAACCGCACGCCGCGAACGCGGTTTTCCGCTCAAACCAAGCACCACTACAAAGGCTCTGCTCACGCACCTGAATCTGATTGAACACGGAAAGCCGACTAACGCGGCTGTCATTCTTTTTGGAGCTAACCCGCAGCGTTTTCATCGCACCGCCGAGACCAAATGTGTACACTGCCACGGTACCGAATATCGCCGCCCATTTGCCTCCCAGCAGGTTTACGCAGGGGATCTTTTTGAACAGGCGGACCAGGCCCGCGACTTTGTGCTTTCCAAAATCAACCGTGCTGTTGGCATCCGCTCGGAGAGCAATATTGCACCTGCCACCTACGAGCTTCCCCCTGACGCTGTTGGCGAGGCAATTGTCAACGCCATCGCCCACCGCGATTACCACAGCAACGCATCCGTTGAAGTCCGGCTTTTCGCTGACCGCCTCGAAGTTTGGAATCCCGGAAGGCTCCCCGGCACGTTGACGCTTGACGATCTGCGTACAGATCACCCGTCGGTGCCAAACAATCCCCTTGTTGCTGAATCGCTTTACCTTACGCGGTACATTGAAAAGGCTGGCTCTGGCACCCAACGCATGATAGAACTATGTCAGCAGGCGGGACTGCCGGAACCGGAATTTGCGCAGCGTAGCGGTTCATTTGTCATTACCCTTTGGCGCGACTGGCTGACGGAAGAAGTGATAAAAGTGCTCGGTGTGGGTGAACGGCAAATAAAAGCTATTATGCATGTGAAGGTGAATGGGCGGATTACGAATAGAGAATATCGTGATCTTACGGAGACAATTTACCGTACCGCTTCACGGGACCTCGAAGATTTGGTTTCAAAAGGAGTTTTCCGTAAAGTCGGAGTAACCGGGCGCAACGTCCACTACGTCATGACTCGTAAACAGGACATAAACAGGACATAAACAGGACAAACAGGACATAAACAGGACAAGAATGTCGCTCAAACGTAAACGGGACATAAACAGGACGAACAGGACATTGTTTCCATTATTGATTGGCAAAGGAAATGATTGGATTGTTATCACAAATGGCCATATATGGATGGGCCAAAGGGGCCATGAAAATTTGCGCTGTTGTACCTGCGGGATAAGGGGCCCAAAAGGGGTCAAACGGGCCGGATTAATAAAATGTGATTGAAATGCGATAATGCGGTTAAAGCGCTCGAAAAACTCGATGAATGTAGCTAAAACTAGCTGATTAATTATTAAGTTATTGTTTTTGCATGGTATTTTGCAAGTCCGGCCTTCGGCACCAATAAATACTAAGCCTGTAATTTTATTAAGTTACAGGCTTTTTTGTGGTACGCCGGGCATGGTCCGGTCACTTGGAGGTGAAAGTCCTCTACTGACCCGGCAGGGGGAACAGTTAGCTTAACGGCAAGGGTGACCGCCGCGAGGCAGAATCCGGAGGAAGCCGCAGGCAAAGCACTGACCCGACGAATCCCGCTACAAGCGGGACATACGAGGCAGCCATATGGGATAAGGGGGCCACTAAACCCAAAGTCCAAAACCTGCACGGAACGTATGGAAGTAGATGCAGCGGGTATAAGTGTGAAGGTGATCGGATCTTATCCGGGGAGATCTGGCAGCCTGTCCCAATCGGGACTACCGGCACCGAAAAGTGCAGGGAAGGGCGGTCAGAAGTCAGCAGTGGGCATAGTAGGCTGACTCGACCAAGCCGAAGGCCCGAACAGGAGCAGCAGGACAGGATTTTGGGATGATTAAATAATTGCCCTCCAAAGCATGCATCCTCTTTTTGTTTATATAAGGTTTTTTCCTGTCGTTGCCATGGTAAGAGCGCTGTGCTTTACTCCTCTGGTGGCTTTGAGCTGTGACGCAAGTTTTTCGATCTGTTTTGGATTGCCCTTCACTACAATGACCTCAAGGCAGTTGTGGTGGTCAAGATGTATGTGCTGGGTAGAGATGATGACGTCGTGATAATTGTGCTGGACATTGATAAGTTTTGTGGTAAGCTCGCGGGTGTGATGATCATAGACCAGCGTTATGGTCCCGGTCACATCCTCTCCGGCCAGCCATTCTCTGCGAACCAGCTCCTCACGGATAAGATCACGTAAGGCTTCTGAACGGTTAGTATATCCCCGATTGCTGATAAGTTTATCGAACTTCTCACGGAGACTTTTATCAAGTGATATGCCGAAGCGTATTAAGGGAGACATAATAATATCCTCATAAATATTTCAGCACTGAAAAAAATATCAAGCTGTTACAAGAAAGTCAAATATATAAGGCTGCATTAACTCAGATAGGCTTTATTGTTCCGGACTTTAGTTTATAGTGCCGGGTTACGGTCCTGTCCAGAAATTCGCGATCATGGGAAATGAGGATATATGAAAGGCCGGACTGTGTTATTACATCGGCAATGCGTTCTGACGCTTGCCGGTCCAGCCCCGCAAAAGGCTCATCGAGAAGCAGAACCTGAGGTTCCATGGCCAAAACCGTTGCCAGGGCAACCATCTTTTTCTCTCCACCGGAAAGCTTATAGGTTATCCGCTCTTTAAAGTCTTTCAGTCCAACTTTATCCAGAGTTTGCTCTACTATATCAAGAGCTTGATCGCGGGTTTTACCGAGGTTAAGGGGACCGAAGGCTACATCTTCCTCTACCGTGGGGCAAAAAAGTTGGTCGTCAGCATCCTGAAACATAAGACCTATACCTGAACGAATCTCCTTGAAATCGGCTTCTGTTGTGCGTGGTTTTCCGAAAATTTCTATCGATCCGGAGTCAGGCCGTAAAAGGCCCATGATTAAATGGAAGAGCGTAGTTTTGCCCGAGCCGTTATGACCTATAAATCCAACACGTTCCCCGGCAGAAAAATCCAGATTCACATTCTTCAGGACATGCTTTTGGCCGGGATATTTAAAAGCTACTTTTCGTAATTTTATGATTAAATTATTATTACCCATTGCATGACCACCATTACTGCAATGCAAAGCATCATTACAATCGAAACCACCGTATCGGCCATGTTTCTTTTAAAATGACCAAGCACATAATATTTACCGTGAAATCCGCGGCAGAGCATGGCCTGGTAGATGCGATGAGACCGGTCAAAGCTGTTTACCAGCAGCATTCCCACCACATATGCAAATGTCCGGTAGGTGTGAAGGTTGGTTTTTGGTTTGAAATTGCGTATCTTGATAGCATTGGAAAGCCGAGTATATTCCTGCTGCAAAACGTGGATATATCGAAAGCAGAAAAAAAACAGGTGCACAAGCTTATCAGGACACTTCAAATGCCATAGCGCGTGAACCAAGGAAGATATATTGGATGTACCAAGCAGTGCAATTGTTGCAAGAATTATGACATTTGACTTAATGGTAATTTCAAACGCTTCTTTTATCCCCTCAAGTGTAGCCTGAAGCGGGCCGATGGAAAAAATCGGCTCACCATCATGGGTAAAGGGGAGAAAAAGCCATAGAAATGCAATAAAGCCGTTAACAATAAATAACCTGACAAAAAGTTTTCTACATTCCGGTTGGGCTGCCAGTATGAGGCAGACTGAAAAAACAATACCAAGGAACAGCACCATGGGCCTGTCCGCAAGTGCCACGATCACAGAAAAGGTCACAGCAACTACAATTTTGTCCCTGGAATCATATTTATGGAGCAATGATTCTCCGTTTGCAAAGGCTTCAGTTACCAGCTACCTGTCCTTTCTGTTCTTTTTAAAATACATGACGATTCCCATAAGTCCCAGTATATAGCCTATTCCGCCCATAATATTGTTTATGGAGGTGTTTTTTGCCTCGATCCGGGTCAGTTTTTGCATGACAGGCTTTAACTTTTTCTCCAGAGCTTTATCAATGATATCCCGCATGTGATCTGGACTCAATTCGGTTTTAACCGTAGCCGACGCAGGAGATAGCGGGGCTTTTTGTCCCTGAGTGATTTTCTCAAGTGCTGTTTTTACGGCAGAAGGAGAAATTTCCTCTTTTGATATTTCGTATTCGGCTTTATGGGCCATGCCGGCAGTAAGCACCAGTTTCAGACTGTCCTGTATGGGGATCCTGAAAGAAAACTCTCCATCCATATTGGTAGCACCCTTAAGTAACCTCTTTCCTTTTAAGTCAAATACTTCTATCTGTGCATTCTTGCATGTGCGACCATCAGGGAAATAACTCTGGGAGTGGATGACATCACCTTCCACATAAGCAAAAATACTCACTTTGTGGGCAAAGGTATGCGTAAAGGAACATAGGTGTAGGGTTATTACAGCACAAAACACTTTGACCAGATACATACGGTGATTACTATATTGTTTTTTTACGTTCATATAGGCTACCTAGAATTTCAGGTTTTGCTTTTCGCAAAAATCCCACTAAAAAAAAGGTGAGAACACCTTCTATAAACATGATAGGGATATGCGCCAGTACAATTGTCCAGGCTGCTTCAATGAAATGTTCGCCGGTTGTCATCAGCGAAACCGCTATGAGCAGAGCCGAAAGCAGAATTGCCAGAAAGCCGCAGACAAAAGCAGCCCCGAGTGCTAGATATGTTGAGCTGCTCAGACATGTGCGGTTAAAAAGATAATAGCCGGTCACAGCAGGTAGTGCCACATTAGCGGTGTTTATCCCCAATGTTGTGATGCCTCCGAACTGAAAAAGCAGGGCCTGCAATGTCAGGCCTACAAAGATTGCCGGGAAAGCGGCCCAGCCGAGCAGAAGACCCACGAGGCCGTTTAACATCAGGTGTACACTTGAAGGTCCTATGGGGATGTGGATCAGGGAGGCGACAAAAAAAGCCGATGACAGTAGGGCAACCTGCGGCATCCGCTCATACTCCAACCTCTTCAACCCTGTTGCCAAGCCGCCTACAGCAACAGCGCCTCCGGCAATGAGTACCTGAGCTGACAGCACGCCTTCGGATATATGCATGTCTACTTCTCCTATTTCATATCGTGTGCTCTGACCCACAAGACAGCACCTATTTCAATATCTTTGTCTGTGCCGTCAGGGCCTTTCATTTTGCTGGAGTCAGTGTTGAGTGCTGCAAAACCCCACCATCCTGCCTTTGGCATGGCATACGTGAAAATGCCATTGGCATCAGCCTTGACAACCTGGGTAACGAAAGGATCTGCCGGAGATGAAAACTTTGAATTCTCGTTGAAATATTCAACCTCAATTTCCGAATACGGAACGGGTTTGCCGTCTACTTTCACAATTCCCTGAAAAACATTACCGGCATAAATACCATACGGGCGGGTCAGGGGGGTGATTTCAGTCTTTAGCCCTACTTCTTCATCCCAGCCTTCCTCCATACCCATTGAATTAACAATGACTTTGGTATAATGTACGATGAAACAGTCTTCTGCAGGTTCCCAATATGGTTTGGGCTCAACATAAAAAATATGATCACCGGGTTTTTTAATTGTATAGTGTGTTTCGAAGGTAGAGAAGCCATTGACCTTTTTTGATTTCAACGCAGCAAGCAGATCACTTTTTTTACCTCCTATCATGGTTCCGAATTGTGCAGGCTCTTCCATGTTCATATAACGGCCTTCAAAAGGGTGTATAAACATAAGCCTTACATTAATGTTGCGGGAGTCTTTTGCTCCGACAATATCATCAGAAGGAATAATCATTTGGAAATGAGCCAGTGCCGTCATTGCCGCCATAAAGACAATGAGATGTGATACAGTAAGTATGGTAATAATTTTTTTCATTTTGCCCTCCCTAATACATATTCAGTTTTTAATGTTCAATTCTAGAAATCAAGTTGTGCACGAACACCTAATACAGCCATAGCGTCTGCATTTGATGCCCCGCTCAGACCATCCACCCACTGGACGTCAGGTGAAATAGCAAGGTGCTCATTAATCCGGTAGCGGTAGTAGGCTTCAAACCTGCTTTCTGCAGGTGTTGTGCCGAGTCCGTCATCGCGGATAACCTCCCGGTATGCACCACTTGTCTCCGCTGCTCCAAAGGCAATCCCCAGCATGTCATCTTCCCTGTCCCACAGACCGCCCGCAATTTGTAACCCAAAACTCCAAGCCCGGCGTATCTCATAGACGTCATCACTTTGCTGACCAAACCGGCAAAATACGGTAATATGCTCTGAAAGCTGTTGGTCAATGCTCGCGCCCACGCCTTCCCCTGTCTTGTCTGTGCGCCACGGAGCACGCAGCTTTTTGTGCTCGCCGGAATTTCGCCAGGCATAGAACCGGTAGTTTCCCCGAAGGCTTCCCAGCTTCGGCTTTAACACGGCTTCTGTTATATAAAAATTGTCGTCAAAAAGGTCTTCGAAGTCACCGTCTGCCTCAAGATATCCTGCGTTGATCTCAAAAAAATCGTTCGGATACCAGCTTACCCTAGCACCATAAGAATAATCAGGAAAGTCAACAGCTATATTATTTACAAACTGATCAGACAAAAACTGAGCGCACTCATCATTGGCTGCTTCATTTGCATCAAACCACCGGGTAACATCCATTTTCCCGACGGTTGCCGTAAGCACACCGTTATAGAAATTGTGCTCGTACCATAGTTCTGATACCTGTACATCGGCATCATCACCAGTAGCATCGGCATTCACTCCGGTAAAACCACCGGCTTCGCCGTTGAGCCCGTCACCCTCTCCTGCCTCAAGATAAAGAAGGGCCATGCCGCTGGCACCG
Organism: Thermodesulfobacteriota bacterium; assembly: GCA_028278025.1. Classification (GTDB taxonomy): domain Bacteria; phylum Desulfobacterota; class WTBG01; order CAIYCZ01; family CAIRTM01; genus JANQFE01. Next base: position 118,176 of record JANQFE010000024.1, on the reverse strand, counting down.
ATTTTGGATGTTATTTCTATATCAACTGAATATGCAGCATCCGCATCGTCTCCCTTATTATCCATGCCCAGAGCGTTCCTTTGATTTTTATCATTATTAATGGTCCCCTGAACCACAGAGGTTGCACCAATAGAGAACTCTAAGTTCCCGATCGCATTCTTTATCTTTTTTATTTCCTCGCTCTCATGATCACGTGCAGAAATTTTACTTTCCTGCTCCTGAATTTTACTTCCTTGTTTCGCAAGTTGTTTCTCAAGCTGTTCAATCCGTTTTTTTAGATCTCTGATCTCATCTATCATCTCATCGGCTTTTGCAGCAGGCAAAGTCCACAAAAAAACAAAAGACATAATCAACAAAAAAGATGTCAGTGCTATACATTTCTCTATTATGTTTGTCATTTTCCTTTGTTGCTCCTTCACACTCTAACCGATAATAGTTTTAAATTTTAGAATAGGTAATAATCAACCGGGCTGCTGTTGCGCCAGCAGCTCGTCTGGTTACAAAATCCACGCTAGGCAAGATGCAGGCTCCCACGAAGGCAGCTGGGGCAGATATTTGTGAAAAGTAATACTATTTCAAATATCGTGCTATTATATGGTTAAAAAAATATTTGGTCTGGTTCAACTTGAAGCTGCATTATTTCTCCCATTGCCCAGCCAAACAGTTGCATAGTTCCAGTAGAGAGGTATTTTTTGCATCTAAGGATATTCCAGTGTTGTAAATGTTTCTGAGTATTACGATATAGTAAAAAGTAGCACAAAAAATATGTTTGTCAATAAAAATTTAAATATGAGAAAAAAGGTAAGTATGCAAGGTGCAACGAACAGGTTTCATTTATCATAGTCTTTCCACGAGGCGACTTGTGAACTTTGCTGGAAAATGAACAGCAGCATAAAGATTGATTGCAGCGGGCTATGTGCTCGCTGGAACGACTGTGTCTTATAGTATAGGCAATTGCTCACATCGCCCTTGCTGCCTGTCCCGAGCTTGTCGCGGGGCTCAAAACCAAAGACCTTCACCGATCAACTGACAAATTAAAGTGTGACGCTGTACTAGGGTTTTGCGCCTGCAGACGCTATTTTTGCAAGAGTATGTGCAAAAGTGTCGATAATTGATTCGTCGGGAAGGGTAATGTTCATGGTAATGCTTCCGTCCTCATTTTTTTCCATGCATTGTGAAAGCTGGGTTTTAAAAAGTCGGGTCATTTGATCGGCATGTTCTGATTCGACCGGTTCGGGAAACATTTCCCCAAGGAACGAAAAAGCCGCTTGCATCAGCTGGCCCCCGGCTCTTCCAATACGCTCTTTACGGGCCAGCGTGACTGTCTGTTGTGCAACGTCGCGCTGCTGTGATTCATCCAGCGGTGCGTCGGGTTTGGCCCCAAGCAGAATCTCAAGTCGCCGCTTCATTTCTTCCATACCGCTTTCGAGGGAGACTTCGGTAACTTCGGAATCCGGATCAAGTGCGGCCAGAGCAAGCTCATGTTTGGCAGACAGAGTGATCAGTAAATTTTCTTCCAGCGTGTTTTCAGTAACCAACAAAAATATCTGCACAGGCCTTTTTTGTCCCATACGGTGTGCGCGCGCGATACGCTGTTCCAGCACGGCCGGGTTCCAGGGCAAATCAACATTAATTACCGTATTGGCCGCCTGCAGGTTGAGACCGGTTGAGCCGGCATTGGTCGTAATAAACAGCTTGCAGTCCGGTTCTTGCTGGAAGCGATGCACCAACATCTGCCGCTTCTTCTGTGGCACCGAACCGTCCAGGCGGACAAAATCCCATTTGCGCTTTTTCAGCAGGGGTTCAATCAGGTTCAGCATGGTGGTCCACTCTGAAAAGAGAATGATCTTGCGGTTTTCCTCACCCATCAGTTCATCAAGGAGCACATCCAGTTCCTTCAGCTTGCTGGAATAGTCGGGCTTCTTTTTATCAACCAGAAAAGTGCTGTTGGCCGACATCCGGCACATGAGCAGCGCTTTCTGTAAACGCAGAAAATCCATCTCGGTCAAGTATGTTTTGTTAACGATCGACTGAACGGTAATCATATGGCCGTTGTGCACCTCAAGCTGTTCATCGGTCGGCGGAATTCTGCGCACCTCGGTAGTGCGCGGAGGCAACTCCTGCAAAACCATATTCCTCGTGCGACGCAGCATGAGCGGCTTCAGCTTTTCTCTGAGCAGGTCAAGGTTCTTGTATCCCAGCACACGGCCTTTCTCATCTGTTACGCGGTGTTGATTATAGAAGCGAAATGCGGGGCCGAGGCGACGTGCGTCTATAAACTCCACCACCGAAAACAGTTCATCCAGACGATTTTCAAGTGGTGTGCCCGAAAGGACTATGGCGTAAGGGGATTTGAGTGATTTGATGGTCTGACTGGTCTTGGCCTCCCAGTTTTTAATCCGCTGTCCCTCGTCAAGGATAATCAAATCCCAGGCAACGGCCTCAATTGCTTTAATATCGCGCAAAACCTGCTCATAATTGCATATGGTAAAAAAGGAGCTGTTATTATACTGGCCGGCCCGATTATGAGCATTGCCGAGCACAATTTGACAGCTGTGTCCGGAAAACCGTGTTGTCTCCTGCTGCCACTGCGACTTTAAGGATGCCGGACAAACCACCAGCACTCTCGTTATACCGACCTCACGCGCGAGCATTTCGGCCACACCGATTCCCTGAATGGTCTTGCCAAGCCCCATATCGTCGGCAAGTACCGCGCGACCGGTTCCGGCAGCAAACGCAATGCCGTCAAGCTGATACGGAAGCAGCTCCGTTTTCAGAAGGGTTTTTCTGAGAGGGTGTTTTTGGGGATCTTTTCGAATCGCACAGACGGTATTTTCTAAATGGGTTCGGTGCAGCACCATCTGAATGTATTCTTCGGCATCAGGATAGATTTTCACTTCGTGTCCTGCTTTTTCTGCCCGTCGGATGCGCTTGAGCAGATCATGCACATCAACGATCGGCTTATCCTTTACCGGGCGCAAGGTGCGAAGTGTGTCCGGCTCAAGATTTTCAGGAATGAGCAGCCGCAGTTCGAGCTCTTTGCCGTGCCGGAGATAGACACAGACGTCACTTGGCCTGAAGAGCATTTCGCGCATGGTTTTATTGAATCTATTTTTCACTTTATCAAGTGTATACAGAATATGTTTGCAGGTCCCCAACGTGTTTTTGCGGTAGTCGGGACAGGCACAGTAAGATTCACCCGGCTTCCAGCCCCGCAGAGCTACGCGGTAGGTTTTGCCGGATGACTTGTTTGTGATCATATAATCGGTCCACAAAACCTTCGGTTGCATAGATTTTAGCTGCATTTTCTCCGAACGGGCGCGCTCGCGCCGTTCCGAGACGGCCAGTTCAACCAGCTCGGTCTCGCTGAGACTTTCAATCGGCCGCTTTTCCTCGGGCACTGCCGCCAGGCCCAGCGTTATTTTTTCTTCAAGAATCAGGGAAAGGGCTGCACCGGCATGGTCGCAAGGTGCATTACAAGTACTGCACTGTACCTTCATTGCATATTTACGGGTGGGATCGAGACGAATCGTTATGCCTGCCCTGCCAAGGGAAAGATGAAAGCGGTCTTTGGTGATCCTGACCTGTGCGGCAATATCAATATCATATTTACCGCCCTGTATAATCAGTTTTTCACCCTGTTTCCCGAGCAGTTTGCAAGCTTGCAGATAGGTTAAACGTGAAAGCTTATCTTTGAGTGTCAGCATAGTTGCAGATTATCCTTTTTGAGGGAAAGGTTAAAATAGTTTTAAAAATATAATTTTTAATTATGCAATGGATCTGTTTTTCTTTCAAGAGTTTTGTACTGGGGATAGACCTGTATTTGGAGATAACCGGTTGTGTGATCAAGAAAGGACAATATAGATATGGTTTGGTGATTTTACCAAAAAAATAAGGCGGCGCCCGAATGACTCAGTCACCGCCCATATAAGTACTCTTTATTAAAGAATAGTTATTATTAAAAACTTGTCAAGATGGTTTTTTGTATGCGATTATGCAGCCAGGGTCGTACAAAAGCTTGGTTAATGTAGGTTAAACTCGTTAGAAAAATAAAAAAATTAATTACAAATACTTATGGCTGATCCGGCCTTCGGCACGGCACCGATATTTCAGGGCTCAATCTTCAGCCTTTTCAAGTTCCAACCGCTCCTGCGCTTCCAGGCGCTCGTCCTGCTCATATCTTTCCAGCAGGGGCCGGATTTGTTCAAGAACGTCATCACCGGCTTCTTCCCGGCTGATTATCTTATCCATAAGTCCATGTACAACAATCGTATCAGGATCGGCGCGGTTATAAAACTTCCACAATTTTCTCGAAACCCCATCATGAAACTCATGGATCAGATCACTCAGCTCAAAGCAGTCAATTTCCCCGGCCTGCCATTCATCAAACCGCACGTTCAGTTTTGCCAGCTCACTGTCCAGGTCGCGCTGATAGACCACGCTCGAGAGGCGCTGCAGCTTTTTTCTTATAGGCTTGGAATATTGTCTTCGCATTTTACATTGCATTCTGGCTAGTTATATCCAGTTTGAAATCATAACCAAATAGTTGTAACCTGATAAAAAGAACAGAATTGTTTCATTTTTTCATACAACATAAAATTGTTTTTTGGAAATTAAATATTCTGACAAGGCCATCCAGCAGCTTAAACGACTGATACCGGATAAAGCTGTCTGGCCCTTTTTTTAGACCGGATTAACTGGATGTACGGGATTATGTTTCCAACATTGCCGTTTTCATGTTGGAAAATCATGTCAATCCTGTATATCCTGTCAAAAATAATCAAAATACTTTTCCTATTAGAAGAAACTATAATAAATGCAAATATATGCAAACAATTATTTTGCGCACAAGCAAAAATATTAGCTATTTTTTTTGCTTATAGGCAAAAAATATGATTAGTAGCAAAAGATATCCTATCAAAGATTCCCTCCTGATTTCATGTTTTAGCTGACGAATAAAGTATTCACTTCTTTGAGATCACTAAATATGATATCAAAGTAAAGGTGAACATTTTTGCTTCCGCAGTGTCGCGGGAACAAATTCACCGGGCAGGGTGTGGCAATGCTGTTTTAGACCTGATTAACTGGATAAACGGGATGTTGGAAAATCATGTCAATCCTGTATATCCTGTCAGAGTAATTTTAAACAAAGGGGGAGACATCATGAAACATATTGCATATACCATTCTGGCAATCACCCTGATTATCATCATCCCGCTACGCGCGGCCCAGGCCGGCTGGACCCAGGTGACCGGTGTAACCACGGACACCCTGCTTGACATCTGGGGCAGCTCGGCATCCGACATCTGGGCGGTCGGCTATAGCGATGTGGTGCTGCACTACGACGGCAGCAACTGGACCCAGACCTCAACCGGGTTGGGCAAGGATCTGCACGCTGTGTGGGGCCGCAGCGCCAGTGATGTCTTCGCGGTTGGAGCCACCGGTACCATTGCCCATTACAACGGAACGTCCTGGTCGGCCATGACCAGCACGACAACTGAACAGCTTTATGATGTCTGGGGGAGTTCCTCCTCCGATGTGTTTGCGGTCGGACCTAACGGTGTTGTTGTGCACTATAACGGCACCAGCTGGTCAACCAGCTACCTGAAAAGCAATACCGGTGAGATACTTGAAGGGGTCTGGGCGGCCTCGTCAACCGATGTGTTTGCCGTGGGCGACAACGGTATTTCCCTTTATTACGACGGAAGCTCATCCAATATGAATATAATTTATTGTTATGTTTGACCGGAATGTACCGCGCAAGCCCTGCTTTGTCAGCGGAGTAAAGCGACACGCATCAAAATAATTAAATTAAACACCGGGATGTCCCGCACTGTGCACGAGGAGCATCACTTTATGAGGTGATGGTTATGTTAACCAATTATACGGCAAAATACACCAAAATTGATTCCGGTTATATGGGTCAGCTGGTAGAGTGGCCGGAAGTAATTACTGAGGGTAAAGATTTGGAAGAATGCCGGGCAATGTTAAAAGATGCCTTGCAGGAGATGGTTTTGGCTTATCAGGAACAGGGTCAAGTCATACCCCCCGGCAATTGTCTTATTGAACAACTGCCGGTTGAGGTCAGCAGTGTCGGTTAAGAGAAAGGATTTGATACGGTACTTGGAAAAAATGGATTTCGCATGCTGCGCGAAGGAGCAAATCACTCCATTTATACCAACGATATAAAAACCCTGCCTGTAAAAAGACATCGTGTTCTTGACAGGATTACAGCAAACGAGTTGTGCAAACAGGCTGGCATTAAACCAAAGTTCTAAATGATAAAGATACTACACAAACATCAGAGCCACCATTGTTGATGAACACTGCAAGCATTCTCACCTGCCACAGAATAAATTCCACGCAATTAGAATGTACAATTGATCTTACCCGACTGCTTCCAACAGAAAAGGAAGGAAAACGGTTTGAAGAACGCCGACAACTTTTTAGTTCTTGTTTATTCTGTACATCCTACTGAAGCCCTGAGCGGAGTCGAAGGGGGTTCATCCTGTCTGAAATAGCCCCGGCTGGAATTAGCAAAGAAAGGCAAACTTAAAGGCACATTGGACGGTATGCTAAATACCCCACTATATTGTGTCCCACCAACTCGTTTAGTGGGATCCAGCTTGTAAGGTTTTGAAGAAGATTTTAATATCCTATGCCTAATCTATCCAGTTATTTGCAAAAAAGACCCTATGCATATATTTTAAACCTATTATATTTTTTGCTTGCAAATTATACGCAAATAGTATATTAGAAACCTAAAAAAGTCATTTATAACAATTGGGGATTTTTTATAAGCCATCAAAGGAGGGAAAAAAGGGGCAACCTTTCTCTTCTCTTCCAATCTTTATACTGAACAGACCATTACATATTTAAGTTAAATAGTCGGCTGCCCCTATTATTGCTAATAGGCATAACCGTATTTTGTATCACCTAGAATGAAATCTGTAAAATGTTCTGCCCTAATTGTCCTTTTTGATGATGATACAAGCAAGATATGTAGTGAGGCTGTTGAAAAACCCTAAAAAACATGTTGTTAAGTTTTCCAAGTGGTTGATTTTGCTTTTTACAAATTTTTCAAGAGTGCAAAAATTGGATTTTTTCGACAGTCTCAATGATTATGTGAACCTAAGATTTGGTAATCGTCGCATGGACTTTCGTAACAGACAGCTGTGAGGTTTTGCTCAATAGAAATTAATAATTGTCAATGCGATATATATATTTGGTGAGGATCAATTAATGACACAGTTTAAGTTGAGGCGAATATTTTTATTATTCAGTGCCCCGTATTTTTTGCTGTTCGCCTTAATAATATTTTTAAATGAACCTCTGCTAAAAATTAAAAACCGTTTTTTCCCTCCTGAGCACATTGAGGAAAAGAGTAATGTAACTGAACAACAAACCAATCAGGTTATTTGGGATGTGAAATATAAATCGGTGCCTGTCAAAAATGACAATCAGACCGTCGAGCTGATTATTAAATACACTAATGAGTATAGAACCCAGAACAACCTTCCACCCCTGGCAGTGGATAAAGGTTTAACCAACATGGCCTATAATCATAGCCGAGATATGGGTGAGCGTAACTATTTTTCTAATGAATCTCCTGAAGGGCTTTCACCAACTGACAGGAAGATAGTTCTATACAGTCGACTTTATGGCGGCATCTCGGAAAATATTTTTAGATTTGTTAATGCCCCGACAGACCAAGAACAGTTGGCAAGAGAGGCAATTAACGGCTGGATGAATGAACCTGATTCACGTGCCAGCATCCTGAAAAAAGATTTTACCCATATCGGCGTGGGAGTATACGCCAACGATAAAGATGTTTACATAACCCAGGATTTCAGCGCTACGGTTGCCATCTTCGACGATGATATTCCCCTACGGGCTAAAAAAGGCAGCACCTTTATTTTCCGAGGAAGTCTACTGAAGCCTAAGGGCACCCGGAACATAGACTTTTTTTTCCAGCGTCACTACCGGGGATTTGTTAAGGCCAAGGTCCAGGATAAAATTCCTATCAAGGTTGAATGGCTCGATGATGTAAAGTTTGTTTTAAAAGTCCGATTTGCAAAAAAAGGAGTTTACGAATTATGCTTGTCCGTTGATCAAAAGTTTTATCCCGGGCAGCCAATAAAAATTTTCTAGGTCGAAAAAAATGCTGTTTAAGATAAAAATATTGGCACTAATTTACTGTTTGGTTTTGGGCATTCTCCATCCAGTTTTGGCCCAGGCTGAAACTGGTGTGCCTGTACCTGATAAACCGGGCACAGATATCATTATTCTGCTGGATCAGTCCGGTAGCATGTCGGGTCGGAATAAAGGGTCAAAGGCTCATCCGGAACCCAATGATAAGCATGGTTACAGAATTGACGCCATTAGAAATTTTATTAACAAACTGGAAGCCCAAAGCAAGCAGTCAATTGCAAGAGGGCGTCCACATTCTCATCGAATTGCAGTGGTAGAGTTCGGTAGTGATGCTCAGGTATTGGTGCCGTGGTTTTTAATCGACGGTGAGGGTTTAAGGAAAGATGCCTTGCACAATCTCACAAAATTAAAAGCCTCATTGGAAGAAAAAAATTTAGGAGATACCCATTTAATCGCAGCATTTCACAAGGCTTTGGAACTCTTTAAAGCCATTTCTTTTGGGGCGGATACCATACATGAAAGAAAACCGGCAATATATTTAATTACAGACGGAAAGCCTTATTCTGAAATCAACCCCTATTTGCGAAGCGGACGTTTTTATTCCGACCGTTACTGGAGGGATCTGAAAAAATTAATTAATCATACAAAAAAGGAAGCAAGCAATAGCGGACGGAAACTTCCGCTGTATGTGCTTGCCATGAACGATGCTTTCCCTTACTGGGAGTCTGTCGGGCCAAATTGGGAAAAGCTGTCAAAAATTGCCAGGCAACTGGATTATAACCATAAACTGAATTCCTATATAGATGAAGTTATAAAAGACCTTATTAACATTCAATATAATATCGTTCAGAATGAATTTGACTGCCCCTGCTATCTGAGCAAAGTACATTTTATTGTATACCAGCAGAATCCGGGGGCAACCATCCAAATTTACAAACCGGATGGGCAGAAGGTTTTTATGAATAAACATATCGTGGAACGCGCAAATACCTATATAATTTACGGGTTTACCGATCCTGAAAAAGGCATCTGGCAGTTCGGGGGCAATAAGAATACTGAAATAAGAGTTGAACAATATTATGATACGGTAAGATTCGCTGTACCTGGTATTCATACAAGAATACCCAGTGTCCCGACAAAAATCCGTTGGTTTGTCTCCTCATCAAGAACCGGTGAGCCGTTTATTGATAAGCCGGGTTGCCCCTACCTGGTTGAGTCGACCATCATTGCACCCAATGGTAAAACGTACACGCTTAAGATGCACTTAGTTCAAGATGGAATTTTTGAGTCAATAAAAGAGTTTCAGCCCGAAACCTTTGGTATTCATAAAGCGCTGATAACAGGTTACAGCCCGACAGTCAAATCAGGCGATCAAATAATTTTTGAAGGAGCAGAACAGCCATTTGAAGTTACAGATTCAGTCCCTCTGGTAATTAATCTGATCAAACCAGAATCAATCTCCTTGAAGTTCGGTAAAGCGGCTACTGATATCGGAATTGAGATTACAGATTTTCGCAATCCGTCTCGGGTTTTGCCGCTGACGGAACTAAGCAAATCCCCAGAAAAACTTTTAATGGCCCAGTTTTTAAATGCGGCAAATGAAACAATAAGCCCAAAAATCTTTTTACAGCCGAATGCTTCTTTAGGTCCTAATGCACTTTATGCATCAATAAAGATTAATGACAGATTCCGACCACTGACGGCTGTTTTAAGGAATGGAAAAGCCGATATAAAATTTTCCGTTAATACCGAATACCTGAATCCCAAATATTTTATCTACCGTTTTAAAGGACCTTATTTAAACACAACCGAACCGCATATCGGAATTCCGTTTAATGAATCAATACTTCTGGGAGTGCCCTTTCTTTTCTTGATCTTATGGCTGTTGATTGATGTTGTACTGATTTTAAAGGAAGGCATTGCCTGGTCGGTTCTCATGTTGCGAGATTATATCATCAGAGTAAAGCGGGCAAAGCTTTGTTTTCATAAAAATTTTGATGATCCCGCTGTAAGCGGTTTTTCAAAAAGCGTAAAACACTACCGCAGGATCTATTTTGGCAATACGGGATTCGGGTTTGAAACCTTTTTCCCCTTTTCCTTAATGCTTAAACTTATTTTGATGCGAAAGTCCATCCCCTGGCCTGAAATGCAGAAAAGACTGGAAGACGCTATTACAGGGTTTCGTGTTACCCGCAGCCTTTTACGCAATGAAATAGAAGTTTATTATTTCAAAAGCAAGACTAAAAAAGAAGATGAAACAATGCCTGATTATCAACAGTCCTTGTCTCCCAACGAGCCGGAAAGCATTCCGGATGATGATGAATACTCTTTAACGTATTTGATTGAATAAAGCACCTAAAAAGTAAAAAACATCAATCAAAGGAGAGCACTATGAGCGTTAATTTAGTCATAGGAATAGGCGGTACCGGCGGCAATACGATCAGAAACCTGAAGTATAAGTTCTCCCTGTACCGAGAAGAAGAGACTGTAGAATATATTTATCTTGACACCCTTTCATTTGATAAGGTTGAGAAAGCCCAGGAAGAATCCAGCCGACAAAGCGGCCAGACGATTTTCACCCAGGTCCCGATTGAGCTGTCGGAATATATTCATTACCAGGGAGAGAATTTAAAGACCCTGCTCAGAAACCTGACAGTTGATAAAGGCAGTGATAATGAGAAATATCGCTGGGTAAAGGCCAAAAAATTCATCAACGAGTTGCGGATTCCGGATAAAGTGCTCAGCTTTGAAGCCGGTGCCGGTCAGTACCGCCAGATCGGCCGGCTGGCCGTTTTTCAAAATATCAATACAATCTGGAATAAACTGAGTAATGTTTTTGCCTCTATCGGCACCAATGAGACGTTGAATGTCCATATTGCCTGCTCGCTTGTGGGAGGTACCGGTTCCGGCGGTTTTCTGGACACGACCATTGTACTGCGTGAGCTTGCCAGGAGAAAGGGAGCAAAACTTCACATTTTTTTGTTTCTGGTCCTGGAGTCGGCTTTCAGTGATCTGAAAGGCAACCAGGAGTTTCAGCATACGGCCGAACGGGCTTATGCCGTCTTGCGTGAGCTCCACCGCTTGATCCAGACCTATACTCCTCAGTCTCCTCTCACGGTTGTCTATAATGAACAGCGTATGGCTACTATTGAGGAAAGTGCCTTTGATGGGGTGTTTTTAATCGATATGCCCAGTGACAGTGTTTTTAGTGGAGAAAAACTGCGTGCCAATGTGCTCTATCCGTCGATTTCCGATATTATTGAGCTGTTCACAGAAAAAGAAACCGGGAAAAAATTGGATGAAGACGTGGTTAACGTAAACAGTGCTATTAGAAGAATACAGAATAACTTGTCGACCAGCGCAGAAGAATTGTCCAATATATCACTCATGACAAAGTCCGGTGATGCCGGTATTATTCAGGCAAATTTTCCCCAATTTGAGCCCTTCTTTTCAACCTTTACAACCCACAGGATCATGTTTCCCAGAAAAAGGTTCTTGAAGAAACTATCTCTGAAGCTTTCAAAAACGTTTCTGGCGGAACTTTTCAAGCCCGATCAGGAAAACAATCTCCTGCGGGCTGATTTTTATCCTGAAGGCAAGGAATCAGGAAAGGATAAAAAACAGATTCAGGAGACGGTCCTGGAAGAAGCAAAAGACTTTTTTATCGGCTGGCATAATGTTCTAAGCCAGAGCTTCTTTCTAAATGACACCACTTTGCAGAAATGGGATGCGGAGAGGGAAAACAATTTTATGAACCAGCGGAGCAGCATGAACCGGTTACTTAATATCTGTGTCCCAAGGGATAAAACCACCGATATCAGACAGCTGCAGGAAATGAATTTTGACGGCCTGGATGCTTTGTGTACCAGTGATGATGCCGACCGGGATAACATTACAAAAGCGGTCGCTGAAGCCAAAGAAAAGTTTCACGGCCCCATGGATGAAGCCATTAACGGCAACACCGGTGAGATACACAACAAACTAAGAAACTTTAGCGACTTCTGGGTGAACAGCTTTGAAGAAAAACTTAAAAATTTCATTGTTACAAAACTAACACCCGGAGCCATTGATGCCAAGAGAGGCCGTTTCGGCTACTTGCTCAAGGCTCTGGACCAGATGGGGACAGCTTTTATTGAGCCCATGCTGAGACGGCTGGAAGACAGACACTATAAAATTAAACAGGACTGGGACAATGACCAGGGTAAAGTAGCCAATGCACTGTTAAAAATAAATGAAACAAGCGGCGGATTTCTTTTTGGAAACCTGAAGAAAGAGCAGCAGGCGTACCTCAAGAAGGAACGGTCCCTTTTAAAAACAACCAAGGCCGCGATTGCCAACCGATACATCATGGCAACCCTTATCGGAGCACGCAATAAGGTCTCTCAATGGAAGTCCGAATGTGAGCGCTGGAGAAATGAGATCGTCACCCACGACCAAAGCGTTTGGAACAAAATTGTGGAGCAGGAAGCCGCCCTCAATGCCGAGTTGAGACAACTGGCACAAAGCCCCAACATCAGCTTCGGGCTTCCCGGAGAAATGGGCAAAGACAAACTGCACCCGGTAACCGACATGGGCGGCTATGAAGAATATCTGTGTGGCCTGATCGATTTTGATGAGAAAGTGAGAAGCTGGCTGGAAACACTGGAATGGCAGATAAAAGATGACAAAAATTTAAATTTAAGGCTTTTCTCAGAAAAAATTGACGTGGTCAAAGCCCGGGACCTTTGTGAAAACCTTCTCAAAAGGGCGGATGAGGATTGCCACCATGAACTGGGGAGTCGTGATATTTTTGATTATCTTTTGAACTATCTCCCCAACCGTTCCAAAAAATCGTTGCCGATAGAAGAAGCTGCAAAGCAGATTGCGCAGCATTTCAGCAAATGCTCCACCTATCTCAAATATGATGAAACCAATGTTATGATTTCACATTACCTTTTCTATAAGTCACCGAACACCCCTGCAGAAAAGACATTTATGGACGAGCTGGAAAGGGAACTACAGAAAGTGACTAATAAATTCGGTGCTTATAACCGTATTGAAGACTACGAGGCCTCCGAGATCCTGGGCTATATCAAGGTTGTCCATGGGATTGTTTCCAAAACCTGCAACACCACCAAGGCCTACCAGGATGCCTATTTGGAAAAAATCCGCAGCCGCTCTTGGATGATGGATATCTATCACATCTTCCCTGAGGAACAGGCCTGTGTCGATTATGAAATGAATATACTGGCACCTAAAAAGGCATTAAACGATATTACTGATCTGGCATCATATCATGTAACGCAGCTGTTTTCCAATACCGATTATCTAAACCTCTTTTATGACCTTTTTGCATTAGGCGTCATCGAGACACAAGAGTTTGAACAAGGAAAAGAGAGATTCTATCTCTGGCTGGGCGACCAGGCACTGGATGCTTTGGAAAGAGATAAAAAGGACCATAAAAATTGTTTTTATCTTTCTGATGGAAGTCGAATTTTTGATGCTGTTATTAATTTTACCAATAAGGTTCCAAACAAGAATCCGCTGAGTTCTCTTAGTTCTCTGCCTTCATATGATAAATTAACCGAGGTTAAAAGAGAATCAATAGAGGTATGTCTAGCTGATCCTGAGATTAAGGCCAAGGACGTTGAAAATGAAGAGGACTACTTCCAAAGAGCGTTCAATAAGTTGTTAGCGAGGATTGAGAGTAGTGATTTGGACTTTTGTTTTTACAGTTCGGACCAGAACAGGGCTGTGGAGGAAAATTTTAGGAAGATATTCTGCAACCTCTTAGAAGAAAGGGCAAATGAGTATAGACGAAAAGAGAATATAAGAAAAACCCGGCCATCAAAAAGGTCAAGCAGGATTTAATTATATAAAAAAACAACATGTTACGTTATTTAATAGATACCCCCAAACGCCGCCGGCTTTTTTGGTTCCTCGTCTTCGTACCCAGTTTGCTGATTGGGCTGGCATATTCTTATGTGCTGATCGCAAACAGCCTGGCTACACCGGGAGCGATTAGTCGCCAGATATCCCCTATATCGGCATGGGTGGACAATCCTGTTGAGGCAGCACTGGTGTTTAATCCCGGCGGCAAACCTGTGGAGCCCCCCCGGCTTGATGTGGTCTTTTGCATAGATTATTCAGGCTCAATGGGTTCGGTCGACAATCCTGACAGCAACCTATCAAAAGCTTTGGGTGCGGCCAGAAATTTTGCACATCTCGTTTCCGGCACTAATACTCGTATGGCCTTAATGTTTTTTGATCACCAACCGCTAATTGTTTCACCGCTTTCCAGCGATTTTGAGAGCTTTATTAAGGGTATGAAACCGGTAGGAGGCGGGGGAGGAACCAGTATTGCCCGGGCGGTTGCTGAAGCACTTAATGAATTAACCTCAAATCCTTCACCCGACAAAACGAGCAGGTATATTATCGTTATCTCGGATGGTCAGGACGAACACATTGACCCCCTGGTTAAAATCGCGGCAAATGCCGAAGCAGAAAACATTAAACTGGTTGGCGTGGGGATCGGTTACACGGTCATTGAGCGGTTTTGGGAGACAATCTTCACGGCCCCCCATTTTTCCTATTGCTGTTATCCTGATGTAAACCATTTATACCAATTGTTCCTGAAGATGATTGATAACCTGGGTTTTCTGAATAGCGTGGGCAGGGGCGGAACTGTTCGGGAGTTCTATAACAACCGCGCATTTGATTACCTGCCGGAAGATAAAAATCTGTTCTACCTCGTTACAGCGGACAGCGACAAAGGGCTGTTGGAATGGGGCCTGCCCATACTGTACGCCAAGGAATCCACTGTCAGGTACAATGTGATTCCCAAAAAAATCGGTATCCATCACCTTGTTTCCCAGCAAGGCACAGTATCGTTTAAAAACCCGTCCGGCCGGGAACAGATAATGCGTTCCAATTTGAATCCCATACTGCTTATTGTTTCACCCTGGCTGCTCTTTTGGCTCTATTTACCGGCACTGCTCTATTTTTTGTGCTGCTGTATTGGAAGGAGGGCTGAGGTCAGGATAAAAAACCTGGCAGATATTTCTGTCGGCAGTCTCCCGACCGCTTCTTTTAATCCGGCCCCGCCCGTGAAAAAACCGGTTATCCATCCTGCTCCGACAATTATTGTCGGTATTGGGGGGTGCGGCCTGAATGTTATGTGCCATATGAAGCATACTCTTAAAGAACTTATGCCTTGGGATGCAAGCGATCAGTTTCTTTTTCTGGGCCTAGACACGGACAGAGAAACGCAGCCGCCTGAATTTTGTGATGCCCGACTGGCAGTCGATGAACGGTTTTTCTTTCCCGACATCTATGATTTGCGAAATGCTATTAATGAAATTCATACAGCGCCACAGAATTTTCCATATTACAGTCACTGGCTTGATCATGATACCCTTGCCCGTCTGGATGCTGAGCAGCAGACCCTTCGACAGGGAACCCAAGGGAACCGACAGATGGGTCGATTGGCACTATTAAAAGACCTGGAAAGCCCGGAACCGGTCTGGTTAAAGATCGACAAAAGAATTGGGGAGTGGATAGGTGATAAGAAAGACGTCCAACTTATCATGGTGGGCAGCACTACCGGCGGCACCTCAAGCGGTAGTTTTATTGATGCTGCACACCTGATAAAGAAATGTTTAACCGCGAGGGGCATTGGGCCGAGTGTTCCCCACTATGCTTTTCTGAGCCGGACCGGACTGGCCGGCGAATCCGGCAGAAACCATGCCGCTTTTATCGAGGAATTATGTCGACATCAATATTCCCGTGGACATGCAGCTCCGATGGTGAACGCAGATGGAAACGGCGGTTTAAAATATGAAGATACGGATATGCCCCTTTTTGACAGGATATTCCTATTTGGCGATAAGGATCATCCCGCTTCGGTTGCGGATGTTCTGTTTCTTTTTTGTGAAGAAAGCCAGAAAAGCGAACTTTTAAATCTATTGAGTGATCCCTCTTACAGAATTTTAAAACAAAAGGACAATAACCATGACTGTGTCTGGCATGCAGCGAGCATCAGTTCCGTCCGTTTTCCGGTCGGTATGATGATTGAGGAGACAACCCTCCGCATACTGCGGGCTGTTCTTGAACAGCACATTGCCTTTGACTGCTCGGAGGGCCGTTTTTTCGCCAAAAAAACACTTACTGCAAAACAGGTAATCGACACCTGGAAGGAAAGAAATTATTACACCATTTTGTGTGATCCGGCTGAGGGCCGAAAACTCGCCAGTTATCATACCCTGGTCTTTGAAGATATTCAACCGTCGGTGCTGCAAAACACGGAGCTTCCCGATACAGGGCAGGCAAAAAAGTTTTATCAGGCAGTTATTGAACTGTGGCTCAACGGTGCTGAGCCGGATGAAAATTTACTACTGTCACAACAGATCCAGCAAAGAATGGGGCGGTTCGGGTCCCTGATGGAACTTTTCAGGGACATAACGGCTTTTGAGGCAAAACCGGACAACGCTGTTGATGGTCAGGAATATATCGAGCTTCATCAGAAAATTTTGTCAAATCTTATGGTTTGGAACCATGTTCTGGTTGAACGTGAAGGAGAGTTGTCGGCATCTTTTGACCGGCGGGACGGGCTCTACCGGTTTCTCCATACCCGCCACAGCCGGCTTGAAAAGCACAAAGAACAGTTGCAGAAAATTCCCTGCCGGCTCTATGTCTGGGAGAATAGCGGAAATCCTGATTACCGGTTTGATACCCTCTGGGAAAAACGGATTAAACCGGTTCTTGAGGACAATGAATCGCCGTTTGCAGCACGCTGCCGCTGGCAGATAGCCGACAACCTTGATATTCGGTTCAGGTTTTCAGGACAGGAAGACAATGTTTTTCTTCCCGATCAGAGCACCCCGAAGAAAATTTACGATGCCTTCTTTTCATTTATTACCGAATCGCTCTTTCCGGACATCAGCACAATTTCCCTTTTTGACAAATTGACTTCAGACCTTGAAATAGAAAAAAACCTTACCCGGACTGAATTACAGGGTGACTATGTGCTTTTGACTTTTCCTAAAGAAGGGGACGACAAGGCGATAGACCAACTGAAATCACAAATTCAAAAACGGATTCAGGCACCCAAAATTGTCAAAGAAGCAAAAATAAATAATCCGCTGATTATTTCACTGCTTTCGATCCAGCCCGACCAAACAACTGGCGGCATTTCCGGAGCGGAAGCGACAGCCGACAGGGCAGATCTGGACTTTAATTTTCCTGCGGAACAGCAGACCGTGCATTTAATGCAGAGACGAGAGAAAAGGACTGGTCACAAAACAGAGTTTTTCTCCCCCGCCTTGCGATCTCTTGCCCGGTCCCCGTTTGGCTATGAAACCATGGTCCGGGCCATAGGCATGCAGTATTTTCGAAAAAAACGTGACGGGCTTTTTACCTATTGGGCACTCTTTTATAATGGACAAGTATATCTCTTGAACCGGGCCGGCAGCGACGGCCGGTACAGAGCACTTTCGGCTTTGCTGCTAAAAAGGCGAGACAGTAACGGGAATCAACTTGATCCAAGTATGATCAACAAAGAATGGCAAGCGCTGGACCGTCAACGAAAAATTGAAATACTTGAATACGCGGAAGAAGAAGTTGAGAATTTTGATACCAGCGAGCTTCCATCTATTGAAAATGAACTCTCACAGCTTCTTGTGGAAATTATATACCTTGAAAAAGAGAAACTAGAAAGCAAATAGGTCCCATGTCATATTTAGCAATCATACTTCTGGCCCTTTTCGGCCTGTATGTTGTCGTCGGGCTGCTTGTTTTCCTCTGGGGGACAAGACGGTGTAGTCCTGAGCGTCGTTCACGGCTGCTGACCAGAGTATCAGACCGGAAAATACTGTTTAAGGACAGTCCTTTTAATGTGAGGCTGTATGCCAGGGGCATGAAAAAAACAAGACCAACCGAACAAAAAACCTATCATGTTGTACTGGTAATTGACCGCTCGGAAAGCATGGGCGGAAGTGCTCCGGGCAGCCGTCTGGCAAAAGCAAAAGAGGCCTGTATTAAATTTGTCAATATGGTGGATCTGAAAACCTGCAGGGTGGGGGTTGTCTGTTATGATGACGAGGTGGAGACCTGTTGTGACATAACAGATAAAAAACATGCTTTGGTTAACGGTATAACAAAGATACGGGGCGGCGGTGCTACGGACATCGGCTTTGGCCTTGAACGGGCGGAACAGTTACTTCAAGCTTCCCATCGTGAAGAGGCCGAGGAAATCATTGTCCTGCTGTCGGATGGTTATCCGCACAACGGTCGGGGAGTCGGTGATCCGGAAATTTTGCAAGTGGGCCGGCAGATAATACAAAAAGGGATCAGAATTATATGTATCGGGATCGGTGAGGCCAATACGGTGCTGATGGAGGAATTGGCCTCAGAAAGACCCGGAAGCAAGGGCGACAAAGAATATTATAACGCAACGGACAGAGAAGATCTGATGCGTTTTTATGAAAGCATTGCCGCCGGCATTGAAGGTCCGGGGGGAACACGGGCAATGATTACGGAATATATAAATGACCAGGCATTTATTATCGGTAATTTTTCTACAGTCCACATGCCGGAATCAGTAAAATCGCAGTCATGGGAAATTCACTGGTTTTTGCCTTTTCTGCAAACCACGGCCCAGGAAGTCCCTTACCAGCTGGTCCCCTACAGACTCGGCTGGCATAAGATAAGTCCGAAGTCGGCTGATATGGTCTGGCATGATATGGACCAGATCAAGCAGCCTGGCGTAAAATCCAATGATAATCCCTATGCCCTGGTTCTGCCGGCGTTTGCGTGGTGGGTATGGTTTGTTCTGCTTAATCCGGTTTTCTGGATACTGCTTTCAATGTTTCGCGGCCTCAAGTCCGGAATCGAGGTAAAACCCCCGCCGGAACGGAAAGAGTTTCAATCCCTTACAGTTACCCCGAATGAACTGGTCAAGCTTGAGGAAAAGAAAGAAATGCAATTCCGGCCGACACTTGCTGTGGGTTTTGGACATACCGGCCGGTGGGTACTGACCTATTTTAAAAAAATAGTAACCGACCTTAATATGGGCACGTTCCCTGCCGACCGCATACGACTTCTTTGCATTGATACCGGCTGTGCAGGAGACAGGAGCCGGATAGAATGGGGGGGCATCGGTCTTTCCGAAAACGAGATCTGCGCTTTACCCTCTGAATTATACAGCTTTCACAAGGAGATTATTAATACACATCCGGACTATGCCGGCTGGTATGACCGGCAGACAACAGAGAGTCTCAACAGGGAAACGTTTAACCTGAGTTATGGAACCAATAGGTTCAGACACCTGGGCCGCCTGTCTTATTTTAAGGCCATGCAAGAAAATGACAATCGCGGTCCCGCTTCTTTAGAGCAAGCAGCTTCATTTATCGAAGAATTGCTTAAAGAGGAAGGGTGTCAGCTTTTCTTTACCGGATCAACCGTAGGGGGCTGTTCCTCGGGTATTCTTCTTGACACGGCGATTTGGTTTGCCGGACGATTTAAAGAGAAAGAGCATATTACTACTTACAGCTTCATCTGCGGCAGGTCCGGATTTCAGATGCGGGAAGATGATGGGGATATCTACAATCTGAATTCCCTTGCGTTTCTGCGTGAGTGGGAACGTTTTATCGTTAACAGTGATTTTCCGCTCTCAATTCAGTACCCGGCCGGTAATGTCCGGTTGAACCGGTTTGCTTTGTTTGATCATAACTTTTTGATTGATCCGGCTCGCGGCGGTAACGAAAGTCTGTCGCTGTACCCGATGGTTGCCGATATTATGTCCCAGTTCGCACCCCAACTAAATCCTTTACGGAATCGCTTTGAAACAGAAATCAATCCTGAAGCAGCACGCCAGGCAATTAAAACAGGGAAAGCAGGAATCATCAACATCGGATGCCGTTCTATTAAGTTACCGGTTGCCAATATCTTAAATTACCTGCGGCTTCGTTTCATATTCGAGCTTTTCAGTACTGAATTTAACCGGCTGAAAATGGTAAACAATCTGTTCGTCCCTTCTGACGGCGTGCTTACGACCCGGACAGGTTTAAAAGAGCTGTTTGTCGGGCGACAGCTCGTATCGCCGTGTCCCCCGGTTTTTTCAGCTATTTCCGAACTGGCCGAACTTTCATCCGGCATTGAGACGGACAACATCATTCGGCCGTGGCAGAAAGCCCTGGCAGAAGCAGGCATGCAGGCACAGGGTGAGCCGGCGCGGTTTTATCTGAAAAAAAACATGCTGCTGGCTCTTCGCAGGATTATGGAATGGGCGCTTTGGATTTTAAACGGTGCTGCTGCGGAAGGAGAAGAAGAACGGAGCGGCGGGATAATCAGGTTAATGCAGCACCTGGCAAAACTGGAAGATATGCTGGCCGCGGTTCCGGTTAACTTGCAGCGAATTCCCATCTACAGCATTGCCTATGAAGACCAGGTCTGTTTTGAGGAATCACGGGTGGACAATCTTCTGGATCTGATTGAAGCTTATAAAGTAGTTACGGAAAGCATTCATAAGCAGGTCAGGCGATGGTTTTTCTGCTTGGCTGACGGTTTCCCAAAAGACCAGCAGCAGGGCTTGCCCCCAGGATTTAAGGGAATGGCCCGGCGTTTGTTTGAGAATTTGAAAGCGGCAGAAAACCATCTGCAAAAATGCCTGGAGCTTGAAACCATAAAGTACGTTGCCGATAAAGAATTTCTTGACCGGTTATACAACATGCATTTTGCCGGGCTTATTGAAGACGGGGAGTATCTTAACCGTTTTGAATGGAAGGTCAGTGAGACCGGCTTTGATCAAATTGAAGAATCTTTCTGGAGTTCGGATGTAAGTCAGGTCAGCGAACTTAACCTTGAAGGGCTGCTTGAGCTTGCCGTTCATTCCGACATCACGAGGAGTTTCCATAATCCCGTTAACAATGAGGAGCTCCTTGATTTTATTTTGGAGATGTCGGGACTTGACGACAAACCTCAAAAGTATTTTGAAGCATTTGCCGACATTGCCGCAGAACGGTATATGACCGGTTTCCTCAGTGAAAATGCCTTTATCCGGGGACCGGGCATAAACGCCCAAGGGGATTTTATTGAAAGATTCGTTTCATCAAAAGCGATTGAAGTGCAGTCTTCAAACAGTGACGCAGAAAAATTTGATGATCTTTATCCTGTGCCGATTTGCAGGGGGAGGCTTTCTTTTGAAACCCACATACCCATAACGGAATCTCTGTCATACACAAAGAGTCTTGCATCGTTTGAGTCGGGTGATGATCATAAACTTCCCTACCTTTTTGAAGAAGAGCAGAAAGCATGCATGCTGGAGGAGTTTTATAAACGTGAAATCGGCAGACTGGATGCGCAGGGCCGCTTCTCTCCCCGCTTTGTCCAATACTTCGGCAACATGGACCGCTTGCAGCAGTTTCTATATCTTTTCCTAACCGGGAAGCTGCTAAAACGCATACCGGAAACCGAAGTTGACAGGTGCCTGGCCATTAAGAATAACGGCACTGTTTATTATTTGACCCAGGCCCGCGACCAACTCGACCTGGAAAAGGCCATGACATCCTACGTTATCACCCGGCGTGATGTCTTCGATTCATCAAAAACAATTCCAGAGATTGATTGCAGTATATCTGATTTGGTTAAAGCTGCTACGGATTTTGTTAGTGGTAGTAACATTCCGGATGAGGCAATAAGAATCCGGGATGAGTTTTTGAATGAGGTAATAATGTTATTGAAGATTATTATGCATGCCGGTGGAAAAGCAATTTAATAGCGGGAGGGAGTCAAAATGGAGCAAGAGATTAAAGGATTGAAGCAATCGATTGTGGATTGTTGTGAAAAATCAGCGACTCCTCAATGGTGCATAGTCATTCTAAAAGCAATAATAGCAATCTTGACAGGTGTTTTGGCCTGGTATGCTTACTGTTCATTTGAGGGCATTAATGAACAAAATAAACACCTGAGTGATCAGGTGAAAATTTTGGAAGATTCATATACATACAATTATATTATTAATAGATGTGCTGTAAAATTAACAATATCAAAATTAAATGAAAGAGAATCAATATATTTTCATGGTAATGATTTCGGCAAACAAAGAAAGTTCAGATCATCTGGAAGAATAATGGATTTTTGTTTCCATATAAAAATAATTAATTTGCCTGAAGCTTACCATGAATTAGTAGAGGTTGTAATATTGGCAAACAATAAAATGTTTAAAACATCAAAACTTCAAATAGATAAAACTCCAATAGACGATATATCATCAAAATTTAAATCTTTGTTTAATAATGATTTAACTATAGACATAAATAATAAATATTTTGTTGTTTTAGTTAATTTTGAAAATAAAAAAGAAAAAAAACATACTGAGGATGAAAAAGAAAATGGTAAAAAAAATTATTTTTTTGATTTATTTAAATTTTAGCATTTCAGCTTTATTTAATCAAACAGAATTGCTTTATGCTCAAAATAATATAAATTTCTTATATTTAAAAGAAGAATTAAAAGAAGAAACTAAAGATGGAGCTGTTACGAGAGTATTTCATGCTTTCAAAATCAAAAAGAATAGAAAAGATATTAATTATACATTCTATAAAGATGAAAGTAGATTTAAAAAAAATAAGCCTGAAGATGAAGAATGTGTTGACTTAGCAACAAATAAAGATAATTATTTTATGTTAAATTTAAATAATTTTGTTTCTATGTATATTTATTGTAAATTCAATAATAGTCCAAATAGAAACAGACCAATTAATAGTATATTTGAAATTTTTAAAGAGAATAGCAAATATATTCTTTTTGCACATAAGGTTTTTATGAATGAATCAGATGATTGTATTGAAAAGGAGGATTATATATATAAAGTTCATGTATTTCCGTCATACTCTAATCCAATCAAAGTTATGATGGAGATGAAAATAGAAAGCGAAACATTTAATCAATTAAGAAGTGATTTTAAATTTTTAACAGAGGAGAAAGAATTTATTTGTGAAATCGACACTGAACTAGCGTTATCATCAGAATTCAAAAAACTGTTAGATATTTCTGAGGATTCACCACATTATTTCATGAATCCAGAAATAAAAAATACACAATGTTTTCAGTTTAAAGACAATAATACTAAGATAAGATTTGATTATAATACTAGAAATAATTTTACTAATTATAGCCATATAAAGTTAAATACAAATAAAAATGTATATTATATAAGAATAAATCCTTATTCAATATTAAAAAATAATAAAATAATGATAAATAGTTATAGTTTGGTTAGCAAAAAAATGTATGAAGGTAAAAATTTTAAAAGAATAAAATCAGATAAAAAAGAATTTTATTCTTATATATTGCCACCTTATAATAAAAACGGTGATTATGAGCTTACGCCTCAAATGAAGATACATGTCAATGGTCTTGTAAATGAAATTGTTGAATTAATTGAAAATGAGCAAAAGCAATTAGCTATAAGTATCTTTGGGTATGCTGACGATAAGGGTTTCTCAGAGTATTCCAGCCAAGCGTCTCGGAAACAAAGAAATAAAATCGTTTCACAAAGAAGAGCAAATGCAGTTAAAGATAGAATGTTAAAGGCTGCATTGTTTTCACACAAAGAACATTTCAAGAATTTTATGGATTCTATAGATGAGTGTACAGGTAAAGGAATGGGGGATGACGATGACAAACACAGTAGAGCCACTCAATCCATGAAAGCTGTCGAGATTCGTTTTGAAATTCTTTCAGGTAACTAACCGCTTCGATTAAATAATATGCATTTATTTATATCATCACAATTAAGAAAAATTCTTTTGTTTTCTATATTTGTGTCTTTTTTGGTTTTTACTGCTGGACAAGCAATTGCTTCGTCATCGGGTGCAAATCATATTATTATTCTCCTTGACCAGTCGGGAACATTTCGAGACAAGATCGAATTATTAACTTACGGAGACGAGTATGCTGCCAGGAAGCGATTAAGTCATTTTTTAACAAATGTTTTGCCTAAGATATTAAAGAAGGATTATGACAAATTTGGATCAATAATCTTTGACCGCGACAGGGATTACGTTTCTTTTTACCTCTTCGGCCTTCCTAATAATTATCCTGACTTTAGAAGCAATTACATTTCAAAGGGAAAAATAAAAAAATCTTTTGAGTCGGACTTTTCATTTAACCGCCTTAAAAGTATACCCTTCGAAGAATATGAAAGAGGCAGGGGAAAGATTCAAAACTGGACCGTGGTAACCGCGGCCATACCCATGGCTATTTGTAAAAGCGGCGAGTTATACAGAGACCTGAAGGACCCACCACCTTTTAGCCGGACCTTTATTGTCCGTATTTCGGACGAAATTCTCAACAAACCCGGTATGGATGCCTCCGAGATACGTGATTTAATGAAGCATCAAAGAATAAAAGGCTTTGATTATCTGCTGGATGTGTTTCGCAAAATCAATTCAAACTATGTGTACGGCGTTTATGAAAGCAGTATTTACCTGAGTACAAATCTAAACCAGATCAATGAGGATACCAAGACATATTTCCTTGACAACAAAATACTCCCCATTAAGGTCCTGATAACGGAAGTAAAACCTATAAAATCATTCGGGTTCTATCCGGTTTTTGACCTTATTCCTGCTGCAACGCTCAT
Source organism: Thermodesulfobacteriota bacterium (assembly GCA_028278025.1). Lineage (GTDB taxonomy): Bacteria > Desulfobacterota > WTBG01 > CAIYCZ01 > CAIRTM01 > JANQFE01. Next base: position 93,404 of record JANQFE010000024.1, on the reverse strand, counting down.
GCGGCAGACCGACGGCACATATGCTTCTACTATTAATCTGGAATTGAGTCAGAGGCTAAAGGAATTTTATCCTGATCTGGTGCCGCTTCATTACAGTTATAAATTGTGCGGCAGGGGGATAGATGATGAAATGCCTGTTAAACCTTTAAAAGCTTTGCAGGCAATTTATTTGAATGGTTTTGATCGCAGCAGGTTCCCTGATCGGATAGAGGTTGAGGGTTCCTTCAGGTTAAACGACCGGATATACGGCGGCCAGATCGTAAAGGTTAAAAACAAAATCCCGGTTACTATCGAAGATATTTTATATATTGGGGGAGACAAAGATGATCCTGTCACCGATGAAATGATGGGCAATCACCCAGAGTGGAGTCAGAAAAAAATCGCCGATTATTATACAAAACAAAAGATTTTCAAAAACAATGTAAGAACCGCCATAATCGTGGTTTTAGTTTCGCTCGCCCTGGGCATGATTATATATATGCTTATTGTTCCCTCAAGACCTGAAATTGAAATTAGTGCAATCGAAGATCCGCATCCGGTCAAAGTCGATTTGAATACAGATTCCCGGGGTCGGGTCGTAATCGGCAAATGCCGTGTTATTGATCAACGTAAGAAAAAACCCCTGGAACTCAGATGGCTTTCTACAAAGGCCAGGATGAGAAAAATAATACTTCAGGAAGCAGATGATTGGAATGTATATGACAGGCTGACTCTCGGTAATGACAAGTTTTACGGATTCAGTCATCAGTGCGATAAATCCCTTGATGATGTAACTGTGCAGCCCGAAGAAGACCTTTGGATTATGGCTGATCCCGAATCCATTGTTGATATCAATAATATGAAACCATCCAGGACTGCCCGTGAACTGGATATACCCCTCACCCTTAACTGGCAGCAAAAAGGCAGGGCACCGGGCTCTTCAGAGCCCTTTTCAATTAGATTGGAAATCGAACCGGTAGTTGCTCAGGTGACCTGTGAAACTTTTGTCCACTCAGGTGAGAGTAATAAGGATCACTTTGAATATGAAAAGGGCCAAACTCGGGATTTAGGCTATCTTTTATTAAAAGACGTTTCGCCGAAATCGTTTAAAACCCCGGTGGATATCCAGCTTTCCGTTAAACTGGAACGGCTTGATGAGATAGATGATGAGTTTCAAAGAGATTGGGTTGTGGATGGTATAACAATTAAGAAACCTGATATTGCAGTAGATGATGTCGGTTCTCAGCTTGATCCCGCCCAAGAGGATATGATTCACATTTCCGGTAAAATTTCTAAGGAAGGCATCCAGATTCCGCTTCAAATCGATTTTTCAAAACTGTCTGCTCCTTTTCCCGGCGGCGATAAATACCGCCTTCGTATTGCTTCGGTCCGAGGATCTGAGCACATACAGTTTCCCAAAGAGCTGGATTCTATTTGCGTTCTCCCGAACAAAAAAGAGGCAGAGTTGTATCTCAACATTAAGTATTCCGCAAAAGAAGACGATCCGGGTATTCCCATACCACTTCGCACGCCGTCCGGCATCAAGCTGCCGGCCTATGATATCGACCTTTATGAACAAAAAGGTTACATCAAAATTGATGAAGACGCTCTTGCCACAAATCCGAATCGTTCGCTGCAATTGTTTACCCTTGAGCTGGGTAATCAGGCCACAAGCGGAGAGGATACGATAATGGTTAAAGTAACCGGATCGGAAAACAAGATTTACTGTTCAGGTATCAAAGAGGTAAAGGGCAAAAACTTGAGTCTGATTTCAGTCGAAACGGACAATGAAGCTGAAGAAGATCTAGTCGTTTTCAATTTGAACAGAACTTTTAGCAGCGACTCGATTGATTCATGTGAAAAACTGACATTCTATTTGAAGACAGGGAAGACAAAATTCGAATCCGGGGCAGAAGAAGGCAAAATTAATGCAACATTTAAAATAACATACTGGATCAACCATAAAGACGGCTCACAGGAAGAAAATATATTTGAGCTCAGAATGGCAATTAAGGTCACGAAAGAACCCGGACCCCAGCAAATCAGCGTTGATTTCGGCACCTCTGCTATTGCAGTCGCCTTTGCCGCAAACATGGGCCAGGTTCTGGACGGTACAATTGATGACTCCTCAGAATGTCTGGTGCCGCTGCACGAGAAACTTAATGTGGCGGCAATAGAGGAAGATCCATACTTTATTCCCAGTATTTTGAATATAAATATACCGGATGGCAATGCCGAGGATTACACCATTTCACTACCGGCCTCCGCCGCGGAATTGGCAAACAGCCCGGACACGAACACTCTTGTCTCTTATTTAAAACAACATATCGCCTTGAACCACAGAGAGATAAACTTACAAAATGGCAGAAAACAAATAAGACTTGATGAGCTTTTAGCAAAGGTTTACGACAAATTAGCATCAGATTATTTTAGTCCTCTCATCACTGAAAAACTTCCTGATTTCGGCAAATGCAAACGCATGATTATTACGCATCCGAATTCATTTTTGTACAACCATGTTGAATTTATGAAGGAGTGTATCAGCCGGGGTTTTCCTCAATGTAAATTTCTCGATTCAATCAGTGAATCCGATGCAGTGACCTTCTGGTATTATACCTACCGGCAAAAGCTTATTATTGGAAATAAGCCTCCCCCCCCAGATGAAACGGTCTTGATCTATGATATAGGTGCCGGAACCCTTGATGTTTCCCTCCGTAAAATCAGACGGCATCAAGCGGACGGTAAAGTCGGCAAACTTGAATCCATTGACTTGCTTTCCATGCATACCCTCCACGGTGCAGGCAACCGGGTTGACCAAATACTGGCTGACCTCATCCACAGGAAGTTGCTGAGACTGACAAATGATTTGGCTGATATTAATTTTAAATACGCTTGTTATATTTCCGGCCCTCCCCCGAACATACCCGATAAAGACAAAAAGTTAGCTTACTCCAAGTCTTTGATTTCAATGAAAAATGGACTGGGAAACTTGAAAAAAGATATGACGAGCTTTTATGCTAAAAACAAAAAAAATATTGATGCCGTCATGTTATGGCTCCCTTTTAAGCACAGCACAGAACCGTTTCAGTTTGATAAGCAAAAAATCAATAAGCAGGAATCCGAATGGAGGAAAGATCTTCCCGACAAATATGGCATTTCTTTGGAGGGAAGATACCCGAAAATTGCTCTCAAATTTTCTGATATCCAGGCCGCCCTGGAACCGTTTTATAAGGAAAATGTCGATGAAGTGCTGGATGTCGTTTTACGCAACAAAGAAGGGTACTTTGAAATCGATACCCTAATCTTTTCCGGGCGGACTGCTCAACTGCCTGGGCTGAAGGAAAGAATCAAACAAAGACTTGGTGAAATATATAATTCAGAAAAAACAATTTTTTGTCCTGTGTTGGATGCAAAACAACTGAAGGCGGCGGTCTCTATGGGTGCGCTTGCCTGGGCCATGAACAGCGGAGAACGGGAGTTGTTCAAAAAATACCCGATTTTTGGTGTGTTCGGTATAGCATGGTACGATGGAAATAAATGGAGCTGGAAGACTGCTTTCCGCCATGATGAGTCTGTCAGTAGCAAAACAATTAAAGGAGAAGGTCTGCCTTACTATGAATGGAGTTATGTCCTTGACTCACGCTTTTGCGACAGGCTGCTCTTTCTGCAAAGTTACTGCGCTTCGCCGGAATCTTTTTTTGATTCAAACAAGGATGAACAGTCCGGGCAAAGCTTTCAAGATTTTGTTTTCAATAAAAATTACTTCAACCAGCTTGCCGAGTTAAATGACGCTGAGATTAAAGAGTTCACAAGCCTGACGGATACTGAATTGAAAATTTCCATGACGAGCAAATATCGCAACACCCGGTTTGGAGAGCCTTCGATAATCGTAAAAGTCAGCGGATCAAAAAAAACCGAAAGTCTGAATGATGAAGTCCCGCTTATGGAAACCGACTTTACCGCCTCTGACTGGTGGCCATTTAATATGTTTCAGGAAAAGAACGAGAGGAAAATATGAAAACAAGCAACATTCTATTCTTTACTATTTTATTTTTTCATCTCATTTTTTTTATTCCACTAAATGTAGAAGCTGTGGATACGAAAATAACAGTTGTGATTAATGAGATAGTTCGAACAGATGAAAAGAGATCAACAAACATTTTATTTAAAAAAGGCGAGAAGTTTTTTCAATTTATTATCTGTACATCTGCAACTCAATCAAAATCCCTTTACAACTATCCTTTTTCCTCAGCCTTTATCAATGATATTAATTCATTTTTAGAAACTACAAATGATGATTTAGAAGAAGTTACAGGAGAATCTAAACCTATCAGAATCATGAAGCAACTACGTGACGAGGCCACATTAAGAAGGCTTATTGAAGCAACTGGTTCTACAAATTTTGAAATAATAAATATTCAAGATGCTATATCTGAAAGGGGGTATCTTTTAGCTCAAATTGAGTCTGTCAATAATTTTTTTAATATTAAGAATAATGATAATATGGATAGTACAGGTGATTTAGTTGACCAAATTGTAAATGTTATAGATAAAGAATACATTCCTAAACAAAATTATCAATATTATGAAAATAACTCCCAAAATAAACAAATATTGGCATATGATTTTTTATCTTCTTTATATTATAGCTCAATTCCATATCTAGAAAAATTAATAAGGTCAATATTTATAATAGTTTTTTTAATTTTAGTTCTTATATTATTTATTTCATATAAAAGCTTATTATTTTATTCGACCATAAAAAAGGCCAAAAAAGATGAACATTCAATTGAGGACAAGTTGAAGATAATTGTAGACTCAACTTGTAACCAAGCATCAGAACAATTAAAAAAAGATATAAAAACTATTCATTATAGCCAAGATTCATCTATTGATAAAATCAAAAAAATAATAAAAATGCTTATTGAAAAAACTCAACAACAAGATAAAGAGAAAAAAAATATAATAGATAAAATAGAATCTTTTAATAAAAAATGTAATGCTTTCCTCATGCAGCATAGCGATTCCCTTAAAAATGCTGTTTCATACAAAAGCGAATTTGATACACCTGAAAATAATAAATACCTGGACATTCTGGAAGATAATAGAAAAAAAATCTTTGACATAATAAAAGATCTTATTGATTGGGACAAGAACCAAGAAATGATTATTGATCTTCTTGCAAAACTCAATAAACAAAAAGTTAAAACACCGGATCAACTCCCTGGAAAGAGAATATCGACAATTGATAACATAGATAGTGAACAACATTCTAAGCTTCCTAACCGGGGAAATTCTGATCAATTAAAGTTTTCTAATAATTTGGAAGTTACACAAACTTTGTTAATTTTTTTCACAAAAGAATTCAAAAATTATTATGAATTTTATAATAAAAATAAAAATGACCTCTGCATAATAAATCAAATAGGCGAGCCCCTGGAAAATACATTTAAGACGCTAGAAGCTACAGACGTCAACATGAGTTTTTTAAACAGTATTACAAGCCGAGGGACAATAGAAAGCCTTAAATTTTTAAATATGTGCGGAGAAAACATAATAAAGGATATTTCATCAAAGGGTTTACATATTATTATTCCGGCAATTAATCATAGCTTTAATGACTTAAAAGAACTTCTTGGTTCTAATGATTATACAGATATGGTGGTCTGTGACAAATATATTGATCACCGATTCTTTTGTGATCAATGGGAGGAATTTATAAATATCTATTATGGTCGTTATAAAAATTCATTAATGCAAAAAAACAGTGTAAATTTAACCGATGATTTTATCAACTCTATTATTGAACCGTTTTGGCATCAACTGTTCACCTTTGCTTTTCGTTCAACCCGGCTGATTGAGACCTATTATAAGGCAATAAACAACGATTCCAGGATAGAACTGCTGGCATCGGCTTATTCTCGAATTTCCATCGGATTTTACGATTTCTTAAAAAAGGGCCATGATATTATTCCTGATAAGATTAAATTCGGCAAGACGGTATTTGATCCGACTTTGCATGAGGAGGCTGACCATAATTTTAAAAGAGGTTATGTATTAAACGAATGGTCCAAAAAATTCGGTGAAGACTGTGTGGAAAAAGTTATTGAACCATGGTTACCCGATTCAATCGTTGACGTAGAAGAATGGGGATATTGTAACTTGGAAGGAGAAAAAGTCATTAAAAGTTCGGTCTATTTAGCGAAATATTACCAAATGAAAAAATCTTAATAATTTTATTAAATCGTAAAACGTAAAAAATGTCTCATAAAATTAGTCTTAACGATAATCAAATAGCCGATTTTAAAAAAAAAATCTCTAAAACTGATTTAACGTCAGACCTGGAAGAAGCACTCAGCATTTTCAATAATGTCAGTGAATCTGGCGATGAAAGTCTTCTACACGAGGTGCGACGTAAAACAGGTTCCTTTATCTCCCGTCTTGAACAGGAAGCATCAATGAACGAAAATCAACAGGTGTTACTGGAAATTCGCAGCCGACTATCCACAATCAGATCGTCGCAAAAGTTTCTGAAGTCTTCGGCAAGCCATAAACTCACACAAATAATTAACCGTATCAATAAAAAATGTCTCGGTGAGGATACAAAAAATGCAACACGTCAGGAAGCCGATATCCTGATGGACATTGACCATTTGCTCCAGAAAATGGGATTTAATATAAATAGCCCGGGTTTCAATAAGCTTACAAAGATTTTTTCTGATGAAGAAAAGACCGATACCACAAGGACACCTGACTTTAAAAAAGAACTGGAAAAAAGAAAAACGGAATTTATAAAAAGAATAAATCAGTACCTGACAGCAGAACTTGAAGATGAAGAAGCTGGTTTACATCTCGTACAGGGTGTTGTTGATCTGGTATGTGCCTCGTTTGCGGATGATATTTTGTATCCCAAGGTTAAAGCACTCCTGAAAAACAAAACGAAAGGGATTGGGATTGAAAATAGGATTAAAGAATTTGACAGGATATACCATGCATTCGATTTAGAAGGCTTTAATCAATGGTATAAGGATGTTCACCCCTCCCTCCCTCGCTTAGCAAAAGAAAAGGTTAAAGCCAAAGTCAACATCTTATCCGAACTTCAAAACATCTTATCCAAACTTCAAAATGAATTAAACGAACTCTCCACATTTTTAACAAATCGCGATTTCAGTCAGTGTCTATCACTTTTACAGGATTTGCTTTCATCAGAGCCGTTTGGACAACTCACATCAACGCAAAAGAAAGAGCTTATTAATTATATTGAAGGCAAGATGGAAACAGGTGGTCTCACCAATATTGTAAAATTATGGCTGGGGCAAGAACGAGCGAAGGCACTGAAAGACCTTGAAGCCTTTTATGATCTAAGAGGTCGATTTGATCAATTAATGAAAACAAATGATTTCTGTCGCTATCTTGATAGCAAGTCTATTGACCGTGCCTTTAAAGAGATCTCCGATGCAGTGTGCCATCACTTTAAAAACCGTCTTGATGAATTTGTTCGATCTCCGGAGAAAATTTTCAATATCGATACTGTTTTGCCTGGCAATAAATCAAGAGAAGTTTTACCTGCCGGCGAAATTTTAAATTACTTTAATTTGTCCGAAGTATTACAATTGATGCGTGACGAGGAGGTTGAGGCGCTGAGAATATTCCTGAACACTTCCCTTGACTATAATACATTTTCACGTTTTTTAAAACAGTTTGAACATTTAAATCCTTTAATACATCCTATACTGTTGCTTTGTGATTGCACAATCGATTATCCGAATAATATCGAGAACAATATGAATAGTCTGGACCGGCTTTCTCTTAAAGCCGAGCGTTTGAAAGATTATCATTCCAACATACTACTATTGTACAGGAAGTTGTGGTTACAAGAACTCCTATGCGACGGAGAAATAGAACGGGTGAAATATTTCATATATGGGAAAGAAGGCTATGACGATATCAACTTTCTTGTGGAGAATATTGAAACAGTTCTAAAAGATGTTGCGGATAAGGATCTATTTAAACACTTGCTGGATTTAAAGAAAATTCTTCAAAGAATATGGTTGGGCAAACAAAGCTTGACTATTCAAATCCAGGAAGCAGTACAGCGAAAAATATCCCAGCTCATAAAAATTGTTGAAGACCAGCAGATGCCCGGAGCTATTAGAAAGGGAAAACCGGGTGCTTACCAAAATATCCTTGAAAGTATTAATCAACTCATTGATAAGAGACCGTTCTGGGAAGAATTTAACGAACAGATCGAAACACTTAAAAAAAGGCTTGATCATTTTCGTCCTCTGCCGGTTTTTTATGAAGTATTACACTCTGGTGAAATTTTGAAAGCAGACAAAATTCTAAAGGATAAATATGACTCCATCAGTTCAGCTACAGAAATGGAAATCATCCAGGCTTATATGGCGTTGGCTGTTAAAGAAAAAGAAACTACCGGGCAGATATCGGACCCTGAAAACGCAATTATGAAAGCTGTCATTGAATATGCTCCGAGGGCCGACAGTGTGGGCCTGCTAAAGATAGAGTGTGAAGAAATGCTGCTGCGGTCAGATTATGAGAGCATCAGTAAGATAGCTTCAAGACTAGCAATGATAGAAAATTTTGATAAAAAAGTATCCAACCGTTTGCGTTTGCTGGCAGCACTTTATGAAAAAAAAATTAAAGAAGGTCTTGAAATTGTTTCAACAAAATCCGGCCCTAAAAAGGAATATAAAAAAGATGTTATTGGCTATATAGCTTATCTTGAAGCGAAAGGGGAAATAAAACCTGCAATAGAAGTGTTTTCGGCATTTAAAAAAAGGTTGAAAATAGATGAACATGAAATCGGCTCTGTTATAAAAAGTATTCGCAGGACAGCTCATGAACTCAATAATTGGAATGATCTTGTTGAAAGAGGACTGGAGATATATGAAGTAAATGATATTGAAACCGAACTTGATACGATCAACTCAAGGCGGAATTCGATAGAGGGTTTTAAAGATTTTTTTGATGACGCCCAGTTGTTTAATCCCCAGGAAATAGAAAGGTATAGGCAAAATAGCAGGGATTTTATCGGCCTCTATGGTTTTATCATAAAAATATTAAATAGGTTGAATGAAATAGTACCGAACAAAAATTGGGAAGACCTGAAAAATCTTTATGATGATTATGAAGCAGTCTCCACTCCTTATTCAAGATTCCCTGTAGTAGAAAAGCTGAAAAGACATATTATTAATCTTAAATCAAGCTATGACAGGGCAAACGTTGTCGTTAAGATGTGGCAAAGGCTGATTACCGGTGATTTTGACTCTGTTGAATCGGGGAAAGACCTGTTTCATGAGTGGGTTAACTTAATGGAAAAATACTTAAAACAAAACAATCCGGATCAATATAATATTTTGGATTCATTGGGAATCGGGACGAATGCTGCCGAGACCGTTCAAAAAATAGAGCATATGACAAAAGATCTCCAAGATTACCTTAGTTTTCTGTCTTCTCTTACTATGTATAAGAATGAAATTATAAATTATGATGATCACCCGAATAACGTCAATGATATTATTCTGTCTTCCATAAAACATTATAAAGAATACCTGGCTGAAGATAATTCAGACAGCATCAGTCGTTTTTATCTTGCTTTCTTTAAAGTCAAATTTAGGAAAAATGCTGTATTGAAGCAGAGTGTTTTCAAAATCGTCAATAAAATTGAAGAGGATGAGATCGTATGACAACTTAGGAAATGAGTTATGATTGATCGAACTTTGATGAGAGCTAAAAAGAATGATGTCTACCTCGTACTTGAATATATAGGTCTTAAACCTTTTTTGCACGATTTTGATTGGTCAAAACATGAATCAAAGGTTAAAGGTGAAGTTTTTTCTTTTTCAGTTCTAAGCTATATACAGGACGAGAGAAAGCTGTATTTTAGATTTACAAGGAATGCATCAGACACCAAATGGGCCGCAGAGTACTTTCCGGGAGATGATAACAAGAAAAAGAAGTTGGTGGCGGGTAATTGGGAAGAAGAACTTGAACATGTCAAGGAGTGGGCAAATGAACTCAAAAAGGAAATAGCAGCCCCAGATTACTGGGCTGAAATAGCCCGTGTACAGAAGGATTTTGGGCTCACTCTTGTGAAAGCAAAAAAAAATGTTTTGATATCACCGGAAGAGATAAAAAAATTAAAAGAAAACTTTGACCGGATAGAACAAAAAGTCACAAAAATGTTCTCAAAAAATGAAGAAGAAGAGTCATTTATTCGTTCACAATTTCAGCTTCTCACGGAATCTATTAAAAAATTTGATAAAAAAACATTTATATATTTTTCTATAGGCGTACTGGTCTCAATAGCAATGGGATTGAGACTTTCTGCTTTAGATCTCCAAAGATATTGGCAAATAATTAAACCGATTCTGGAACCCACCTTTAGACTTTTAGTCGGTAACTAAGGTTTTTTGAATACATATAAGGCCACCTTCATTACCTGATTTACAAAAGTAGTATAAAGATGCAACGGCAGATTAACCTTTTATTAATATCGTTTTTAATAGCATGCTTCTTGCGGGATGCTTTTGCTCTTGAAGATCAGCGCGTTGATCTCAATAATAAACTCTTTAATGCATCTATCCAGGGTAAAATTAGCCGGGCTAAGGATCTGATTAGATTGGGTGCAGATGTTAATGCCGTCGGACTATCCGATTCGAGGCCTTTACATATTGCTTCTTCAATAATTGGCGACCGTCCTGAATTTGTAAAACTTTTAATAGAGTCTGGGGCAGAGCTGAATCCCCAAAATGATGAAGGCCAGACACCTATGCATCTGGCAGTACTATACGGAAGGACTGAGGCTCTTAAAGTTCTGCTTCAGAGTGGTGCTGATCCTACCATAGAAGATAAAAAAGGAAAAACATCAATAGATTATGCTGAAGATGAGGGATATAAAGAAATTGCAAACCTTCTTTCTGCAAAAAAAGAACCAACGTCGGAAAACAATCAGCCAAATATAATAACAACAAATCAATATCCTGCCGACGGTGTATCAAAAATCTTATGCACTATTGCACTTACTAGTAACCCGCCGAATGTAAAGTTTACATTAAAACCTGGGAAAATTACCGGGACTACACCAGCGATATTAAAAGCTGTCAAAATCGGTGACTATACATTAATGTTTAAACCCGTCAATTCTCAAGGAATTCTTAAATACCTGAGTGTTACGAACAGTCGCAATCATTTTTCATTCGATCTTGATATAATTGATGTAAATATCCGTTCTAAACCGGCCAACGCGAAAATAATTTTCGACAATAAAATTATCGGTGTTACCCCTATAACTATTCCACAGGTTAGTTGTGCAAATCACCATATTAAACTTATTAAAGAGGGCTATAGTGAATACGAGATTAATTCAAATATCTCAAAAGAACAACGTTCAATAAAAATAGACCTTCAACCGATCTATGGCTCTCTAGTGATTTTTTCAACCCCTCCTCGGGCAGAGATATTTATAGAAAATGAGCGCTATGGTGAAACCCCTCTCACTATCGACAAGATTTTGGCCAAAAACCATATTGTTGCACTTAAAGCAGGTGATAAAAAGTGGGTAGGTAATGTTGAGGTTAGAGAAAATCAAATAAGTAGACTAACACACAACTTTAAAATTAGTTATTAATGTTTTATGCAAGTGAGAACAAAATGAAAAGCATTATAATAATGATATTAACGGTAGTATTAATTTTTAATTTCTTTGGTTGTGCCATCATGCCGCCCGCATGCACCCCTGCGGACCATAAGTTGTATAAAGACTGCATAAGGGCCTGTCCGGAATGTAAAATGGAAGTTAAAAATGAAAGGAAAGCAAAATGGCTTTCATGGATACCTGGATTTAATATTTGGTACGCGTCGGATTCATTCATAAAAGGGTTTTATGCATTTATAATTTTCCCTTTGATCTTTCCATATATTGCATCGATTAATGAGACCAAAGCAATAGCTCGTTGCAAAAATGTAAAAGCCACACTTGATTATTGCGAAAGAGTTCCCTCCCATCAATAAGGATTGATACTTTAATTTAAGGCGAGATGGCTGTTCAGGCCACTTACATGAAATAATAGACTGCTGATTTGTGAACATTTAGTTTTTTTATAATATGAAATTAAACTGATTTTTTCACTTAAATACTTACAACCAATGAATACCAAAACACAAGAAAGAGATAAACGGCAAGAGGTAATCCGTGACCTTGTCATAGGCATTATTGCAAGTATCATAGGCGGTCTAATAGCAGCATTAATTAACCGTTTAATAGCTGACTATTTTGATACCGTGAGTATGGGTGTTGACCTTGGAATTGCTATTTACCGTCCCGGCGGTTACTTTGCAATCACAGTTTTTTGGATACTATTTTTTTTCTGCCTTATAACTGTCGTCTCTTGGATCCCATCATTTTTTAAAACAACCCGAACGAAATGGTTCACTCTCAGCATAGGGCTGTTCATTTTAGCTCTGGTTTTGATAACCTTTTTTTATCTTACAATTCCGGCCCGGGTAGATTCCACTGAAGTGATTCATGGCAAAGTGACAAAAGATAACTTTAAATATTGTCTTCTTGTGAGGCCTGTAATTTCAAGTAAGTGTTGGGTGCAAAACACGATTCTACCCGACCACCAAGGCAATTGGGAAACAACAGCCTTTTTTGGTGGATATGGAAGATTTGAGATTATCCTGCTGGCAGCAGAAAAAAAATTCGATTTCCCCTGTAAGCAGGGATACACGCTTTCTTTTAATGAAATTGCAAAATATAAAAATCGCGTAACTCGTCGTGTAATAAGAGTGAATTAATTACTTATATGAAATTTTTAAAACAATTAGGAGAAAAATCGGCGATGAGGGTGTGGAGGGATATTGCTGTATTTATTGCTATCCTCACGTTCTGCTGCGCAATTGTTTTTTGGTTTGACAAACGATTCGATGATCTGGAATCTTTAATGAAAGAGAATCATAGTAAGATCTGTACTGATTTTGATCAGCTTCGCAGAGAAATAGAAACGAAAAGAACGCTGGAAGAAATGAAGGAATGGGTTAATCGTCTCCAAAGGAGGGTTGAAGAACATGAAATGAAGTTACAATAATGACATCTCATATGAGATTTTTTTATTAACTTTTATATTAAGGAGTTTTGTAATGCGAAAAGCTAACTGTTATTTCATCATCATTTTTTTATTGCTTGGGCCTATCGTTTCCAGTTGTTATTCAGAGGACCGTGAAATCAATGAGCTAAAGCAAACAAAATCAAGCGGTCCGGAAGAAACAAAGGTGGATGCCCTCAAAATTGAAATTACCAGCCCGGCTGAGGGGGCAACAGTCACAATGACGGAATTGGTACGGGGAACAGTTAGTGATCCAAAGTTAAACGTCTACATTCTAATCCACCCCCTTGTAACAAATCTTTGGTGGGTGCAGAACATTCCCACCGTTGGTCCGGATGGAAGATGGCAGTCCCTCTGTTATTTTGGTACCGAAAATAATGGCATTGGAGAACCTTTTGAAATCATTGCCATCGCAACAACCAAACAAGAGCTTTATAAACCAGGCGATACCTTGAAAACAGTTCCGTCGGATATTCTGCGATCAACAATTGTTACCGTGCAGAGAGAAAAATAGTTTAGAAATCACACCACCCCCAAACCGGTGTGATCCGGCTGAATAAATGATGTCGCAAAAGGTTTGCTTATGGTTGGCAAGGTTTGGAATTGTTGATTTATTGTCATATATCAAGTGCTGCATTCCCGATAAATTTCGGGTGTATCCCGATAATTTAGTTTTTATCATTTTTAATATCTGGCGAAGATCCCGTTTTTCAATCCAGGCAGGACGGAGTTTGTGCGCCAGGGTTTCAGACAAGCATAACCCCTACCATAAAAGCACATGTTTGATCATAATGTTATTGATACATTCAATTCCTTTTTCCTGTTTGCCTTTTCTCACCTAACGGCTGCTGTCCTTGTATCAACAGTTATTTGGATTAAACCGAATTTTTTTTTGTCTTCTCCTTTTCCCCAACGCTCTTTTCGAATATGTGTTTTTAGTTCGATCCTGGTAACAGCTCTTTTTTTCATTCTTTCTAATTATTTTAACCTAACGGAAAACATTATTAATATTATAGGCATTATTGCCACCCTCTCACTGCTATTTCGTTTGATGCGAATGAAATATAAACCCGGCATTACTCCAAAACGGATAAACAGTTTAACTTGTCTTGACATTGTATTTTTAAGTGTTTTGATTCTTTTGCTGCGGGACTGGTTTGCGGCAATGTTTACGGGGAAAATTTTTTCAGCAAGCAATGTTATCGGTTTTCCTATCATCTACACTATGGTCTGTTTTTACAGCATTTATAATTTTACCGTTATCTCTCCCGGTAAAGTAAAGCTGGCGACCTGGCTTATATTAGCATATGCCTTCCCGGAGGGTATGGGGCATAGAAGAGGTCAAGTGGGGAAACCGGTAGCTTACGGAATACTGTCTGATCTGATCGGATGGATTATAGCTCTGCTTCTGATCTTTGCGGCCGGGCTTTTCGGATATTGGCTTTCGGGCTATGCTGAAGCTACATTTTTATACTTTGCTTTTGTTCTGATTGTTACAGCAGTGCTTGTGGCAAAAGGATCTTTAAAGACTGGAAGCAATAAAAGTCTTGGAAAATTTACCACAATAATCATAGGCTCGGGCATAATTGTCGGTTTTTTGTGTCTTTTAATAATTTTTACAAATGGTCGCTTGCTGCAATCACCGACTACTATAGAACGTTTGTTATTGGCGATGAGCATTTGTGCGCCGGTTATGATCTTTACGGTTGAATTTATTGCAGATTCTCCTAAAAAGCTAAGTATTTCTTGTGCCCAAGTCTTAACTAGAATTATGTTCCTGGAAGCTATCCGACAGGTTTCCGATGCCGCAAGATATGCTACTTTCGGTCGGCAAACAACCAAAACCTTACAAGCTCTGGTGATTGCACTGGTTTTTTTGATCTATTTCATTTTACCCAAGAGCGTATCACTTTTGAATAAAGTAGGTTTGTCGGAACTAAATGGAGAATCAATACCAAACATTCTTCAAAAATTTGAAGCAATAAGTACTAACTGGGTTATCCCGAAAACAACATCTTCAGAGGAAATAGCTGGATTTTTTTTCGGCAACCAGGGCATAGTGCTTATGTTTTTTCTTTGGTTTCTAGTGACATTAATTGCGTGGAATGATGTTGCCGCACGGCTTAACAGGGTACCTAACTTACTAAAAACAAAGTTTTCAAAATTAGTTTCCAGACTGCACTTGGTTTTGTTTTATATTTATTTTTTGCCCTTTCTAATAACTTTAACCTTCCTTATCCTTTTAGCAGGAGCAAAACTTTTGGATTATTCTTTAGCAATTATTTTGGGAGTTTTTTCTTTTGGGTTTTTCCTGCCCAAAATAGAAGCTTATCTCTTATCCCTGGGCTATCTGTTGATAACAATTTTAAACACGGATATAAACGATGCCTTAGATATCAACAGGGCAGAATTTAAGGATCTTATTTTATTACCAGGTGTTGGCCCAAAAATCGCCAAAAGAATTATTTCCAACCGCCCTTACAATAGAATCGCCGATGTAATGAAGATCGAGGGTCTGAAAAGAAGTCGTTTTGAGGCATTGCAGGATTTAATTCGTATTTGAAGAAAATTTTATGATCGGTATAGTACTATTCATTCTAACAGTATCCCCTTTTCTTTTTTTATACTGTGGAAATTTATTTTTTGAACCAGGTTGGTTGTTAAAAGTACCTATCCTCTATAACATAGTGGTTTTCCAAACTGAAAATTTGGTTTTTTTCATAATTGTTTCATTTATTGAATCGATTCTGATTTTTGGTGAATTTAAAACCGGATTTTATCGAAAAGAAATACACCTTGTTTTCGGATTTATAAGATGGTTTTATTGCACCAGCCTCAGTTGTATAAATCAATTTTTTAGTCATTCCATAAAAAACAAATACACCTCGATTTTTGTCCTAGGAATTTTGCTTATAGCCTTTGGCGTCATCCTCATGAGTTTAAAACTTACAAGTACAGTATCTTTACATGTTGATCTATGGCTCCTGTTTTCGGATCAATATAGGAATGTTGGTTCCAAGGAAGAAAAAATTGATATTAAGATTGATCAGTCGATTATTCCCTCCGGCATTTTAGAAACCAAGGCTCATTTTCAAATCCGCGGGATTGAAAATGGTTTTGGTCAATTGCCGATTGGATTGGCAATATTAAAACCTTTAAAACCTCAGGGCTATTCATTCGATTTTGAACTTAAGCTGCGAGGTGTATGTTCGGGTACAGACTGTTATTATCCCGGGATAGGAGTAGATACTGATGGTCGGGAAGTTTTAAAAAACAACCGTTCTCATTCTAATGAATCAAACTGGTATGGTGTAAAATATGACAGCAAGTTCTGCGTTTGCAAGGAAACGGCTTCTGGTATTGAATATGAAATCTGCCTTATGCATGAATTTAGGCAAGAGAGTATGCGGCAGGCCGTTGACATGATAAAGGAAGAAATGATCTTAAATGGGATATCTGATTACAGTTATGAATGTCGAATTGAAACATCAGTTCTATCACCCAATTATTTGAGTTTTAAACAAAAACATTTGAGAGGCGAAATAAACTTTTCTTATTTAACAAGGGCTTCTGTAGTTAGGTCTAAATGGTTTCCGATAAAAAAATGCTGGGGTGGCGGCAGTTTTGAACGCAGAGCATTACGTGAATTCCTTTCGGACATACCCGGTTTGTCAATAGATAATAACAACATCTTAAAATGGGACCGGATTGTGCATTTAAATAAACAAGCGGAATTATATTATAAAGTTCAAACTCCCTGGCGGCTGGATCCAATAAACATCCTTTCAAATAAAAGCCTTAATCATTATTTTGATTTTGGCTTGCAGAATTATGGTCATGGCCATCAGTACCTTCAGGCATCAGCGTTATTTAATAATATACCCCATCAGTGGTTGGAACAACTGGTTATACCGCTTGGACTGGTTTTCCTGGGGATTGGTTTGGCAGGTATGATAGGAAAAATATCTGCTCAAAAGAAAAGATGATTGATGAATATCAAAGGGGCCATCATGATGAAGACAAGTACATTTATAAAGAATGGTTATATACAAGGCATTGCTACTGGGCTTATAGTTGCCGGCATCATTTTCTTGATCAATGATTTTAAAAAGCCCAAAGATATCTTCAGGGTTAAATATGAGGGAAGTATTGTCATGGCCCTGAATAAAGATTGGAACACCTTATGGGTTAAAGATATCCGATCCGAAATTGAAAAAGACATTTTAGCTGATATTGATAACGACGGCCGGAATGAAATTGTTATTGGGACCTCTCACAATGGTGCAGATCCTGGCACTATTATAGTTTTAAGTCGTAAGGGAGGAATACTCTGGAAATTCAATACATATCCTGAGTCTTTTCCTTATGCCGGCGGCAATAGCAGAAAATTTACTGTCCGGAATCTTTTGGCTGTTGATTTGGACAATGATGGTAGTTTGGAAATAATCGCCACAGGGCATGATCCTACATGGTATGCCAGCAGAATAGTTATAATTAGTGAAGATGGAATGCTTGCCGGTGAATACTTTCATCCCGGTCAACTGAGCAAGATAGTTACAGCCGAAATGATCTCGAACGGTAGAAAAGCTATAATAGCAAGCGGCTGCAATAATGATCTTAGGCAGGTGATTAAAGGAAGCAATGATCACGACTATTATTATTCATTATTTCTGCTTGATAGCAAAGAGATTTGGGGGCAGGCGCCACCCTATTTTGGCCGCAAATCGTATTTCGGCAATAAATGGAGAGGCAGTGAAAAATGGTATGGTGTTATGCTGCCGCAAGGCAACGCCATAACTTCCCTTGATGTTGAGAACCAAACCGGGTTTTTACCCCTTATAAAAATAGCTATTTCAGATGGTCGGTTTTACTCTTTGAATTTAAAAGGCGAGATTGTTTCCAGGGGATTGAGCGATTCATGGATTGAAGAGCATGGCAAGAAAGATCTTGATTCATTCTTCTTCATCGAAGATATTTTAAAATAGAAGCAGCTTGCTCAATTTAGAACAAAAGGGGTCCTTAAATAATTAAATAACTTCAATCAGCTGGGGCGAGGCAGTGTGGGGTCGGGCCGAACTATCATATTGAAATGACTTTTGAGTTGTGGGTAAATAAAGTGAGCTAAAATGCCTCAAGTTATAAAATGTCAGTTGTAAGTTGTTCGTTGTCTGTTTAAATAAAATGAGGCAGACACTTGTTAGACAGGATGATAGATAAGTGTTGAGTTCTGAGTGCCGGGTAACGAATAAAACGGAGCAGGGTTAGATGAAACCCTGCTCCGTTATTGTTATTGAAAACGTTTATGATGGTGGTGTGCCTAAGGCAGTCATACGCTGCTCAACCGTCGGGTCAGGTGCTGTGAAGGGTGAGTTGGCCATGATCCAGCTGACAACGATATCCCGCACCAGAAAGAAGGTATTTGTTTGCGGGTTGGCAGCCAGGGTAGCATAGCCGTCACCGCCGTTTGCCATGAAGTCATTTACGGCAACCTGGTACAAGGCGACCGGATCGATCGGCAAGCTGGTGTTCAGGTCAATAATATCTCCGATAATGCGGCTTCCGGCGGGTGCGTCATAATCGAAGGTAAACTGCAGGCCTGACACCTGGACAACACCGTGGGCACCGGTGACACCTTCTTCCAACACCTGACGTACTTCATTTCCGTCAAGCTCTACCACAACCAGCGAGTTGTCAAAGGGAAGTGCTTCGTAGACCTCACCAAAGGTAATGTCGCCGGCATCAATATCCGTACGCAGGCCGCCGCTGTTGGTGAGCGCGAAGTCAATACCGGACTCATAGGTGCGCATGATGTCCGTGACCCAGTCGCCCATGACGGACTCATATCTGTACTGGCGGGTAATTGGGGCTGTTGTTTGGCCCAGCACCTGGTTTTTGATATCGTCTATCTGGGCTTCATACAAGCCGACAATTGCAGCAACGTTCGGGTCCGGAGAAACCGTAACTCCCTCATAGGTTGCCGGACTGCCGCTGTATGTCTGGTATGTTGTGGTTGGGAATTCGTTCATGTCATATCCGACAACCCTTTTATTGTACACATCCACGCTAACGTCGACCCGGGCAAAGGCCGTACCGCCTGAATAGGCCTGGACGACCGGTATGTCACAAATCACCTCGTCAATGCGTGAGTGGGTATGCCCTGAGACAATAAGATCAACATCATCGGCATCAAGCGCACAGGCCAGGTCGGCAACTTCTCCTTCCACTGCTGCACTGCTGCTGTTCCAGAACCCGCCCATGTGAGCAACGACAACAACCATGGTTACCCCCTTTTGTTGCAGTTCGGGGATAAGGCCGGTTACGGCAGCAGCGGGTTCAACGAACTCCAGGTCGGCCACATGAACCGGATTGGTAATAATGGGAGTGTCGGTAGTGGTGAGTCCGATAATGCCGACCTTAATACCGTTGATCTTCTTAATGATGTAGGGGGTGCACCAGTGCCGCAAACGGTCTTTATGATCGCGGTACATAATGTTGGCGGATATAAACGGGAAACCAGCCTGCGCCATGCGGTCAGCCAGTATACTCAATCCCCAGTCAAACTCGTGATTGCCCAGTGCGGTAGCTTTCAGGTCCATTTCGTTGAACACGTCAATGGTCGGTTCACCATAAAAGTAGTTTGAGGTGAGCGTACCCTGCATCATATCTCCGGCGTCAACAAACAGATAGCCTTTGGGATTTTCATCACGGATAATGTTCAGGTAGCCTGCCAGCCAGTCGGCACCTCCAACCGCATCACCGTTTGACCAGGAGTGTACCCTGCCGACAAGGGCACCGTGAAAATCATTGGTGCTGACGACAGAGATGGTGCGCAGGTCCTGGTAATCAGGGTTGATGCATTCGTACGGGATCGGTTCCGACCATCCAATCAAGGTGCGTAGCTTGAGATCATAAGTGCTGGGCGGCAGATCGGGCATAGTGAACGTACAGGTGCTTTCGCCGGTAAGCGGGTCCATTGTATACGTCAGGTCTGGTGCAATCGTTTTTGAGCAGCCGTCGTATAGATACACTCTCAGTTTGGCCTTTGCCGAACCGAAATACTTTCCGGTCAGCATAACGGATTCTCCGGCAGCAGCCCCCTGCGGGGGATCGATGGTAGATACCTCGGGAAGACTGACAGTATAATAATCACTGAAAAGGATCGGTTCAGCTTTGTAAGGTGTTATGGTTACATCGTATGTGCCGGGCTTCATCTGATTAAAGAGTGTGCACTGAATCAGCGTGTCAGTCCACAGGATTGTTTTTGCGCTTTTATTGCCGATCCGTACCTTGCCGGATTTGCTGCCGAAATTGTGGCCCGTTATGATGAGGGAGGTGCCGATAGTTCCGGCCTGCGGAGCAATGGATATCTGCGTGTCCTGTTGCAATGACAGTTCATAGATTGCTACCGAGCCGCTTTCTTCAAACGTACCGACCAGCAGCGCTTTGCCGTTAGGACTGCTTTCCGGAGCGATGAACGCTATACCCTCGGGTGCAATGTCGTTCCCGTCTGCTCCGCTGCCGTTATTGGAGAGTACCCAGGTGACAAAGGCGGGCTCCCGCGGGTTAGTGATATCAAATATCATGATACCGCCGAGACCACGCTCAAGGCCGATGAAGGCATAGCGTCTATCGCCGATTGTACCGACGGTGACCCCTTCCGGCTCAATGCCTTTGTCATCGCTGCGCTTGTCGAATTCGCTTATTATTCCGTCATTGCAGTTGAATGCTTCAGGATGAAGTGCTGCTGTGATTTTGGCCAGTTTGTTTCCGCTGTCATATTGTTGTTTCAATGTACCTTTGTGAGGCTTCCAAACGGAAAAGGACCGTGCGCCGTAACTGTAAATCAGATCATTATCGCCATCACTGTCGGTATCGCCCATGACTGTTGACGTTTTCAGTCGTCCCAGCACATCCGCTGCCTGCAGCGCTCCGGCTTCAGGAAAAGCCTCAGGATCAAGGGTCAGGTCTTCAACACGGGCCTCTTCGCTGAAGCCGTCGTAATCCCGGGCATCGCCCTCATTTGCTGTTATCAGGTAGGTACGTCCTGCGTGATTGAAAGCCGCAATTGCATCGGGCTGGTACATCCCCAGGACCGGGTAGCGCCGGATATTGATAGCGCCGTCTTTATCGCTTGCATCAATCCCCCTGCTCCGGGAGTCGTAACTTTTATAACCAAGCGGATGGATGGCGCTAACAGTTTTAGTGGCAATATCAAGCTCTGCAACAGCGTTATTTTCCTGGAGTGTGACCCAGGCGGTATGTGAATCATCAGAAACAGCAATATATTCAGGTTCCAAATCCTGTGCCACGGTTGCCCCGGGACCGAAAATACGTATGCCTTCAGCAATGAGGTCGTCTTTACTGCTGTTGAAGGATGTGAATCCGACCTGGGTAACCTGTGCCTGCGCCAAGCCCTGGGAGATGTCAATAACGGTAAGGCTGCCTTCCGGATCAAGCGTGTATTCATCATTGGGCTCGCCTTCGTTTGCCACGAGCACATAGTTCCCGTCGGGTGTGAACGTGACCATATCGGGCAGGGCCCCGGCATCGAAACCGGCCAGGAAGGTGCCGGCATGATCAAAGAAGACAACGCTGCCGTTGGCCTGTGCATCTTCATTTTCAACTGCTGCGGCCACAAGATCGCCATAGACCGCAACGCTGTTTACTGCGCTTCCGTACGCTGAAATGTCAATGCTGATCTTGCTGCTTACATCAGGGGCGGCAGGGTCAGCAATGCTGATGATTTCTATGGTTGACTTGGCAGAGATGTACACAGCCTGGTGTTCAGCGGAATAGGTTGCAATCTCGGCATCTTCAATTGCAAAGCCGGCTATTTTTGCAGCTGATATGGGTTGTCCGAAGACGTATGTTGCCGGCAGCAGCACACATAACAGGACTGCGATTATAGTAGAGAAACTTTTTTTCATTGGTTCTTCTCCTTTTGAGAAATTTATGATTTAAAAGGTTAGTTAAATTTCTAAACTCACGGCTCTCCCGAGGCGGATCTGCGACTTTCAACCGTGCGCCCCTTCGTCATAGCTCAGGGTCTTAAACAGAATCGTTTTGAACGATTCGGGGAGGAACATTAAAGTTGTTAAAAGAAAAGATCGCTTTCAACACCCATACTTTTCTTTGTTTGGCCAAAGAAAAGTATGCAAAAGAAAGGCCACCCTGCAACTTGCCCGCCAAAGACGGATACCCTCATGCAGTGCTTGCCTGCGGCGGAGGCAAAAACTCACTACGCTCAAACAGTTTGCCTCCTTGATCCGCAGAGCAACCACTGCACTCGGCTGCGTTGCAATGGGATCAAAAGCCCCCGTACAGGGGGCAGCTTAAAGCTTCGCCTTTTAAGCGAGGGTCATTGCTAGCCCGCATTATTCATGATTATTAGCGGTCGGCCTGCGGCATCGGGCTGCGTGCTTCAGGCTATGTGCTCGCAAAAACAGCTGTTTTCTTGATTACCAGACATCGCTCGCACCGCCTTTGCAGCCCAATCCGATGCCACCGGCGGCAGGCGTGCCGGAAGGTTTTTTTGTAGTAAACACCAGGGGATAGTGCGTTCACTACATGCTGATGAATAATGCGGGCTAGACGTAAAATAATGTATGAAATCAGAGTTGCGACTATCACCCCCTTTTCAGCTGGTTAGATATTGTTTTTCGGATTTAACTATGATCGCAGAACTCTGTTAATGGTTTGTTAGACTATGATAAAATAATGATTAATTACGGGAATAAGATGACATTTTGAAATGGAAAGGTGAGACAGTTAATGTACTGTTAATATATTGTTAAAACTTTGTATGCTCACCCTTTCAAACCACATCTGCGGTTGATCAGGCCCTTGTCTTCTGATAGGATTTGATACTATGTAGCACTTTAAAGGAAGAAGCTGTGGTGAACAGTACAAGGGTATGCTTGCATGAGCGATGAGGAGCTTTGAAAAAATTGTGACACTTACTCTGACGGGAACAAGACAACCATCGAGCCGTTTACTTATTGTACTTGGCAGCGATAGCAATCAGTTTTTTGATCGACCAAGTGGTTAATATCCATAAGAGGTCCCGCGGTATGCCTCACCAATCAGGATAATAGCATCAGCCCCAATTTCCCGGGCCTTTGCTCTCAACAGTGAAACAGCCTTTTCATCATGTGCGGATGTCTCAAGCTGGGCAATCTCGGTATAGGGGCGCTGCGGCAGAGCGGTTCTGAATACCTCAACCCTGCCGGTTGGTGAATATGTGCTGTCAGTAAAATGCATCACCCTGATAGCCGGGGCACATCCGCTCATAAACATAATAAGAATACAGAACAGGCTGCAGGCTGTTTTCATGGTTACGGCGTCTGCTATCTGCTGTTTTACAGTAACACATCATTGAAAGGATACTCCCCATGTTCGGCGAATGGCTGCTGTGCGATTTTCACATCCATACGAATCATAGCGACGGTCTGTTATCGCTGGATGAAGTAATTGATCTCTACGGAGCAAACGGTTTTGATGCCATAGCCATTACAGACCATACTTTCGACAGGCGCACGCGGGAAAACAACCGGCTTGCTAACGGGCGGCCCTATTACGTGCTCCAGGAAGATTTTCATGAGTATTTGCAGCAGCTATGGGCCGGTGCCGGAAAAGCGTGGGAACAGTATAATATGCTGCTCCTGCCCGGCTCGGAGATTACCAATGATCATGAGAAGTATCACATACTCGGCATTGATATTAAACCCTCCTTTTGCATTTCTGAAGTACGAGGTCCCGGGTTTTTATTGTTAGACAGGATTAACCGGATGAACGGGATGTTATTTTCAATATGGCTCAAGCCATATTGAAAAATCATGTCAATCCGGTAAATCCAGTCAGAAAAACAGTTCACTACCTATGCCCGGCTCCATTGCTTTCCGAATATCAATAATCACGTTTCATGAAAACCACTGGATTTCTATCAGCCTCCCTCTTTCAGCACTCACTACTCAAATTCTTATTTTCTCCTCAACACCTTAATTAACATAAACCTAAATCTATCCTAACAAAAACATAACCCCGGCATATTAGAATAGGTTTATTGTCTTCATAAAAACCCCCGGCGTCCCGTAATAAAGCGGGATCCGGCGACAAAAGGCCTAGTAAAGCCACTCCGATGCATCGGGGGGGCTGTTGTCTTGCCGTGCATAAAAGGATCATGTTCCTCATTTTGCAGGATTATGCATGAAAAACTTTATTATTTTTAATTCCGAAAAAGAAGGCTCGTGCGCCCTTGTCAGCATTTTGAATAATTTCAAGCAAACCGAAATTATCTCTGATTTTATTGAACCGTTTGACAGACATATGTTTCTTAATAATCAAGGGGCCTTAGGCAAAGACATTACAAAAGAAGATTTTTTAAAATGTCTGTCAATGATCTACGACACATCAGAAAACCATCTTGCAGCACTTAACGCAATCTATTCCACATACAATAGTGTTTGTAAATTTAAGTTTGCGCCGCACACCAGTCACGGATTCAAGATGAGGTTAAGAAAGCAGTGGAATGCAGAAATTTTTTCCCTGCTGAAAAAATATGATGTTACTGCTTTTGTTCTCATCAGGCAGGATGTGCTGAGATGGGCATTGTCGAAATATCACGGCAATGGGAAAGGCAACAGCGGGCATCTGCAGTTTTATGATGTCACCATCAATGATTTACCTAAAATAAAAGTAAACTGGATGGTTTTAAAGAGAATAATCAGAAAGTGTGAAGAAAGAATTGCCTATCGAAAGGGATTTTTCCAGGACTTACGGTGCGCTGGTGTTGATGCTTTTCCCCTGTATTATGAAGATTTCTGCAATAATAGATTCTTCTACTTCAAGCAGCTTTTGCAAAAACTCTCCATTGAAATCACAGATGAAGAGATTAAGGCGACAGTCGTTAAGGAATGCGATTACAAAAAAGTTCATCCTGATGATATCAGTACCTATGTTGAGAATCATCTGGAGATTTTAAGAAAGTATGAAGCGTATGCAGGCAAGCGACATATCTCACCAAACAGTGTCTTTCTGCGCATACCAAAAATTGTTCAGCAATACCTGTTCTAACCGGCAGCAGTAAGATGCTCTGAGCAGGAGCTCCACTATGATTACCGTTGTACAGATCGACAGGCAAACACATCTTACCGGACAGACCATGCGGACACTGAAGGAGGCTCAGGAACTCCACAAGAGAGGATACCGGGTGATAGTTGTGTGTCAGCCGCATTCATTCATTGAACTCAGCGCCCGGGAGCGCTGCCTTGAAGTAGTTCCCCTCAGCATGAAGCATTTCGTGCCGGCGCTCATAAAGCTCAGCCTTTTTTTGCGGCGGGAGCAGGTCAATCTGATCAATGCTCATGGGTATGTTGATCATTTGCTGAGTGTGCTTGCCGGAAAAATCGCGGGCGTTCAAGCCCATGTTAGAACAAAGCATAATCATGTGCCGCTTAAAGGAGGCGCATTAAGCCGCTACCTCTACGGCACGCTCACCAACCGGATCATCGCAATATCTGAGCATATCAGGGATGTTATGATCCAATCAGGCCTGCCTCCCCGTCATGTCACCACGATCCATACGGCCGTCAATCTCAGCCAGTTTGCTCCGCAGGAAAAGAACCAGGAGCTTTTGAAGGCTCTGGGCCTCTCTGCGGATTGCGCCATCATCGGCATTGTTGCCAGGCTGACAGAGCGCAAGGGGTTTAAGACTCTTTTTGAGGCGGTTAAAATATTAACTGATGAAAAAAGACGGCTTATGTGCCTCGTTGTGGGCGGCGGCGCCAGCCAAAAGAAGATTGACGTGCTGAGAAGTCATGCAGAATCCCTGGGTGTCACACGGTACATTGTTGCTACCGGCAAAAGAAATGATATTCCGGACATACTTTCGCTCCTTGATGTCTTTATCCTACCCTCGCTGGCAGAGGGGCTCGGGAGGTCACTGATAGAGGCAATGGCGTCCGGAAAACCGATCGTCGCCACCAGGGTAGGAGGTATTCCGGAAGCCGTGGAAAACGGCAAGAACGGCATACTTGTTCCGCCGGGCGATTCCCAGGCCCTGGCCCGGGCGATTGCTCAGCTGCTTGACAATCCCCGCAAAGCTCAGGAGATGGGCAGGGCCAGTCGGGCACGGGCAGAATTGCTGTTTGATGAGACCAAAATGATTGACGGTATTTCTTCACTGTATGAGGAACTGACCACATCCGGGAAATCGGCCGGTTATCAGCGCAGCGATGATTATGCAATTAAAAACGTTTCAACCGGAACAGATTGCCGTTAAGCCTGCTATTTGCCTGCTCTTTCTGGAACGCGGTTAACAGAATCACACCGATAACAATGGTAACAATACCAAGGATCTGTATAGTGACGAGTCTTTCATTCAGAACCATTTTCCCTGACAAAGAGGCGATAATGATGCTGGCCGACGTGAAGCAGGGTACAACCTGAGTGGCCTTTGCCTTGGCAAAGGCCAGTTGAGTAAATACAAGGGTTGCAGTGGCAAACAAGAGGGCCAGCGGTATAAAAATCAGGGCGTAATCATCCATGAATGACAGGCGTTTTGTCAGGGTCTGCAGTGCCATCATGGTGCCCCCGCTAAAGCCTATGACCAATCCGGCGAATTTATAGCCGCTGAATCTTGAAATAATAATCAGAATGATCTCCATAAGGACAAGCGGGACGGATATAATTAAAAACATCGTCATGCTGAAACGGGATGTATCAACCTCTCCTGCATTGGTATTGTAAAGGGCGGCCAGAACCGTGCCAATGATAATGAAAACGACGCCCGTTATTTCCTTACCTGTCATGGATTCTTTAAGGGCATAGTATGAGAAAAAAAGAAGTGTTACAAGGCCTGTGCCTTCAAGGGGGGCGATCAGGTTGATAGGGGCAAAGTTTAAGGCAATCCAGTGGATAAGCGTAAATAAAACCGTGAGTATGGTTCCGAAAATCCAGATTCCCGAATGTTTGTTCTTTATGGATTTTTTTGTTTTAAAGCCCTCAATGGCATATTTCTGGAGCCCTTTGCCGATATACAGGGTAATATACGATAAGACACCGCAAGCAAGGCCGATCATTATGGAGTTATTCAGCGTCATATGGTTTGCCAGAAAGCGGGGCTGTTGAAAAACGTCCATTCTACTGCGTTGTGCTCACCATTCGTCATTGCAATCTAAAAAAGAATTCTGCTATACCTTTGCAAATTTTAAGCAGATTCACTAAACAACTAATATCGTGAAGCGAATGCAGTTTTTGCTTCCGCACTGTCGCGGGAGCAAAAGGTTCCGCGACAGTCTGCGGTTAAATAAATGAATTGAGAAGAAAAACTGCCATTTATAAGTCTTTAACTGCTGCCTCTCTTTCTCATCTGTACGGTAAAGGATTCACTGACAGCCTCCGTATCATTTACATAGATAGTGGCTTTCCAGTCCCCGTATGACAGCGGACCATTCAGGTTCAGAACTCTATAAATCGAGCTTATCCCCCGACTGTCCCAGGTCTCCTGGTGTTCTATAACAGTATGTCGATAGAGTCTCTTAACCGTAGATGTCTCAATACGGATTTCATCACCCGCATCAAGAAACGGCAGAACAGCAAAGATGCAGATAGCATCTCCCCGGTTAAAAACATATTGGGCCTCAGGCAGTGTCAGGCAGCCCGGTACCGGCGAAAAGGCTTGCGCGATTGTTGATGCATACACCCAGGCGGCATCATATGCATCAGCATTATCCGCAGGGATATCTATGGAGCTGTCGTTGAGAACAAGCGTAAAAGCGCCCAGAAAATCAAATCCTTCAATATACGTAACCTCAACAGTAAGCTCCTGAAACATTATGGGCACGCCGCATACATCAGCGGCATCCACCAGGCCGCAATCACGCACATCATAGCGAACACTGTTTTGCAGCAGGTAAAAGGAATTGCAGTCAATGATGAGCCCTTCGGCTGAGGATATATTGAGTGAAATCTCACCGTTGAATTTATCAAGATTAACCTCAACCTGTGCGGCCCGGGCCGGCGGGGACAGGGTGGGAGCAGGGCAAGTCTCTTCCGCATATAACAACGCGCTCAGTAGCAGCACCGACAGGACATTGCACAAGATTTTTCTTAGATACCGTTGCATGTGTTACTCAACGCGGATGCCCAGAGCAGGCAGCAGGGTGCCCGTTTCCAGATCGGTTCGCAGCCGGGTAAGGGTCTGCTTCAGCGGCCCGTTTGACACTTTAATCATATCATGTAGCAGTGAGCGGCATTCAGCAAGATCACCGGCTGACAGGACAATGATCTCTTGCGGACCGGCAGTCTGCAGCCGGGGCGCTACCCGGTTAATGAATGTTGCCGTGCGGTTTAACAGATGCGGGTGGGCGTCAAAAAGAGCCACCAGGTCGGTCCGCAGGCGGTAATAGGCCGTGCGGTAGAATATACCTTTTTCATCTGTGCTCAGCACGGTATCACGGAATTGGTAGAGCGCACTTAAAGTTTTCGCACTGCTTCCGGCCAGGTCCTCGCAGATTGACGGTCCCGGCAGCGCCCATTCCAGCTCACTCAACGCTTCCTGGCATTGCGAGAGCCACTCGGCCACCGCTTCCAGATCTTCACTGAAATCATCCGGCAGATCGCCTTCCACTGGTTCAGCAAATACCATCAGCGTGGCGATAAGCTCGGGCTCCATGTCCGCGGCCAGGTTATAGTATTGCTGCTCCTCTTCGCTAAAGGCCAGGGAGTACCAGATGTCTGAAGCCATGGAGCAAAGCGCGAGCTCTGCGCGGTCTCTGATATAATTTTTAGCGGGGTTGCAGTACTCATTATCCTTGCAGACAAAAACCTCGTTAATGAGCAGGTTTGTACGCTCGGTGGGTTTTATCAGCAGTGATGCCAGGCCCGGGATGGAGAGCTGTCCGTGGGCCTTGAGATCCAGGAACAGGGCCGACTGGGTTCGCCAGTCATGCGGTTTGGCGCTTTCCTCATCGGAGATATCAATTTCATTAAAATCGGTCAGGATCAGCAGGTCATCCTGATCATATACCTCGGACCCGGGAGGATTGTCTCCCGGCAGACAGAACCGTACCGGCGGCAGGTCGTCATTGAGCATACTTGACAGTTCTTCAAAATCAGCCATGCTGCGGTAATGTGTTTTGGCGCCCAGGCGCGGTATATCGACCCGGACCTCATTGACCCCCTTGCTGCCGGAGTCGACATCAAAGCCGCCGGCAAAAATCTTGACAATCTGGCAGGCAACGCCGCCGGCAGTGTCGCTGTTTCCAGCCAGCAGACAAAGCTGCACCAGCGGCGGAGGAATGGTTTTGGCCAGATCCTGCAGAACGGGCAGGGAATCCGTCACAACTCCCAGCAGCTGGCCCAGCTGTTCCTGATCAGCGTATTCTTCGGCCAGATAATAGGGATTGGT
The DNA here is from genome assembly GCA_028278025.1 of Thermodesulfobacteriota bacterium. Taxonomy (GTDB): domain Bacteria; phylum Desulfobacterota; class WTBG01; order CAIYCZ01; family CAIRTM01; genus JANQFE01. The sequence continues at coordinate 63,890 of JANQFE010000024.1, read as the reverse complement.
GCTGGTTGAGACAACCGTGCCTTTGATGAGCGCGGCTATCTGGTTACTGTCTTCTATTTTAGCCACTTCATTAATAACGACACCTGAAATTTCATCATTAATAAAATTCATCAGATCAAACATATGATCTGCCAGGGTGAGCAGCAGATTGGTGATGGGGGACAGCACATATTTCAGCAGATTGACCAGGATTTCAAATGGACAGGTAATCAGGTTCAGGAGGTCCTCGGGGCCGTCCATACTGTCACATGAGGGCGTTTCCCAGGAAAAACCGAAATTGGTGATCTTCACTTCAGGCGCATCCGTTGCCAGCCGCCGCAGCCCGATGCTTATATCAGGATCACTGTCATCTGTGCCCAGGCTGTGGCTGATCACGCCGTGGAGCAGCATTTCCTGGTCGCCCAGGGAAGCACTTGCCGTATTGACAAGGACATTTAAGAGAAGTGTTCCCTTGGCACTGATAATAGCTTCAAGCAGTTTTTGAATGATCTCGATAATCCAGCTGAACAGCCAGCCCCACCAGGTTTTTTCGAGATACTGAATGGCAGTACCGAAAAACGGAAATTTGATCGTGAAAATACCGGGCTCCATGGTGGCCTGCAGTGCGCCGAGGTCCATAATATTGGTAAACTCAAGACCGATGGCCGAGGTTATCAAACCCTCCTCGGTAGCTACACGGGTAACGGTCCGGCCGGCACAGCCAAAATCCCGCAGCGTGGTGATGACCTGGGCAACAAACTCATCGGAATATCCCTGGTTAGAAAGATATTCGGACAGGTTTTCACCTTCAGCCGTTGTGAGCGGATCGGTGCAGACGACTTCAACCAGATCAGCACCCGCGCTTTCAAGATCATCTATGTTAATTTCTGATTCCTCCCGTTCATACGGGTCCACAACACAATAGTTGGTCTTACCGGCGTCATTTCCCGTGCAGTTGCATGAAAAGGGTGTCGTCCAGGTAATGTACTTATCGTTATATTGGTTACCCTGGAGCGGACTGCACCGGTCATCAGGCAGCTCGAGTACCAACTGTGCCCGGTCAAGCCAGCGCTCAGAGACCTCAACATCGGTTGAGTATCCGTTTGCCGCGTCGGGTTCATGCAGCGGTATAACCGCCAGGGTAGCATTATCCTTCAAGTCAAGCTTCATTTTAGAGCTGGTTTCAACCCTGATTTCCCCGGACCACTGTATGTATACAGAATCCTCCTCACCGGCCCACAGGTCGTATAATCGGTAGCCATAGGAGGCTTTTTTGGCTGACAGCTTAAAGTTCTCTTTATCAATCGTTAAAAAGGGAGATAAATCAGCAAGCTCAAGGGGATCGATGGAGCACTCCAGCTCATCCGGCTCGCATTCAAAACCATCCTGGCCATCCATCATTTCAAGGGCTTTTTTAAAGAACGTCCGTGCCATCATATAGCGTATGAAATTACCCGGTATTTCGATCCTGAGCTTCTGGTCTTCCTTTTCTTTCAAAGCGGTCTCATTATCCATAAGCTGGGTAAACTGATCCATGTCGGCGCCGGGTTTTGCGGCAGCGTCGCTCTCCAGTTCTTCAAACGGCGTTTCCTCAGGCGTGGGAATCGGTATCTGGATCGGCGGGCCTTCGGTGGTGCCTTCAAAAATACGTTGCAGTACTTCCAGGCCCGGCCATTCGGGACAACCGATTTCGCTGATCATCTGCAGGTCATCACAGAGCGGGTAAACCGCGGTTTTTACGGATTCGCATTCAAGGGTATAGGTATGATCCTCATGCCAGTTTTCATCTTGCTCAGCACAGTAGTCTGCAACATCATCAAGGGCTGCCTGACATTCAGGGCTGGAATAATCCTCAGCGGCCCCTTCAGTCACGGTGGTCTCGGTAGCCAGCTCTGATCCGGTAGCGGGATCATGGACACAGGCAAACGACTCAACTTCACCGGTTTCGCAGTTTGTCAGTGATACATAGTCGAGGTTGTCAGGAACAGGAGCGGATACAGCATCCGTGCAGCAGATGATCTGAGCGTTATCTTTGGCTGACTGGCAATCTGTGGCCGCTGCCACGGCCGCGGTAGTTGTCGTGGTGGTATCAAGGACCGCAGTTGTGGTAGTAGAGGTATCACGGGACGCAGTTGTTGTTGTGGTCGGCAGTGTTGCTACCGAGGTCGTAGTGGAGGTATCAAATACAATAGTGGTAGTAGTATCGGGTACAGACGTCGTGGTGCTTAATTCCCTGGTTGTTGTTGTGGTGGTAGTCTCACGGCCGATCGTGGTAGTGGTTAATTCCCTGGTCGTGGTAGTTGTCGTAGGGTCACGCTGGGCAGCCGGTGCGGTTATGTCCCGGCTTTTTTTAATGGTTTGCCGGGCAAAGCTGAAAGAAGCCGGAAGCAGCATAAAGATCAAAAAAACAGTAAAAAACGCTAAAAAAACAACTTTCTGAAAAAAACATTTTGTTTGTTTTTTATGCATGATGAGCCTTTCTGTGCATGAAATATTTTATTGTATGTTTTACGGGAACAGTCCTTTGCAGTATTTTGCAAGATGCTGCCCCGCGCAATCACTGGATGCGGCTCGTTTCACTGTTACGCTCAATAGTCTAACTATCGGATGTAACAACAAAAAATATAACAATTAATAATAAAATATCAGATGGTGTTCGTTGATTCTGTTAGACAGGAATAATCCTGCGACTTTACTCAGAGTTGTACAGGATTGCTGTTTTCAACATGGCGTCAGCCCTTTTGAAACATCATGTTAATCCTGTAAATCCGGTCAGAAAAAGTAGTTACATTTTCGTGAAAGCGAAGGCTGGAAGGTCGGTGCTGAAGGCTCAGTTGCCATAGCTACATTCGGTGCCGGCGGTACCCTGGACACAGAAACGCTCAATAAGCCGACTATTGCTGTTGTGGCCTCAAATAAAGGGCTTATGTATAACCTGACCCTTGAGGGTTCAAAAATTACTAAGCTTAAACAAGTAGTAATGAGAAAGGTAAAGAAAGTGCCTAAAGTTATAAAAACATCAGTTGTCAGTTGCTTGTCGGAGCGCAGCGAAGATCTCGATAGGGTCGGGGATGCTAGATACTGGATTAATAACGTCAAACAAGAAGCGTAAAGTGTGAAGCGGGAACTAGGCGATCTGTTAACGATTTGCCAAAAACCAAATACCACACCGTGAGGTGGTTCGGGTGGCTTATTTCATTTTATTAAAACACTCAGTCATAACCATTTCAGGTGATATCACATCGCTTGTCAAAAACCCGGCCCTTACCTTTGCCTGCGTTTCATCGATAAACCGGCGATAGCCGATTTCCCGGATACGCTTCAGGTTTTCAATATTCCAGCCCGAATATCGTTTTGTGATCAGGCCCAGCAGTGACTCCGGGCTGAAGGGGTCCTCATTCCGTTCGTCCGGTGAACAGGGCATCCGTTCGCATTCTGCACAGGTATATAGGCCCTTTTCCTTGGCACAGGCCTCTATGGGGCAGTCGGGATTGCCGCCTCCCTTGATGCAGCCGGGACATTGTTTGCCGCTGCCCCATTTTTTAAGGATTGCCAGGAAATCCCTGGCCTGCTCCTGCTCTGCTTCCAGCACAAAGGGAGCAACGTCGGTGAGATTAAACCCATCAAGTATCCGGTGCAGCTCCCTGGCCAGGTGCATGCTTTTGCCCAGGAAAATATCACAGGCTCCGCAATAGATTCCACAGGGAGCTATGAGCCTTTTTTCTTCCTCGGCAAGTTTTTCACGTTCACAGGTGACCATTTTTTTTACCTCATGATAGGGTGTTCTGATTTTTATGTATGTATCATAGACAGTATATATTATAAACATAAAATTACATTATTGCCGGTCGTAACAAACAGGGACAGCACAGGCTTTTTGCGATATACAAAAAGCTTGAAAGAAGATGGTAAAAATTATTACAATGCTTGTACAAGGGATATCTGTAGAGACAATTACAGGCGTTGTCAGCTTCCGTTCCCTTTTATGTCAATTAATACGAAAAACAGACATACCAGAGGAGGTATATTATGAAAACAAAGGCCACAATTATTGCAATTATTCCCGCAGTATGTATGTTTGTTTTTTCCCCCGGTTGTGATTGGGGCGGCGGTCCCGATAATGAAACCACGACAACCACTACCAGCGACCTGTCAACAACAACCACCACAACTGTTACGGTAACTCCTTCAGAGCGGCTCCAGTCAACAGATTTTACCTATCAGGGAGCTTTTCGTCTGCCGGAGGAGTGCAACTGGGGATCCCGAGGTATGGCCTACTACGAAACCGGCAACGGGGGCTCTGGTTCCCTGCTGGTGACCGGATTTGATCTGAACGAACCGGAGTTTGCCGAACTCTCAATTCCGCAACCATCAACCGCGTCCAACTGGCAGGATCTGCCTGAAGCTGCCGTGCTTACCGCAATGACCAATTTTGACGGGGGCCTGGTGGAGCAGTACAGCAGGCAGAATGAAAACTTTGATGCGGAGTTTGCCGTTGTAAGCGGTATAGCTGTTGTGCCGCGGCAGGGCTCCCAGACAAGCGATAAACTCTATGGAACGCTGGATTACTGGTATGGTGTGGTTGATGACAGCCACAGGACTGTCTGGATTTCCGACATGGATGGATCACATGCGCGCGGACTCTATCATGTGGGGCCTGAAGAGTTGCCCTATCACGGCAACAAATGCGGAGACTACCTTTTCAGCGTACCCCAATCCTATGCTAATATGTATCTCGGGGGCCGAACACTTGTCACGGGCAAAACCCGCGGGGCATTTAACGGCTCGCAGGGGCCCACGCTGTTTGCTTTTCGTCCCTGGGACAGCGAGGAGCCCAGTGGTGATTTGGATGCAGTTCCGATGCTGTGGTACAACATATACTACCCGGAGTGCGCCGGGCCCAACGTGGGAGACCCCTCCCAGTGTGACTTTCCTGATTTTACCATGTGCGATAAATGGGAAGGCGGCGCTTTTATAGAAAGCGGCGACAAAAGGTCTATAGTGCTTCTGGGTATTAAGGGACTGGGTGATAACAGCTATGGTGCTCCCTCGAGTTCTGATGCCTGTCAGGATAGTCAGGGGTATCACTGTGATCCTTTCGAGCGCCAGGTGATCTTCTATGATGTAGATGAGCTGGGCGAGGTTGCCCTGGGCAGCCGTGATGCCTGGGGTGTTGTGCCGTATGAAATCTGGAGACCCGCGGAATTCCACCTGGGCGATGCTGCCGGGCATACCTGCGGGGAAGTGGGCGGCATAGCCGTAGACAGTGCAGGCCAGCGGGTTTTTATGATAGAGAAGGGCTTTGGAGGTCATACCAACGAAAACGCAGCCGTGGTACATGTGTGGGGGGTGGAATAAAAAATAGTACCGAGTAACGAGTATTGAGAAAACTGGATACTGGATTAATAACGTCAAACCAGAAGCGTAAAGTGTGAAGCGGAACTGGTTTTATTTGTTGCTGGCCGGAGCGGAGCATAGGTCCCGCCACAGGCGGGATTGCTGGTTGAGTTTGAGGATCATACTGCTGAAGCGGGATTTAAAGATCGGCCTCTGGCCTTGAGGATACAACCCTCATACCTGAAGCGCAGCGCTCCTCGAATTCTGACAAAGTCAGAATGCTCCCCAAGAAAAGCGATCTATTAACGATTCTCTAATTACGAATCACCAAACAACAAAGTGGTTTCCAGTGGTTAGCAGGGCGGCTTTGTTTTGCAGGAGTGTTTTTCACAAACAGTAAGACTTTTTCTTCGGCAGGGGAAATTATGCATTGACACACGTCTTTTTTTTAGGTATATGTTATCTTAAGTAAAAAGAAGCATCGTGCCGTATTAGTCTAAAATCCAGGAAGTTTTAATATATTAGAGCCCACGGGATTTTGATAATCCCGCGGGTTTTTTTTTTGGAAGAAATACTATACGATCAGGCGGCACTTACCAAACATTTTTATATAATAAGGAAAACAGTATGAATGTTACAGTATTATTAACACAACCTAAGGAGTAAGAAGTTATGAGTAAAGGCAAAGTAAAATGGTTTAACGAAAAAAAAGGATTTGGCTTTATTGAATCTGAAGAGCATGGCGATGTGTTTGTACACTACAGCGCTATAGAAGGACAGGGATTCAAAAGCCTGTCAGACGGTGATGAGGTAACCTTTGAAGTTACCGAGGGTAACAAGGGTCTGCAGGCATTAAAAGTCAGGGCCTTATAAACAACACATTGCAGTAACAAACCGCAAATGCTGCAAAAAATCATGCAGCCTAACAAGGCACAACCGACCGGGGCTTTCAAACGGCGGTATGCATTGGGGTGATGACGAGGAGATTGTCTTAATCGGTGCGGTAATGAGCGACAATCCGATCGGTAATCTGCCGGCTCCCTTGTACGGGAGCAACAGGATAACAACACACGCATAAAGGAGCATCAATGGCCAAAAATCTGTATGTCGGGAACCTGTCCTATGAGGTAACCGAAGAGACATTAAAGAAAAGCTTTGAAGAAATTGGAGAGTGTATCTCGGTAAACATTATCACGGATAAATTCTCAGGACAGTCGAAAGGTTTCGGCTTTGTGGAAATGGCCCGTGAGGAGGATGCCCAGGAAGCTATCAAAAAATTAAATGGTACTGAGCTGGGCAGCCGAAAGCTCACCGTAAATGAAGCCAGACCCAGACGGGACCGGGACTCTTCCCGCAGATCGGGTGGGGGCCCCAGAGGACGCGGCCGGTATTAAGCCGGGCCGGCTACAAACATTATTGGTATACACTTTGTTTTCAGGGAATGGCTTCTTTGTCTTTTTTGTTTTTTCTACAGGCTAACGGAGCAGGAGAATGACAAACATCCCTGGCCCAATGGTTCTGAGCGCCCTTTTTTTCTGGTCTCTTTTTACCCTTCCCCAAAAGTGCTATACGCATCACGCTTAACAGACAGGCCTAGCAGGGCAGCTGTGATTGCCGCAGCGGCCGGGGTGATCTGCCCCCGACGCGCGGATACAGCCCCCCGGGCTGAACAGTCCCTGTTGCAGTTCTGCATGCCTGTGCTCCAGATTCTCGCGCACAAGGAAAAGCATAATGAAAAAAATACTTCTGACGACAGTATGCGGACCATTCGGGGCTAATACTGATGATTGCACCGAGCATGTCATGCCTGAACTGTTCCATGCCCAGGTAACACGGGCCCAGGGAATTTTCAGCCCCCGGGTGTCCTATATCTCCTACGGCCTGGAATATATCGCCAATAATATAGCTACTCCGACAACAGTGCTGCAGTACCCCACCATGCAACAGTTTAAACGTGAGCTTGCCAAAGGCTATGATTATGTCGGGATCAGCTTCGTGATTGCGACGTTTGCCAAGATGAAAAAAATGTGTCGCATGGTACGCAGGGTGGCCCCGGAGGCTCGTATAATTCTGGGCGGATACGGAACCATGCTGCCGGAATGCGACCAGTATGGTGATTATATCTGCCGGGAAGAGGGAGTCGGCTTTATGCGGCGGCTTTTGGGAGAGGACCACATTGATAAACCCGCACAGCATGTTGTCTATCCCACCAGAGGTAAAATTGCCGGCATCCCGATTATGAAGGGAGCCGTTGTGCTGGGAGGGCTCGGCTGTCCCCACGGCTGTGAATTCTGTGCAACATCGCACTTCCATAAGCAGCGCCATATTCCTCTTTTAGAAACCGGCCGGGATTTGCACCGTGAAATCAGAAGGGTCCACAGGACCCTGGACAATCCAAATCTACCCATCGGCATCATTGAAGAAGATTTTCTGATGCAGAAAAAGCGCGCCCGTGAGTTTTTGGCGTGTGTGCGGGAGGATAGACAGGAGCCGATAAAAATTTCCTGTTTTGCCAGCGCATGCTCCGTAGAGCAATGGGACCCCGAGGATCTGGTCAGCATGGGTGTTGAGTCGCTCTGGATCGGAGTGGAATCAAGCCGGGCAACCTATGCCAAATTGCAGGGCCGCGATCTGAAAAAGATTTTTGACCGGCTCCAGGCCCACGGTATCAATACCCTGGCTTCACTTATCATAGGGCATGACTTCCATACGGTTGAATCAGTGTGGGAAGATTTTGAATATCTCATATCCCTCAGACCGAGCCTGAGCCAGTTTCTTATCCTGAGCGCAGCCTGCAGCACACCTCTGTTTGAGCGGCTCAAGCGGGAAGGCAGGCTGCTGCCTGATGTTCCCTACAAGCATTGGGACGGCTTTCATCTGGTGTTTGACCATCCCCATATCAGCAAGCAGGAAATGGAGCAGCTGATTCTGGATGTTTATGAGGCTGAATATCGTCGGCTGGGGCCTTCGGTAATACGATATGTGGCAACCCAGTTGAATGGATACCTGAAGTTCAGAGATTCTTCTGACCCCCTGCTGCAGATGCGGGCTGATCAGTACCGCACAGGCTGCCTTGAAGCTCTGCCCCTGTTTCCCACAGCAGTGCGCTATGCCCCTACGCACGAGGTTGCCCAGCAGATCAGACAGGTTCAGCGGGCCATCTTGAAGGAAATAGGTTCCGGCGGAGTAAAAAACAAGTTTTTATCAACACTTGTCCCACTGTTTGCGTTTGCAGAAAAAGTAAAGCTTGCCCATGGTTCCTATCCCCAGGCACGGCTCCAGCGTACTGAATACCGCATGGCCGCCACACGGCTGGCTCCGGCAGAACTTAGCGGTAATGGTATCTTGAGCATTCGGCACAGACCTCAGCACAAGGCCCATCATCCCCTTATTGTTGATCTGAAAGGTGTTTTTAACAGGGTGACGGCCATGAAGCTGAAAAACAGAATCGAAACGTATTTAAAAGAGCAGAAGGGCAATCTGGCGCTTAATTTCAGCGGGGTAACCACCACGGAGCGCACAGCGCTGCTTGTGTTTTTGAAGCAGTTGCGAGGATATCAAAAACGAATTACCTTCATCAGTATTGAGTCCCTGCGCACAGATATGGCAGATGTGATTGCCTATGCACGGAGTCATTTTGAGGTGTTCATAAATGTTGAGGGGCTGGCAGCAAGCCTGGTGTGAATAGTATACGCCGGTCTATGCGCCATGCAAACCGGTAATTTTTACAGTATGGGGGAAGGGATATGACTAATAGACTATATGTGGGCAATCTGACCGAAGAAACCACTGAGGAGGACCTCCTGGATAATTTTGGTGATCTGGGGAACTGTATATCGGCAAAGATTATCAGGGACAAGGAGACCGGCCGCTCGAAGGGTTTTGCTTTTGTTGAGATGGCCACTGCCGAAGAGGCCCGGGAGGTTGTTAAAATTTGCAAAGGGGTGGAACTTGATGGTAATAAGCTTATCGTAGCCGAAGCCAGGTCGCAGAACAGTAAGCACAAAAGACGGTAGCACCGGATTTGATTCGGCACAGAGATATAAAAGTATTATTAATACAACCCAGGGAGTAAGGAAGGTATGAGTAAAGGCAAAGCAAATTAAGTTTAACGAAAAAAAATACATCCTTTTCCAGAGATTTTTTCAAAGCCTCGCTTTCAGGCAAGGCTTTTTTTCTATAATCTGCCTCTGATTTCTTTTTCTTGCCAAACCAAATTCCTTTTTGCTACTATTAGCCGGCATTGAGAAGCAGCCCAAACAATGCATCAGGGGGAAGCTGTTTTTTAGTATAAAAAGCGCTTTTCAGGCACAAAATGTTTTCATAATGTATACATTACCACTTATAAATAAAGAACACAGGGGGAGGGGATGCCCCTGGAAACAAGCAGAGCACTTTTTCATGTAACAATGGCTGCCGCTCTTTTTTTTGTTGACGGCAGCCGGTCCGGCACAGGGATATGTTATATCAGAATACATTGATGAGGATATCTCAGTTGATCCGGAACCCGCGGTCTCCGGTCAAAGCACACAGCTGGGCTATGAAACGCAGAATTCTACCGGCAGTTCCCAAACAGTGTCGCTTAACTTCGGTGCCGCCGAACTGGGTATTGGAATGTCTCTGTAGGTACCAAACAGGTGACGGTTCCTGCCGGTAATACAACAACAGGCTGTGTAAACTGGACACCTTCCTCATCAGGACCCTGTTTGTGTTGTGGGACCGGGAGAGTGACGGCACCCGGGATACACCCCTTGCTGCTCAAAACCAAAGACCCTTACCGATGAACTGACACAGTAACGTGTGACGCTATACATCATGGTGAAACATGGTATGGCGTCAGCGGGGTAGCTGGGAAGGGATCCCACAGTACTGAGACCAGCCCTACATTTACTATATGACTCTAAAAAACAACAAGGCTGACAGAAAAGAACTGCAGGTTACCTTTGACCGCAGCCTGGGTTTTTTTGACGCCACGATGATCGGCATAGGCGCCATGATCGGTGCCGGCATTTTTGTGCTCACGGGTATTGCGGCCGGAGTATCAGGACCGGCTTCCCTGCTGGCGTTCGCCCTGAACGGACTGATAACCCTGATCACGGCGTTTGCCTATGCCGAGCTGGCCTCTTCAATTCCCGAGTCCGGCGGGGGGTATTCCTATGTTAAATATGCATTCCCCGATGTTTTTGCATTTGTGGCCGGATGGTGGCTCTGGTTTGCCTACACGGTGGCCTGCGCCTTGTATGCAGCCGGATTCGGGGCCTACCTGATGGAGTTTTTGGGCTGTTACCTTCCCGGTACCCACGGCCTGCTGGTCGGCCTTGCCGGGGAGCAGGCTGCGGTGGTGGCAATGATTATCCTGGGAGGCGTTACCTTTGTGTCCCTGAATGTGCGGGGCGCCATGATTACGGGTAAGACCGAAAATGTGATTGTGGTCGCCAAGGTTGCCGTACTGGTCGTGTTTATTATCTTTGGTATTGAGGCAATTATCGGTGATGTGCCGGCAGCCAAAGCCGAGTTTAAACCGTTTTTTCCGCAGGGAATCGGCAGCGTTTTTATTGCCATGGGCCTTACCTTTATTGCCTTTGAAGGCTATGATCTGATTGCCACGGTGGCCGAGGAGATAAAAGAGCCTGAAAAAAATATTCCCCGAGCTATTTTTGTGTCGGTGGGCGTAACTGTGCTGATATACCTGTGCGTTATTTTTGTCTCCCTCGGCGCGGTTCACCCCGGAGACATGCCTTCCTGGGAGTTTTTAGGCAAATATCAGGAAACCGGCATAATCAGGGTGGCAGCCAAGATGATGCCTGCGGCCGGTGCGTTTTTGATCGTGATGGGCGGTCTGCTCTCCACCATGAGTGCGCTTAATGCCACGATCATGGCATCCTCCCGGGTGGCGTTTTCCATGGCTCGCAACGAATGGCTGCCGCCCAGGCTTGCAGCAATCCATGCACGCCTGCGCACCCCGCATATTGCCATCCTGATAACTGGGGTACTGTTTCTTATTGTAGCGGTTTGCTTGCCGATCAGCCTGTTGGGCTCAGCAGCCAGCGTCATGTTTCTGCTGGTTTTTGCGATGGTCAACTTGGCTGTAGTGGCGCTGCGCCGTAAACAACCTGCTCTGAAACGCCGTTACACAATGCCCCTGTATCCGGTTTTACCCCTGCTGGGCTTCGTTATTAATCTGCTGCTGGCTGTCTTTCAGTATCGCTTTGACAGGATTCCCTGGACTATAGTGGGGGGCTGGACTGCTGTGGGGCTCTTTTTGTATATTGCGCTGTTTCAGCATAAGATTAAGGCCCGTAGGCCGCTGGTGCTGCGGCTGGAAAAAACCACACCACCGGAGCAGCGGGAGCGCTTCCGTGTACTTGTGCCCTTGCACAACCCGGCTACGGTACGCTACCTGATCAGTATTGCAGCGGCCCTCAGCATTCCCCGCAACGGTGAGATTGTGGCCCTCACAGTGGCCGTGGTGCCTGAACAGCTTCCTATACACGAGGGGGTTGTTTTGGTTGATCAACGCCGTCCCCTGATCAGGGAGGCCCAGGCCTGCGCCCTGGAGCTTGGAGCGGACCTGCGGGGCGATTTGAGGGTGGCACACTCACTCAGTCATGCCATGCTTGATTCGGTTCAAGATCACCACTGTAACCTGCTCGTAATGGGCTGGAAGGGTTTTCCTCAGCAGCACCATCATATTTTTGGGGAGATTACCGACTATATGCTGCGGCACTGTCCCTGCGATGTTGCCGTTATCAAGGCAGACTCAGCAGATACCATCAGCCGTATTCTGCTGGCAACCTCGGGCGGCCCGCATGCCACTCTGGGAGCTGCCTTTGCCCGCGATATTGCCGGGCACTACGGTGCCAGCGTTGATGCATGCGTGGTCGTGCCTGAAAAGGCAGACCGGGCCGGACAGGAGGCTGCCTTGGAAAGGATCAGTAAGTCATTGAAAACGCTTGATCCACAGGTAAAGATCGGCCGTTATATAGTCAAATCAGGATCAATTGCCGCAGGCATTGCAAAAGCCTCGCAGGAGTTTGAGCTGGTAGTTGTGGGTGCGGCAGCCGGCCGGCCGTTTGTAAAGATGGTGGCAGGTGATATCCCTGAAAGAGTTGCCCGCTCCTGCCCCGGTCCGGTTATGGTGGTACGGCGCTGGCCCGGTCCGGCAACCGGTCTTTTTCGCAAGCTGTTTGGTTGAGTCACGTGAAACGGAAAACAGATGTTTATTTTTTTGACAGGACATACCGGATTGACATGATTTTTCAATATGGCCGTTGCCCTATTGAAAACAATATCCTGTTTATCATGTTAATCCGGTCTAATGACTCTCATTGCTAATAACAATTTACAAAACACAGAGGTGATTATTATGGCTACTTTTTTTATGTTTGGCAAATATTCCGTTGCATCACTGAATGCAGTCAGTGCCGAGCGTACAGAAGCAGTTGCCAGTCTGGTGAGAGAGCTCCGGGGTGAGCTCAAGGCAATGTATGCGATGCTGGGGGTGCATGACGTGATTCTTATCCTGGATATGCCTGACCTGGAACAGGCCATGCAGGCCTCGGTTGCCCTGACCAGGCTGACCGGAATCTGCTTTACCACGGCCCCTGCGGTAGAGGTTGAGAGGTTTGATGAACTGGTAAAAGGTATTTAACTGTAGAAGCGGGGGCCCTTTTTGTAAAGAAGCAATCAGTAAACTGTTTGCATGTTAACAACATTGTATAAATGAGGTGCTGATATAATCCGTAAATGCGGTTGAAGGCGTCCGGTTTCTTGTTTTAAAAAACCGTATTAATAAAAAAGGAACCACATAAATGGTTCCTTTTTTATATCTCAGACTCTCCCGTAAGCCGGAAAGAGATTGTTGCGTTTTAGAGCCTTCTGCGCCAACGGCTGTATACCGATCGTGCTGCAAAGGGCCAGTTAAAAAACTCATCATCAAAAAACAGATCCCTTTTAGGCTCAACAGTTACGTGTGATGTTTTCATTAGGTGCCCTATGCGCAGCGCAACAATGCCGGCCAGGATAACCATTGCTGCAACAAGGGCTACAAGTATTTCAGGCATAGCTATAATTGCAACAGCCATCAGAATTAACAGTATTCCGGGAAGGTAGTATTTAATATCTCTCATAATAAAAAACCTCCTGTGTGTCAGACAGCTTTATTTCCTTTGAAATCTTCCTGCGGTATTGGAATGGTAAGTTCCAAAATGCCGTTTTGGTATTTTTTTTGAATTTCTGATTCTTTAACTCCCCCAGGGAATTGCAGCACTCTTTCAAAGGAGCCGTAATATCGTTCATTGATGTGATTAAAGTCAGAGTCATTGCGTTCGTCCCTGCGTCTTTTGCCCTTGATGGTCAGGTAGCCGTTTTTATAGGTAACCTGAATGTCCTCTGCTCTGACACCCGGCAAATCAGCCCTGAGTACATATTTTCCGTCCCTTTCTTTTACATCAATAGCTGGAGACCAAACCTCGGCTTCCTCAGGCTGGGCAAAATGATTACTTATTACTTTAATATATTCCGGCCAGTTTGCCAGCAAATCAAAAGGCTTTTTTAATTTTACTAATGAATAAGCCATTTTTTTACCTCCTTAACGGGTTTTTTATTTCCCTCACTAACAAAATAAGCATTAATTTATTCGGGTCAAGTCCTACAAAAAACTAAACAGCTGACACGGCATATAGCCAGCTGGGTTCTTACTGTTGTGAAAGATTGTAAAATTCTTTGAAAATACATTGCTATTAATGAAAAAAAACTGATATTTTTTGCGTTAATCTGTACAGTGGTATAAACAATGGTGAAATAAGTAAAGCAAACATAGTGAAGGTATGCTATAGAGTACAGCTTTTGATATGGTTTGCTCTGTCAATGTAAAGCCTATCGGGTATATTGGAGGAGATTTGTATGAATGATGCCGTTAATACTGTTGCCGGACCCATCACGGCCGATCAGCTCGGTCGAACGCTTATGCATGAGCACGTGTTTGTACAGTACGGCGGGCCTGGTGCCGACATGCTCAAACCCGGACCCCAACGTGATGAGATTGTGTCTGTCTGCTGCGAGTACGTCTCAAAAATCAGCCGGTTTGGAGTAAAGAGCCTGGTAGATCCCACTACTGTTGATCTTGGCCGGAACGTTCCCCTGATGGTTGAGATTGCGACAAAAACAGGATATAATATTCTTTGTGCTACGGGCATTTACAGTACAGCTACCTACTTACAAGTGCGCGAGCGCCTGGGCAACAGCCCTGATGCGGTAGCCGCTCTGTTTATCAAGGAACTTACCGAGGGGATTAATGATACCGGGGTAAAAGCCGCTGTCATTAAGGTAGTCACCGGACAGCCGGTGATCAGTGAGGCTGAACATGAGTTGCTGCTGGCTGCGGCCAAAGCCTCGGTGGAAACCGGAGCACCAATCATTACCCATACCGAAGGAATTCTTGGAGACAAACAGCAGCAGATACTGTGCAGCGCAGGTGTGCCGGCCCACCGTATTATGATCGGGCATAGCTGTATCTCTACCGATTTTGCCTACCATATGGGCATCGTTCAGGGCGGTTCCTATCTGGGCTTTGACCGTTTCGGTATGCCCGGTATGTCCGATGAAGTACGCGCAGCCACGCTGCTTAAGCTGATTGAAGCCGGCTGCGCCGCACACCTCATGGTTTCCCACGATTCGGTCTGGTACTGGGTAGGCGGACCCAAAATCGGTACCGGTCCCTATAAGAACTGGCATCCTGCAAACTTTTTCGAGCGGGTTATCCCCCTGCTCAAACAGGGCGGTGCCGCTGATGAACATATTCAGACAGTGCTGCAGGAGAATCCCCGGCGATTTTTTTCAGGTGCAAAGCCGTAACTCGTTGCATGTTTCTGGATATTGGATACAGAACGTAAAGCGTGATACGGGTTTTTTAGAGCGCTTAACCACTAAACATAGCTAATGGCTATTAAACTGATAAGCTTATAAGCAAAAAAATAGTGCTTAGTACTCAATACTGTTAACAGCTCACTGTTCTCTATTAACTATTAACCAATCACTAAGTACTGTTAACAATTTACCAAATACTAAATAATAGCTGATAAAATTAGCCTCTTTGTCTGTATATCTGACTGCTAAACCTCATTGACTTATCAATTAGTTTATCTTATACTTAATATGTCTGTACAACAAGGGGCCAGTCATTAAGTGCCTTTCTAAAATCACACTTCACCCCTTCGCACCGAAACGGCTGCCAGGTTTGTAGAACAGGGGATGCTCTACGAAGAGGGTGTTTTGATTGAAAAGACCGTAGCGCTGTTGCGGTTTGAAATGCGCGGCTGTGAAGAAAAATCCATATTAGCAGCTAAAGGAGAAATAGCATTATGTCTGAACCAATTAAAGCCGGCGATACTATCAGTGTGCACTATACCGGCAAACTGGAGAATGGAGATGTGTTTGACTCATCCGAGGGTCAATCACCACTCAAATTCACTGTCGGCGCGGGCCAGCTTATCCCGGGATTTGACAACGCGGCTGTCGGTATGATCGTGGGTGATAAGAAAACAGTGACCATCACACCCGAAGAGGGTTACGGGCCGCATCTGGCAGACCGCATGGTTGATATGCCCAGAGCTAATGTTCCCGAGGGGATGGAACTGCAGGTGGGTATGGCGGTGCAGCTAACCGACCAGAACGGCAATCCCCTTCCGGCAACCATTACAGAGCTGGGTAATGATTCCATCAAGCTTGATCTGAACCATTTCCTGGCCGGGAAGACACTCGTATTTGATATAGAAATTTGTGAAACCGGTCTTGAGCCCGACGAGCAATGCGGCTGTGCCCCGGACGCGGGCTGCAGAGATAGCGGCTGCGGCAGTTGCGGGGAATAACTGCCGCAGCGAGGTGTCGGCAGTGCGCAAAATAAAAAATGGCATGGTACAAACGGATCAGGGAAGTCACACTGTGTAAAACAGGCACTATTACGTAATAATGATCAATATCTCAAGGAAACAGCAGCATGAGTACTGATGCAGGGGAGATGTTTCCCCAGGAAACACTAAGCACAGCAGCCGTAAAGCGGATGGAAAAGATTATTACACACTTTAAAAACGAGTTCGGGAAACGCTGCAGTTGGGAAGACATTCCCAAACTGGCGGATGGCAGTGATAAGGAACGGGATAAGGTTTTAATATCAACGTTTGGCTTTTGTGTGAAGCAGCTGATTAATGATGCCGGGATGCTCGAACAGGCCAAGGCCATTCCCGAGCTGGAAAGTCTGGCACAAACAGCGGAGGAGTTTAAGAGACATCTCAGGTGACAGGCTGACAAGCAGATTTTTCCCGGAGCATAATATGCAGAGGGTTTTGGTACGATGCTTTTTACCGGCAGGCCTGCTGATGATGTGCAGTTTGCTGCCTGACACACGGCTTCCGGCAGCCCCTTTGCAGACTGCCCGGAATGAAAGCAGTCTGCAGGCAGTTGCAGGCAAAGCAAAAACCGGCACAGCAGCAACCATGGCTGCCAGCGTTAACGGTGCTGTTATCAGTACTGCAGAGGTTGAGCGCGAAATTAATAACCTAATGATGCAATACCGGGACAACGTGCAGCCGCAGCAAGTGGATCAGTTCAGGCAGGTTGTGCAGGAACAGGCGCTTGAGAATCTCATCAACAGAACGCTGCTGCTGCAAATAGCCGAACAAGAAAATATCGATCTGTCGGCAGCAGAAATAGATACCGGAGTCGACAAGATTGTCGGCCGCTTTAGTTCTCCGGAGCAGTTTGAGCAGCAATTGTCAGAGCAGGGGCTGTCCAGACAGGATCTGAAAGACCGGGTTGCGGAAGATCTTATAATTGAAAAGCTCCTGGAAAAAAACCTGGATGGCCCTGTCGTGGTAACAGGTGAAGAGATTAAGAGCTTCTATAACGAAAACATGGATATTTTTAACAGTCCGGAACAGGTTCGCGCAAGCCATATTCTGCTCAGGATTTCCCCGGATGAGTCTCAGCAGAGCAGGAAACAAAAGCGCAAAAAGCTTGCCGATCTGCGCGCTCAGGTTCAAAAAGGCGCCGACTTTGCCCAGCTGGTCCGTGAGAACTCACAATGTCCCAGCAAATCCAGCGGTGGTGACCTGGGGTTTTTCCCCAGGGGCAACATGGTGAAGCCCTTTGAGGAATCGGCATTCAGCCTCAAGGCGGGAGAGGTTAGTTCTATTGTGGAAACGCAGCTGGGCTTTCACTTAATTAAAGTGACCGACCGTCAGGAGGCCCGTGCGCTGTCAGTAAAAGAGGCTCAAGATGATATTACGGTTTATTTAAAGCAGCAAAAAGAACAGAAGGCCTTTGTGCACTATTTGAAAAAACTGCGGCAGACAGCCAGGGTAGAATATAGTCAAGGGGCACATTGAAAAAGGCGTCTTCAGATGATATAGAACGTTTAAGATACTGTGCAGGGCAGCAGTACTTTTAGAAAGGGGTTATATGAGTATTTCTGTAAAGGTTGACGGTGATATAGATAAGGCACTGAGGATTTTGAAAAGGAAGGTTCAAAGGGATGGGCTGCAAAAAGAGCTCAAGCAGCGCAAATTCCACGAAAAGCCCAGCGTCAAAAAAAAGCGCAAACAGACGGAGGCGGCCCGGCGGCAGCACAAGCTCGACCGGTTGCGCAGACGCTACACATAGACCCCGGACGGCCAGAACATATCCCGCCAAGCACTGCCAAGGGGAGGGGATTAGAAAGCGAACGGCATCGTAGCTTCCGGCCTTATTCGTTACAGTCTTGAAGCTGGTCAAAAAACATTTAGTAAAAAATCCTTGCAATTAAGAATTAATCCTATATAATAATAGATATGAACACCCAGCGCGCTGCCGTCGAAATATTGCGAGAAAAATGTGTAGAACATGGCCTGAAGCTGACCCCCCAGCGTATTGCAATATATGAGGCCATATGCCACACGACCGACCACCCTTCGGCAGATAAAATATTCAAGAAGATAAAAGGGAAGTTTCCCAGCATGTCCTTTGATACAGTAAACAGGACGCTGCTGACCTTTTCTGCAATCGGCCTGCTCAAGGTTGTAGAGGGCCATGGTGACCCCAAGCGTTTTGATCCTAATTTGAAACAGCACCATCATTTCAGATGCATACGCTGTAACACTATCATAGATGTATACAGCAGGTATTATGACAGTGTAAAAATTCCACAAGATATTCAAAGCCGGTTTACCGTGCTTGGGAAGCGGGTCGTCCTGGAGGGGATTTGCAAACAATGCCGGAAAAAGAGCTAAATTTTTTTGGTTGTAAAATAGTAATTACTACTATTTAGTTTTTATAACTAATAAATAGGAAGACGTGATTAAAAGCCCTATGACGTGCAGATGCTTCCACCTGCGCAACAAAAAAGGCTCTGGCGGGTTCTTGCATTCAAATTCATTCTGGTACTTCTGGACAAGTAACATTGGGTGTAAGCTGGGCGCGCCCCTGCTTGATTGCTGCGGGCAACATGCTCGCTGGAACGACTATTAGTATAGTTCAGGCTGAGGCTCGCACTGCCCTTGCCGCCCAAACAGGTACGCGCCCAGCCTCTGATCCACAGTTTTGATTGTCGGTTAGTACCAGACTACCTAGGATATACATGCAAACGGGGTACATGAATACATTCTTTTTATCGTTTTCATAAAAACCATACAGCGGCACAGTGCCTCTGTGCGGACTTGTTCTTTCAGGGCGGATGCACACCGGTCCGCTGTGTCGTGTTTTAGTATGCAAATGTCAGATTAAGAGAGGAGGTGATGGATCATAAGGAATAGGGAAGCAACAAAACCGTATAATAATCTGTAAGAGAAAGGAGAATAGGTGATGAAGCGTAAACGCCCATTGATAGGAGTCTTTCTGGTATGTACAGTACTTATTACTGCGGCCGCACCGGGCATTGCTTGTGGTGCTGAGAAGGCAGCAAGCAGCTATGCCCCCGTGGTTATCACGAAACCCTTTTCAGAATCCATGGCCGTAATGAAGGACGAAAAAAGTGACGTCATGAAACGGCAGGAGAAACTGCTGGATCAGCGCTATGATCTCAGCAACAGGCCGGCAAAAGATGTTACCATGTCGGGGGGTAAGCCTGTCCAGGAGGGTGTCCGGGCCAAGCTGCCCAAAGGCATCACCTGGCAGGAGCTGGGGAACATGAGCCCGGAAGAGATTCGACAAAAAGGGCTATTCCCGCAAGGATTCATGCCGCTACCGCACCCCCATCATTCTGAAGGCGGCATGGTCTTCCCCGTATTTCATATTCAGGAAATAAAAAAGCAGACCGGTCGCGATCTGACACGGTTTGACCTGGATTTTGATTTGCCCGATCACCTGCTGCCGGACTTTCCACCGCCCATTTACCTGACAACACGACCGGACCTCGGTGACGTTTCCCAGGGTAAGGTGGTTACGACTGATAACTTTTTTGAGCTTTTTAACGGTATCCTGAATCCCAAACAGCTTGAAGGTCTCCGGCTGCTGCTGACACCGTTTCCACAGCAGCAGTTTAACGCAACCGAAGACCGGCGTTCTGCAAAGCCGAGCCTGGGAGTCACCTGCTTTGACTGTCATGTAAATGGACATACAAATGCGGCTACCCATCTTGTCGGTGACATACGCCCCCAGAAATTTCGACATCGTATTGATACTCCCAGCCTGCGGGGTGTCAACATTCAGAGGTTGTTTGGCTCCCAGCGCGGATTGAAATCTGTTGAAGATTTTACTGAATTTGAGCAGCGGGCGGCCTATTTTGACGGTGACCCGGTTATTGCCACCAAAAAAGGCGTCAACGTCCTTGAACGGGGCAGCCAGGCCCATTTTATGGGTGAGTTCCAAAATATATTAGATTTCCCACCTGCACCCAAACTGAATATTTACGGAAAACTGGACAAAGCAAAAGCTACCCAGCTGGAAAAACAGGGCGAAGCGCTTTTTCTTGGCAAGGCAAAGTGCATGGTTTGTCATCCGGCGCCTTATTATACAGATAATATGATGCATAATTTGAAAACCGAACGGTTCTATAAACCCCAGATGATAAACGGCAGGATGGCATCCGCAGACGGACCGATCAAAACATTCCCGCTGCGCGGCATAAAGGATTCCCCGCCTTACCTGCATGACGGCAGGCTGCTGACACTGGAAGACACGATTGAATTTTTTAACTTAATTCAAAAACTTAAACTCACTGAGGATGAAAAAAAGGCTCTGGTAGCATTCTTAAGAGCCCTATAATGCTTGGCGGTGGGGGCTTTGCCCCCACTGCTTCAAACTGCGGGTTTACCGGCTGATACCTGCGGCACTGTGCATATTATTTGAAAAAAATAATTGCACAAGTGATTGTAATTTGATTATTGTTGTGAGTAGTTTTAAGACCCTTCTCAGCATTTCTTCACAATAGTTTGTTTTTCCGGGTTTTCATTTGCTGTAACCTCATTAGCAACCACACCGAACAGAACATTACCTGGCTAGGTCTTTTTGCATATAAGCCCTTGACAGGCGACCCGTAATTAACTATATTAGTTGTATATACAACCAAAATTTAAACTAAATAGCATGTACCGTAATGACAGCGATTTGAGGCATTCGCTGGGAATGCTGCTGGGCAGGACATCACGGGCTATTCTTAACCGACTGCAAAAAAGTTTTGCACAAGCGGGCTATACTATTTCGGTAGAGCAGTGGCTGTTGCTTGTCAACCTGCGGAGCCGTAACGGTCAAACCCAGCAGCAGCTTGCCGAGAATACCTATAAGGATAAAACAACCGTAGCCCGCCTGATTGACGGTCTTGAAAAGCACGGGCTGGTGAACCGTATGCCTGATACGATTGACCGTCGGCAGAAACGGATCAGCCTGCATGCAAAGGGGCGTAAACTGCTAAAGCAGCTTAAGCCGCTGGCACTCAGCGCCCAGACGGAAGCACAGCAGGGAGTAAGCAGCGAACATTTGGATATCTGCAGAGAAGTGCTTTTTACTATTTACGGGAATATGCAAAAACAATAGATATCAGCAGCACAGGGATTATACTTAAAATTTACTTTTTCTTTGCGTGTTCCAAAGAAAAACAACGAAAGAAAAGGCACCCTGCAACTTGTCCCGACACGCCTGAAATCCCTGCACTCGGCTGCGTTGTAATGGGACCCGGAAAAACCATCAAGAAAAGAGCATAAAGGTTTGTAGTCATAGATGGATGAATCGGAGATTTCAAGCTCCCCTATGGGTAGGGATAATAATTGATTCAGATTAGTTGCCTATACAACTATATATTTATTGTCCTACGTAAAATGCAGTTTAACGCCGGGCAACACGGCATACAGTGAGGAAAGGAGCAGCACATGCAAACCGACCCATCTCTGAGATACGGGTGGAGAGGCAACCTCCTGAAGGTAGACCTTTCAAAGGAAACCCTACAGGAGGAAGCCCTCCCTGATAAACTCATGCAGCACTATATTGGCGGGGCCGGGATCAATGCCAGGCTGTTATATGACCTGATGGCCGGTAACCCGCAGGCAGATCCGCTTTCGCCCCAGAGTCCCCTGATCTTTGGATTTGGTATCTTAACGGGAACAGCATTTCCCTGTACTTCCCGTTTTACGGTTACCGCCAAAAGCCCGCTGACAGGCATCTTCGGCGATTCTAACGGCGGAGGATGGTTCCCGGCGCGGGTTAAGCAGGCAGGCTATGACCACATAATCATACAGGGCCGTGCCGCGAAACCTGTTGCACTGCTTATTGAAAAGGGTAAAAAACCGGAACTGGTTGATGCAGCCGATTTGTGGGGACGAGACACCTACCAGACAGGTGAGGATATCCGGAAGAAATACGGTGATTGTGAATCGGCCCGTATCGGCCCGGCCGGGGAGAACCTGGTTAAGTATGCCAATATCATATCCGGTACTAAGAGGATAAGCTGCAACGGTAAAGCAGGTATGGGCTGCGTTATGGGCTCCAAGAAC
Organism: Thermodesulfobacteriota bacterium; assembly: GCA_028278025.1. Taxonomy (GTDB): domain Bacteria; phylum Desulfobacterota; class WTBG01; order CAIYCZ01; family CAIRTM01; genus JANQFE01. The sequence goes on along the minus strand of JANQFE010000024.1, from coordinate 41,619 downwards.
TTGAAGGCCGTTATAGTAAAAGCAAGGGGTACGGTCCCGGTGGCCGATACCGAACAGTTTGAGGTGCTGGCAAAACGGTACCGTAAAATCTGGGGGCAGGGCCAGGCCGTGTTTGCCCATAAGGAATACGGGTCATTAATGCTCATAGCGCAGAACAGCTCGCAGACGCGCATTAAAAACCAGCAGGTCAGAATAACACCGGAACAGCTTGAATGCTATGACATTGATGATATTGTAAAAACCTACAAGACCGGACAAACAGCCTGTTACAAATGTCCTATGGCCTGCACGCAGAAATGGGAGGTGCCCGAGGGGCCCTACACAGGAGAGTCTTCCGACAAACTGGAGTTCGGTCACTATACAAACATGGGACCGCTGCTGGGAGTCTTTGATTTTCCGGCCCTTGTCCATCTGTCTGATGTGGTTAACCGCCTGGGAATGGACTGTGTTCAGTTCGGCTGGATAATGGCCATGGCCATGGAGTGCTTTCAACGCGGTATTTTAACAACTGAAGAAACAGGCGGAGTGCCCCTGAACTGGGGTGATGCAGAGATGATTGCCCGGGTGATGCATCAGGTGGCTGCCCGGCAGGGCTTCGGCAACCTTCTGGCTGAAAGTATGCCGGATATCCTGGCGCAGCTGAGCCCTGAGGCCGAACCGTACGGGTTTCACACCAAGGGAATGTCCTTTACCTACAACTGTACACAGGCCGTGGCCATGAGCTTGGCTTCATCAGTAGCAACCCGGGGTGCCGACCACCTCAAAGGCCATCCATTTGCTGCCATGATCGGTCTGGAAGAGATGCTTGAGAAAATATTCGGCAAGGGGATTCCACCGGAAATGCTTGATCATGCAAGTCCGGTCGCCAAAGGCCGGGTTGTTTGGTGGAGCGAGAACTACAAGATGTTGATGGATTCTCTGGGACTCTGTTTTGTGCCGGTAGTGGCCAGCGATGTTTTCGGTGACCCGCATCTGCTATTTGATGAAATGGGAGAAATCTATCAGGCGGCAACCGGTAAAGATCCTGCCGGACTGTTTGAGTCAGTCGAGCGGGCCTACCAGATTGAAAAGTGTTTCAATGCGCTGCTGGGGATTACCAGAAAGGATGACATCCGACATGGTACCAGACGGGGAGATGAAGACCCGATTCACCACCCGGGCATGCTTGATGAGTATTATCATTACCGGGGCTGTTCCCGTGACGGCCGGCCCACCCGCAAGCGGCTGGAAGAGATCGGCCTTGCGGATGCAGCCGAGCATCTTGGTAAAAAGGGCAAACTTGGCGAGGGGGAAGCCCCGGCGATTGGTGATTTGATAAACTAAAAACAGTGCTGAGTAGGTAAAGAAAGTGCCTAAAGTACATTAAAGCGAGCTAAAATGCCTAAAGTTACATTATCTATGTTGAGACTAAAGACCAAACACTAAACACAGCTGATGGCTGTCAAGCTGAAAGAAAAGTACTGAGTACTGGCAAAAAAAGGTCAAAAGACTAATAGAGTACAAAATACAGTTCACGAATCACTAAGTACTGTTTACAGTTCACCAAACTGTTGTTTGCTTTTATTCCAGCCTGTTTTTCCTTGAAAAATTACTCTATAGTGTTATAGTTTTGTAATTTTTTTGGTGCTTTTTAATACAAACATCCTGAGGAACTCCGGCCATGACCGAAATGCTAAAAAACAGTCTTATAGTCAATGAACGTTTTTTTACCCTGTATGACCGCATGATAAGCGATGATGAGCTGCCTGAAGTTCTCAGAGAAGCAGCCGAGGTGGTGTGCCAGGCGCTTAATGCAGAACGCACCACTATGTACCTGGTTAACCGGGAAACCCAGGAGCTGGAATCGGCCGCCACCATCGGTAATGTTACCCGCAGTATCCGCATCCCCATCAGCCGTGCCTCCCTGGCCGGGTACTGTGCTCTCACGGGCCGTTCTTTTGTGGTTGAGGATGCCTATGGTGACCTGAGCGGCATTGACCCGCAGATCCGGTTTGACAAGACATGGGATGAGCACAACAGTTTTCGGACCCGTGATGTTATGTGCGCACCGGCTCTTTTTAAAGGTGAGCTTATCGGGGTTGCGCAGGTTATGAACAGCAAAGGGGCGCCGTTTCAGGAATCAGACCTTCTCCCGCTGCAGAGTGTTTCTCGGCTGGTGGGCTACACGCTTTACCATGCCCGCATGCTGCACGATATTTCCACGCTCAAGCGGCTTGATCAGGAAAAGGCAGAATTTATGAAGATCATGGTGCATGAGCTTAAGTCCCCGGTATCAGCCTCCAAGATGATGATAGATGTGCTTGAGATGGATCGCTCCGGTGATCCCGATATCCTTGCTATAACATCAAAAATCGGTTCCCGCATGAGCCAGCTGCTTGATCTGATTAAGGATATCCTGGAACTGTCCAGGGTCAAATCGGGCAGCCCTCTGGGAGATGTTAGCGTGCTTGATGTTGCCAATGAGACTATAAATGTTTGCAACCTGTACCGTGACCAGGCTGAAAATAAAAAACTTATAATGAATGTAGAGCTTCCGGAGCAGCCTGTCCCGGTACGTTTTGACTCCAAAGGCTTGAACCTGATTATATCAAACCTGGTATCCAATGCTGTAAAATATACCCAGGAAGGCTCGGTTACCGTCACCCTGCAGCGTAGCGATCCCTGGGCACTGTTCACGGTCGCCGATACAGGGATGGGCATCCCCGAAGACGAAATCCCGAAACTCTTCCGGGAATTCTATCGTGCCTCTAATGCCAAGAAAAACCGTATACTGGGAACCGGTGTAGGGCTTTCCTCTGTAAAACAGATAGTTGAGCGGTTCGGTGGGGAACTGGAATTGCAGAGCCGCGAAAATGAGGGTTCGGTCTTTACCGTCAGGTTACCCCTTCACACAGAACAGCCTTCATCATAAAAATTTACTTTTCTTTGCTTGCTCCAAAGAAAAGTAAATCTCCCCTTTGGGAGCTCCCTAAAACTTAACCCTATGGCGTAGATAATTAATCAACTTTTTTTGTAAATAACGCCCGTGCTGAAATCATCCTCAAGGATATGGGCCATGGCTTTGCTCAGATTGGAACAGTCATATTTTTGTGGCAAGGGGTGGACCCGTTCTTTGAGATGTTCCCAGGTTTTATTCTCTTTGTCAAAGGTCAGGCAGGTGGTGTAAATGTGAAAGAAAGAAAATCCTTCATGCCGAATGCCTTCAATAAGGGCTTGTGTGATGCTTTCAGGGTCTCCTGCGAAAAGCCGTGCCGCAAAGGTTGTACCGTAGGAAAGGCCCAACAGGCTGGCATTCAGGGGCATTTCGAATGTACCGGCAGGGGATACCTTCGTTTTGGTTCCAACCGGTGAACTGGGTGAGGGCTGGCCTTTGGTAAGGCCGTACATGGAATTATCAAAGAGCAGGTAGTTTACATTGATATTACGGCGCGCCATATGGGGCAGATGCCCGCCGCCGATTGCCAGGCCGTCGCCGTCGCCGCCGATTGCAAACACCGTCAGGGCCGGATTAGCCAGCTTCACACCGGTGGCCACCGGCAGAGTCCTGCCGTGAGTAACATGAAAACTGTAGGTATTGTTAAAAAACGCATAGCGGCCGGCACAGCCGATTCCGGTAACCGTGACAATGCTGTGGTGGGGCAGACTCAGCTGCTGGATGGCATTGTTTAAGCCCTGATGGATTCCAAAATAGCCGCAGCCCGGACACCAAGTGGGCAGGCTGGCGGAACGAATCGAAAGCCTGCCCGATGTTTGAATGTCCTGTACCTTTTGCGCCAGAATACGACCTGATGTTTTCATGTATTATCCTTTTGCAGCAGTTCCTGAATCTTTAGTAGTATTTCCGATGGCAGCAGCGGCGTGCCGGTTGTCCTGTTGAAGCGCACCACGTCACCGTGGTGCAGATGACCGATCAGGTTAGCAAGCTGCCCCTGAAAATTCAGTTCAGGAATCAACACCCGGCGACAGCGTGACATGAACTGCCTGATCTGTTCTTCATGATAGGGAAACAGAGAGATAACCTTGAGCGCACCGACAGCCAGCCCTTTTTTGCGGGCCTTTAAGACCGCTTCCAGGGCTGCTCCAAAGCTTGAACCCCAGGCAATAACGCCAAGATCAAGTGGACCTTTTTGCGAAAACTCCTTTGGTGGTGGCAGGTCTGCAAGGGCCTGACGGATTTTTGTATGGCGTTTGGCATTCATCTGCATGTGAACCGGCTCAGAATAGTCGGGCAGCCCGGCTTCAGTGTGCTCAAGGCCTGTTGCGGGATAAATATAGCCTTCAGAACCGGGAAGCGCACGGGGTGATATCCCGGACGGTGTAACCAGGTAGCGCTGGTAGCGCCCCTGTTCTTTTTTGGGGGGATAGATATTGCCGTCAACTCGTTTTTTGCCTGATATATCCGCTGCGGCAACATTTTCAACCCGGTTGTCCAGGAAGAAATCAGTCAGTACTATGACCGGTGTTTGATATTTTTCAGCAAGCTCAAAACTTTTAAGGGTAAACTGATAACATTCAGCTACATCCGTCGGGGCGATAACTATCCGGGGTGAATCACCGGGGCCGCCAAAAACGGCTGCATGCAGATCGGACTGTTCTGTTTTAGTGGGCAGTCCTGTGGATGGTCCACCCCTCTGGGCGTCTACAATTACTGCAGGTGTTTCACTCATTACCCCCAGTGATATCATTTCTGCCATAAGCGCCAGTCCGGGACCGGAAGTGGCAGTCATGGCCCGTTTGCCCGCATAAAAAGAACCCAGAACCGCACCAATGGAAGAAATTTCATCCTCCATCTGAACAACCTTGCCTCCTTTTTGCGGGAGGGTTTTGGCAAGATATTCCATGATAGGTGTAGCCGGTGTTATGGGGTAGCCGAAATAGAGAGCAAGTCCTGCATCCAGCGCTCCCCGCGCAATTGCAGCATTACCGGACAGCATGATCCGCTGGACTTTTTTCTTTTCGGGAGCAGGAGCAGTGATAACCAGGGGAGCATCTTCAAAGTGTGTGTGCGCATAGGTAAGTCCGGCATTAAAACTGTTCAGATTGGCATTGAGAACCGTTTCGCCTTTGGCCCTGAATTTTTTTTCAATAACAGTATAAAAAAACCGGGGATCAATGCCAGCCAGTCCTGTAAAACAACCCAGCGCTGCAAGGTTTTTGCCCCGGGTTGTTCCGGCGGCCTCTGAGGCAAGATCGGTGAAGGGCATGCCGTACAGATCAGCATCGGGTGCTGTGTGAGCCGCGATTGACATTCCCTCCTGCACAGTACCTGCGGGTTTATTGTCAAACAGCACTTTCGCGTTTTTACCCAGCATGCTGATTCGAGATATGGCCTGCTGATCGTCAAGGGATATCAGGACATGGGTATGATCGCTTAGGGCCAGCATCCTGCTTGTGCCAAAACGGGACCTGGTTACACAACGGCCGAATCCCCTTATTTCAGCCGGATAGGAGTCGAAACCGATAATAGAAAAACCGGCACCTGACAGGGCTTCATTTAAAAGAGTGCCTGCCGCAATGGTGCCGTCACCGGACATCCCGCATATTTCAATAGTAAGATCAACTCCGGGCATCTTAAAACTCCATCCACCACGAGGTGTTTACCTTGACACCCTGGATATCAAAAATTCGTTCACGGTCTACGCGCGTTTTTTTTCTACCTCCTGCAAGGTTTACCGCAGCGATCTTTCCGAGTGAGCGGGCATTTTTTGTTCCAATTGAAACCCAGTAATCCTTTATTTCAGGGTGATAAATTTGGGCACAATCACCGGCAGCACAAATACCCTCATGACTGCTGCAAAGATATTCATCTACCAGCACACCCCGGTCAAGCTGCAGGCCGCTGCGCCTCAGGAACCCGATATCCGGCACCAGGCCGAAAAACGCCCCGATCATATCAACTTTTATTTTCTGACCATCCACATAAACGCGGCAGGAACCACTACGGACAGGCTCAATACCAACCAGTTTGTTGCCGGCCAGGACCGTTACACCTCTTTTGGTGAGTTTGCCGGAGACCTCCTCCTGGAGGGCTTTGTCAAATCGCAGCGGCCAGAAAGCTTCCCCGGTGAGCATAAAATAGATTTTTTTCTTGAGCGCAAGCAGGGATTTTGTAACTGCCAGGGAGGTTAAATCACCACCCATAATCAAAATGGAGTCAGCCGCGGGCAGCAGCTGTCGCCATGTTCCGGTATCCTGAAAGGTTTTCAGAGTGCACAGGTGCTCCCGGTATGCAAGCAGCGGCTCGGGAATGTACGGTCGTCCGCCCACGGCAATAATAAGACCGCTGTAGGATATAGTCTCCTTGTGCTCCAGCAGTATTTCTTTGCGCTGAGGATTTACATCAACAACACTCTGGCCAGTGCGCAGTTTAATGCCGCTTTTCGTGTAGTGATCAAGAGAAATGGCAAACACTTTTTTTTCAGAAATGCTGCCGGCCAGAAATCCGGGCAGCAAATGCGAATGACAGCAGCCTTCACGCTCTTTTGTAACAATGGTCACGCGGGCTTCAGGAGCTTTTTCCTTCAGTGTGAAGGCCGCCTGACTGCCGGCCGGCCCATTACCAATCACAATGAAATGATCCTCACGCATTTTTATGCTCCGCTATCGAAGAATCAGAAGGGGGTCCCTGTTCCATCAGCTCTACCCTGGTGACGGAGATACAGTCTACCGGACAGACCCGCAGGCACTCACCGCAGCGAATGCAGCGGGCATTGTCTATAACAACAGCATTAACATCTTTCCACACGGAAGTTTCATGCAGACCGGTGACTGCCCCGTGCTCATTGGTTTCTATGCGGTCAACCAGTTTTATACAGTCTCGTGGCGCAACATCAATGCAGTAGCGGCAGTAAATACAGCGGTCAATGTCTATTTCATAATGAAGATAGCACAGGTAACAGCGTTTTGATTCTTCGGCAGCCTGTTGTGCCGTAAAGCCTGTTTCCACCTCAACTGCCCAGCTTTTAAGGCGGGCAGTTGTGCCTTGTATGGCAGGCATTGCCTGCCTGGGCACAAAATCCCAGGCCCGCAAGCGATCCGTAACCTGTGTTTCTTGCATACGTACAACTTTTTTACGGTATTTTTTACCGGTCAGGCGACGGGCAATAACCTCAGCAGCCTTTCTTCCCATAGAGATGGCCTCAATCACTGTTGAGGGGCCGGAAAGATAATCGCCGGTTGCATATACTCCCGACATGCTTGTTGTAAAGGAGGCTGTATCCGTAACGGCAAGTTTTCCGTCACCGGTTGTCAGCTCCAGCGGAGTCTGCCCTGTAGCCACAATCAGACTGTCGGCCGGCAAAACAAATTCACTGCCTTTAATTTCAGAGATTTCGCGTTTGCCGTCCGGACGCAGGACACCGGACCTGGTGCGTACAAACTCAACTGCTTCAACTTTTTGTGTGCCAAGGATACGGCGCGACAGCATGAGTGCATTAAATTTAACGCCTTCCAGTTTTGTCTGAAAAATTTCATCCGCGGTGACGGTCAGGTCCTCCTCTGTGCGCCGCAGGCAGATGGTGACTTCTTCAGCACCCAGCCGCAGGGCTGAACGGGCACAGTCAAACGCCGTAAAGCCCGCGCCTGCAACCAGCACTCTTTTGCCTACCGCAGGCTTTCGGCCTGAGCAGACATCAATCATAAAATCAAGTCCTGAAAAAACTCCCTTAAGGTCTTCACCATCTGTATTAAGCTGGTTGGCCGTGTAGCAGCCGGCTGCCACCAGAACGCAGTCGTGGTTTTCCAGCAGGCTCGTAAGGCTTAGCGTGTCTCCGATGTGAACGCCTGTTTTCAAGATGATACCAAGTTTCAAAATTCTGTTAATCTCTTTTTCAAGGATAGTACGGGGCAGTCTGAACCGGGGGATACCGTACCTGAGCATGCCGCCCGGTTTGTCAAAGGACTCAAAGACGGTTACGTCAATACCCGCCAGGGCCAGATCATGGGCAGCCGCCAGTCCGGCAGGTCCGGCCCCTATAACGGCAACTTTTTTACCGCAGGGCGGAAGCGGTTTTAGCGGTTCTGCGGGAGTTTTATTCAGATCTGCTGCAGCACGTTTGATATGACAGATGTTGACCGGGTTACCCAGTTCTTTTTCGCCATGGCGGCACATATCTTCACAGGGCCGTGAACATATTCTACCCAGCACGCCCGGGAAAATATTTGCCATAGCGTTGATAGCATATGATGAGCTGTGGTGAGATTCAAACAGGGCCCGGATATAGGCAGGAATATTGGTATTGACCGGACAGGCATGCTGACAGGGGATATTAACCGCTATGTAATCGAAATCTTCCTGCTGTTTGGAATAAATGATCTTATTGCTCATGGATTTTTCACAGAAAATACCGGTTTGCAGTTCTAGTGTTTACTAAACCAGGTTAGTTTTGTAGTAATACATTGACACATAAATTTCAATCCCTTTGTAAGTATTTTTTCTATAAATAGTGACAATATTTTTTAAGATCCCCTTTGGGGGAGCATATTAAATTTTCTCCTATGGGCGAATAAAATTACCAGATGGAAAAAGCCTTACTTGCAGGGCCACAGCTGCTATGGTACATGTAAGAGCAGTACAATACTACCTGCAGGATTATTTTTAAGGAGACTATACTATGAAGGTAATCAGCCTGGCAGAAGCTGAAAAGAAAGCAGTCGCAATGGAGGGGGCCCGAAATGTCTGGAAACAGGTGCCCCTGGGGGGCGGTGACGGCTCTCCGCTGTTTTCTTTTCGTGTTTTTACCATTGAGCCCCATGGTCATACACCCTATCATGTTCATCCCTTTGAACACCTGAATTATGTTATAGAGGGTAATGGCGCCCTGGTCATGGAAAGCGGCCAGGAGAAGAATATTCATAAGGGAGACTTCGTGCTGGTGCTGCCCCACGAAAAACACCGGTACCGCAACACATCAGACTCTGAGCCTCTGGTCATGATCTGTGCTGTTCCGAAAGAGTTTGAATAGAGTTGATAAGCGTTCTTTCTTCACTGGTGTTTTACTATGTTCTCAGTTTTTTACCTGCTAATCACGAATTACGAATTACAGTTCACACCATGACCTAATTAAATATTGCAAATATTCAGCAATCCTCATACAATCAACTGAACGGTAAATATAGTAACAGGATACGCATGCATATCAGAATAATACCCAATGAAATCATAAAGGCTACCGGAGGACGCTTTGCCGGCGGGATTGGGCTGACCATGATCGAGTCTGTCTGTATTGATTCACGCAAGACAACGTCCAACTGCCTCTTTGTACCGCTTAAAGGAACCCGAAGGGACGGACACCGTTTTATAGAAGATGCCCTCAGCAAGGGTGCGGTGGCAACCCTTGTCGGCAGTGACAGCGGAGTGCTCGCGGGCCTGCAGAAAAAATATAAACGTAAAATCCTGATAGAAGTGGATGATACCCTGACGGCCCTGGGTAATCTTGCCAGCCTGTGGCGCTATAAATTCACCCCCGAGCTTTTGATTGTCACGGGAAGCAGTGGAGTGTCAGAAACAGGCCGCATTGCAGACTCAATTATCGGGGAGCACCGCCGGGTGCTTACCAATCCGCTAAGCGGCAACAGGCTGCAGGAACTGCCCTTGACACTCATGAAGTTAAATGCTGAACATGAGGCTGTGCTGTTTGCCCTGGAAATGGATCAGCCCGGTGAGCTTAAACGTCTCGCGGACATCTGTGAACCCACCGCGGTTCTTATTACCGGAACTCAAAAGCAGGACCGTAAAGAGCAGGCCGAGCTTCTGAGAAACCTGCATAAAAACAACACCGCCATACTGAACAGCGATAATCCCCAATCGGCAGGGCTGAAAAAAGTGACCAAAGCCCGTGTGCTGACCTTTGGCCTTAAGAAAGGGGATATATGTGCCGAAAATGTCCGCCGGCAAAAAGACGGCCGCACCACCTTTACCCTGAAGGTCAGGAAAAAGACTGTGGATATTACAATGACACTGCCCGAAGATTGTACGCTGCAGACAGTTTTAGGCTCTGCTGCAATTGCCTGCCTGCTTGACATTGACATCGCTGATATCAAACGCGGGCTGGAGAGTTAGAGCACGTGTAAGGTTGCAAAGAGATGCTGACATATGTAGTAGTGACTACAAAACAACTATTGGGAGCTGGATATTTTTGACAGGATATACGGGATTGACATGATTTTTCAATATGGCTTCTGCCATGTTGAAAACAAAATCCTGTTTATCCAATTAATCCGGTCTAATAATACTAATCAGTCATGAGGGCTGAGAAAAAAATATACAAATTTAATTGCTTTGTCATTCCCGCCCCCACGAGACAATACATATGAGTGAAAATAAGACTGACTGGGAACAACTCTACCGTGATGATTTTATGCCGTGGGATACCGGCGGGGCAGACAGCCACTTGGTGCGGGTGGTCAGGGAAACTCCTATACGGCCCTGCAAGGCCTTGGATGTGGGCTGCGGTACTGGATCAAACGCCATCTGGTTGGCCGACCAGGGCTTTGAGGTGACCGCAACAGACCTGTCCGAGAGTGCTCTCAAACTGGCTCGTGCAAAGAGTGGAGCTGAGAAATGTACATTTATCCACGCGGATTTTTTTGAAGCACCCCTACCGGGCAATGATTTCGAATTTGTTTTCGACCTGGGCTGTTTCCATTTGTTTGATGAAGCAGCACAGCGGGAGCGTTTTGCTCGACTTGTAGCGGAGTGTCTGGTCACGGGCGGGCACTGGCTGAGCGTGAGCGGCAGCTGTGACGGACCCGAGATGGGTCCTCCCCGGCGCACGGCCCGGGATATTACCCATGCTACCGAGCCCTATTTTGAAATTTTATGCCTGATAGCAACCAAGCTTGATGAGCCCAGCCAGGAACAACGTGAGGCGTTGGGACTGCCGCCCGGGAGTCAGCCCCGGGCCTGGGCAGGTTTGCTGCGCAAAAGAGACAAAGGAAGTGACTGAAGTTCACGGCTGACTGTCTACCCTTCAAACATCTTCATCAATTCATTTTTGCGTTTTATTGTTGGCAGATCATAGGGACATTTTTTTTCACACTCACCGCACTCACTGCAGGCCTGCCACCAGATTGTAAGGTTCTGGCCGGTTTGCTTTCTCTCGGGTGACAGGTCCTCAAGCTTACAGTCTTTTATCTGCTGCCAGTAGACATGAACCATTACCGGAATAATGATATCATTGGGGCAGGGCATACAGTAGCTGCAGCGCCGGCAAAACTCTTTGCCCAACGGTGCCACCTCAGCTTCAAAGTCGGCCAGTTCTTCAGGTGACAGGGGTACACTATTTTCAGCACATTTCAGGTTGCCTCGCAGTTCTTCGAGGGTTGCAACACCATTCAGAATAGTGTCGACCGGATACCCGTTGAAGAACCGGAACGCTTTTTCAATATTTCTGATTGCGCCGCCGGCAATGGGCTTCATTATGATGGTCCCGATATCTTTTTTTTTAGCAAGGTTCAGCAGCTCCTTTTCAGGTTCGCGCTCAATCACGTTAAAGGGAAACATGACCGTGTCAAACTCGTCGGTTTTCATCAGGTCGGCGAGAAGATCTACATGGTGGCCGGTCAATCCGATATAATCAATCATGCCCTGATCTTTTGCTTTTTGAAAGGCTTCCAGGGCGCCGCCTTTGCCCATAACTGTGGCGGCCTCATCCGGGTAAAGCTCATGTATCTGGTAAAGCTCTATCTTGTCTGTCTGCAGCTGGGTCAGGCTTTCTTCCAGGTCTGCCATGACTTCATCATAGAGCCTGCTGTGGGATTTAGTGGCAATAATGCATTCTTTTCGCCTGGTTTTCATGACCTCGCCGATGTTTGCCTCAGAATCCATGTATACCCGTGAGGTGTCGACAAAATTTATGCCGTAATCAAGCGCGGTGTGCATGACCCTGCTGATTGTCTCTTCATCTTTGCCGCCCATGACAGTAGAAAGCGGGATGCCGCCTAACGCCCAGCGGCTGACTTCAAGATTAGTTCTTCCCAAGCGTGCTTTTCTCATAGTGTAACCTGTAATGTTGTTTTGACTTTTAATAAAGCTAAAGGGGTCTTTGGTTATGAAATGTTTGCTAAAGAAATTATCAACTCACGGGATTAATTGATTTTATACCATATCAGGTATAAAAAAAGAAGCTGGCTCTCTTTTTTTAATCTGAAAAATGTTTTGTTACGCCGGTTTGATTGACACATGGATATTATTTAACTATACTAACTACTTCTATGAATTCAATGAAAGGAGCAGTTATGCGTGTAGTTGATTTGTGGCAGGACAATCAAAAACCGACAATCTCTTTTGAGCTGTTTCCGGCCCGCAGCGAAAAGGCCGCTGCAAAGCTGGAACAGGTTATTGATGAATTGGCTGCATTGAAGCCGGATTTTGTGTCCGTGACATTTGGAGCCGGGGGCTCTACGCAGGACGGATCGCGTCAGCTAGTGGACAGCCTGATGAACACAAAGGGCCTGGACGTGATCGCCTACTTTGCCTGCTTTGGTCTGGGCCCTGACGACATTACAGCAGTGCTTGGCAGTTACCGCGACATGGGGATCAAAACGATATTTGCCGTGCGTGGGGATGCTCCGGAGCAGGAGGGTTTCACACCCCACCCGGACAGTCTGCCCTATGCTTTAGACCTGATTTCCTTTATAAAAGAGCGTTATGATTTTTGCATCGGAGCAGCAGGCTACCCGGAGGGGCATATTGAAGCTGAAAGTAAGCAACAGGACCTGGCCTATCTCAAGCAGAAAGTTGAAAAAGGGGCTGAGTATATTATTGCAAACTATTGCTATGATAATCAGTACTTTTTTGATTTTGTGGAGCAGTGTAGGGCTATCGGTATCGCGGTGCCTATCCTGCCGGGCGTGATGCCCATCTACAGCATCAAGATGATGAACATGCTGGCCACACTGTGCGGGGCCACCATTACGCCGGAAATTACTGACGGCCTGGCAAAGCTGCTCCCTGATGACAAGGAGACCCTGGAGCAATTCGGTATTGACCTGGCAACCCGGCAGTGCGCTGAGCTGATCGAAAAGGGTGTGCCCGGGATTCATATCTACACGATGGACCGCAGCCGGGCCTCGGTTGAAATTGTCGGGCGGCTGCGCCGGGACGGGCTGCTGTAGTCTTAACAAGGGGTTCTTGCGACATTAATCAAAAATGGAGGGGTGTGGTTATAGTACAGAAAGAGTTTACCAAGGCTTCTCTCAATCGGAACGGGTTGGGAGGAGCCTTTTTGTTCAGTGGAACTTTTTCTGACAGGATGAACCGGATTGACATGATTTTTAACATGACTATCGTCATGTTAAAACAGCATCGTTACGAGTACCGAAGTCGAACTCAAGTAACACATTGTTAAAACGTAACAATTGCTCCCAAAATATCTGTTTTCACACCTTAGAGGATCACTTTTGGTATCAAAATCAGAATTGTAAGGAACTAATGACCCTGGGAGAGGGAACCGTCCTCTTTTTTTCAACATTACTCCTCTTCAGCCAGCTGTGCGTCAAGCCCTGCTGTCCAGTCGCTGATTGCTTCCCAGTTGCGCCAGTCAGCGCTGTCCTTATAGCCCAGGATGAGTCCCAGGATCCGCAGTACAATCTTTTCAAATGTATTGTACTGGTTGGTGTTAAAATCTACCGCCCCGCCGAAAGGCCCGATTGACACCGGTTCAAGGTCGGGGTATTGGGCAAGCAGCGGATCAACAAAGTTTTGCCGGGCGGATTCACGGCTTTCAGGGGTATCCTCACTCATGGCAGCGCACACGATAAACAGGGCGGTTGGAACCCGGGTCAAGGCTTCATAATTTTGATTAATATACTCCAGGGCATCCGGCAGCCAGTTTGTCTGGTAGATGCCGCTGCCGATAATGACAGCGTCATACAGCGACGAGTCTGGAACATTAGCCACAAAACGGACATCTGCCTGATATCCGCGGTCGCACAGATCCTCGCCGATAAATTCGGCAACCTCTGCTGTTGAGCCGTGGATAGTGTCATAGGCAATCAGGATCTTAAGGGAACTTTGATTCTTTTCTCCGCAGCTGATCTCAATCAGATCTTCAGGTGTTCGGGGAGCACCGTATCCGATCGCAGAGCAGAAAACCAGGCCCGCAAAGGCTATCAGACTGAAATATATTGCAGTGGACTTGAAAATTTTTTGCAGATGAGTGTTAAACTTTTTCATTGCAGTAACCTCTTATTGTTTTTTAAGGAGGAAGTTTCTTGCTTATCTCTATTATGGATTATAACCAAAGCCCGGCCGCTATGCAACCGGGTATTCTTTCAGCCGTTTTCTGATATAATAAGTACACAGCAGTGTGCCCAGAAGGGACACTGAGGCTATAATGTAGAAAACATTATCAAGCCCTAGGGTATCCATAACAACCCCTGAGGTCAGGGGTGCAATAACAAATCCCGATGACAGGCTTGCCGTGAATATCCCCATCCAGAAACTCATCCCTGTTTTATGACCGATCAAAACAGCTACACTCATGAGAGCCGGTACTGAAATTGCAGTTCCCAGTCCGATTGCTACACCAGTTGTAAGCAGGCCGGTAAACCCTGTACAGAATGGTACACAAAAAAGAGCAAAGGTACCGAAAAATGAGCCGCCCAGGATCTGGTAGAGTTTTTGAAATTTACTAATCCTGTCCGCAAACCTTCCGAACGGGATTTGCAGCAGGGCCGCGGTGAGCAAACCGGCAAATATTATTATTCCGATCTCAGAAACGCTGATGTGAATTTTGACCGCATGCAGGGGCACAAATGACATAAGCACTGCTGATCCCAATGTGCGGATAATCGCGATAATCAAAACGGCTTTTACAATGTCATGACTGAGAAGCTCCCGCAGCGGCATGTGGGTAGCCCCCTGTACTTCTTTAGGGGTGTCTGCTGCCGGCACGAAACAGAGTGCTGCCGCGCAGGCACCCAGGCCCAGAAACAGCATTGCATAGAATACTGCTGTGAACCCCAACAGGCTGTTAAACAGAGAGCCCAAAAACGGACCGGAGGCCACACCAAGATAGCAGATCATATTATAGGTTGCCATGGTCGTGCCTTCCCTGCCAGGCTGTACCAGGTTGCCGACAAAGGATATCACTACCGGCAATACCAGGCCCGAAGCAAAACCGTGAACCAGGCGGACCAGGGTCAGGGAGTATATACTTCCTGCAAAAGGATAGAACGGAAACGTAACTGCATACAGGATAAGACCGGCTACCAGGAGTCTTTTCATTCCCATTTTGCCAGACACGAAATCACTCATGAGTGTTGCGGCCATGCGTGTGATGACAAACCCGGAAAAAATAGTGCCGAGCCAGAAACCGCTCGCATGCAGTTCATCTGCCATGCGGGGTAAAAAAGGGGAAATGATACCCAGGCCCAGCATAGAGGAAAATGCAGCCAGCAGCAGTGCGCAAAATGTTTTTTTATTCACAACATTCCTTTTGTTCAGAGAAACGGGTCAAAGAGTCTACCGTTGGCTGTTATAAAAGTCAATGGCGGAACCGTTCAAAAGGCAGAACAATACCCCTTTTTTGTTTTAGAATAGCTTGTTTTATCAAAATTTTTATAGTATGATCATAAACATAACCGAAAACTATAAAAGTACGTCCTTATTGACGGGCGTGGTTTCGTTCTGCAGGAAAGATTCCATTTGACAAAGTGGCGGCCTGAAGTTTGGAACCATAAGAATTTTTTATGAAAGGAGGATGCCACGATGGCTAATGGAACGGTGAAATGGTTTAATTCCAGCAAGGGCTACGGATTCATTGAGCAAGCAGAAGGTCCGGATGTGTTTGTGCATTATTCAGCAATCCAATCAACCGGATTCAAAACACTCAATGAAGGCGACCGGGTTTCCTTTGAGATAGAGCAAGGGAAAAAAGGTCCTGCAGCGGTTAATGTTACCATAGATTAACCGGTTGTTTTGAACAGAAAAAAGGGTATTCCATTGCATTGCTATAATGGGATACTCTTTTTTTAAGCCCCGGCATTATTTACCCTGATGAGCTATGACAAGATCCATTTCTTCACAAATTAATGCAGCCGGCAGAAGGCTGTGCAGAGAGCTTGCCCCGCTTCGCTTTGAACTGCCCGTCACGCATGTCTATAACCCCCTGGAATATGCCCGCCGGTCCCACGAAGAGTATGTAACGCGCTATGGGAATACGAAAAAAAGGGTCCTGCTGCTCGGCATGAATCCCGGTCCGTATGGAATGGCCCAGACCGGTGTGCCGTTCGGTGAGGTGCAGATGGTGCAAAGCTGGCTCGGTATTGAGCAGCGGATTGACAAACCGGTGCACGAGCATCCCAAGCGGCCGGTACTCGGGTTTGCATGCACGCGCAGCGAGGTGAGTGGCAAGCGCCTGTGGGGAGCTATTGCCGAGCAGTTTGGTGAGCTGGATGTTTTTTTTAAAGATTTTTTTATAGCCAACTACTGCCCTTTGGTGTTTATGGAAGAAAGCGGACGCAACCGCACGCCCGATAAACTTCCCGTCCGGGAAAAGGAAGGTGTGTTTGCAGCCTGCGATAACTACCTGCAGCGAATTGTCGGTCTTTTGGAGCCCCGATGGGTGATTGGTGTCGGCGGCTTTGCCGAGAAACGGATCCAAGCGGCCTGCGGGCCTGCGGTCGATGCAGGTGACATCCGTAGCGGTGTTATCCTGCATCCCAGCCCGGCAAACCCCCGGGCCAACACGGACTGGTTTGGAACGGTCAGAAAACAGCTGTGCACGTTGGGCGTCTGTCGGGGGAAAACGTGAGACACACTATTAGATGTTTTGATTGGAGCCCTTGGATGATAAACTTGACGGGAAAAATGTTTTTTAGTCGGGTAAAAGCTTTTGCAGCAGAGATATAGCTCTATTAAAAAGCAGGGGGAATGATTCATGAAAAGAAAGAGAGGTAGCGGCCTTTTTGTTTTCATCATCAGCAGGTCTGCTATCGTTTGCACTATCAATAAAACCACGTTTCTTAGCCTTCCTGTAACCGCGCGGGTCTTCCTGTCGGTAACAATCCATTAAATATGCAATGAATTTTCGTGGATTAATATTATTATCGCGAATATACTTGTACAGATTAAGATCGGTATCTGTTGCTATATGATCAGCCGAGAAATCACGGATATAATCAATTAAGGCAAGTCTAACCAGTCTGGTATGATTAATACTCTCAAGACTATCCTCATGGATAATCTGATAGGTGTAAAACATATCATAAGATTTATATATAAATAATTTTTTAAAAAACCGGTCAAAGTTTTCCTGACCGGGATTCAAGGCCAGATACATTTCCAGGCGAGGAAGCTCAATTATAGTTTCCGGCATGAAAGGATCAAATTTTCTGGCAGTATCCAATGCTTTTTGTAAAAATGTATCAAACAACCGGGACAGCTTTTCCGGATTGCATTTGGGAATGTGGGGCCACAGGGCCTTATCGATAAAATCGTCAAGATAGCGTATGGAGGCAACTGCCATAAATGCACGTTCAACAAAACTCGAGTTGTTTGCCGTAGCGGCGCTGTTACCATATATATAGGTTTGAATTACGTTATCAATAGTATTATAGGATTTAATTATTCTCTCTAGTGAAGGGGGGATAAACTGTTTAAATTGGGTTGGAAAATGATGGGCACACACCCGACCAAGCTGTTCAAACAGATCGTTAATCATAAGTACATCACTATTGTCTGGATTTGATATGTTGCAGCCGGCCTTTTCTCTGTATTTCAAGTCCTGCTTGATTAGCCTTTCAAGGGACCCGTCAAGATATTCTTTTTTGCAATCAATGTTGTCTATATGCCCATCACGTATAAATGCCATGTACCTACAGCCCCCATAGCACATAGGCAGATAGGTGCATTCAACGCATTCTGTGTTTTTCCAGAACCCTATTTTGTAAATGGATGTATAATCTTGTATGCCTTTATGAACATCACCAATTGCAAAGTCCTTTTTTCCGATAAACCCAGGGCACTTATAGATAACACCATCAAAGTTCACAACATAGGAATGTAACGTTTCTATCATACAATGCATAGGTCGTGGTTTGGGAGTGTTGTAGCCTCTTTTTAAAATTTCTTCACGCAAGAGTTTCTCGGCCTTTGAAATCCACGGTTCATTAATGGACAGGCACCCTTCGAAACAGCTAAAAGGTGCTGCAGAAGACTGAGGGTTCTTCATTATCGGATCAAACTTCACACTGGCTAATGTATCAGGAGCAAGGCCCTTTTTTTCCAGATGATCAAGAAGTGCCGGGAACTTAGCAAAAGTATTTTTATTGAAATTTCCTCCTATAATGATTTTTACCAGATTGCAGGTCCGGGTTATGTTATGAATGATGGTATTAAAGCTGCCGGCACCCGATTTGAAAGGTCGGGATTTGTTGTGGACCTCAGCCGGACCATCCAGAGTTACTTTTACACTTTCAAGCCCAAGGGGAACCAGGTCTTCTGCAACCGGCCTTGTAAAAAGTGAACCGTTGGTGACAAGCATAAATCTGTAAGAAGCCCCCCGGGTTTCAGTCAAACAATTTATTGCCCGGGAAATGGTCTTTATATGTTCAATACTGAGCAGCGGTTCCCCCCCATAAAAATCTACGACGACAGATTTTTTATCTTCAGTAAATTTCTCTTTGATGAAATGTATCAGATGATTTACTGTTGCATCCGACATGTAATGTTTGCCTTTCACCTCTTCTTCAAAACAGTAGCGGCAGGCAAAGTTGCAATCCAGGTTTAAGACGACGGTCATGTGCAGACAGGTGCTTGTAGCATTACGTTCACTGATAAAACCGAGCATCCTGAGCTTTTCATTGTGTTGATCCTCAACAAGCATGCCGTGTTTTGTCAGTAAGGCTTCATGAGCAAGGGTCAGCTTGCCGTCCTTGACGGCTTTATAGGTTGCTTTCTTGAGTGAAATCAATGAAGCCTTTTTTGTCGAATAGAGCAGTAGATGGTCAGAATTTCCCTCGGAAGGAAATACTTTAAGGTAATGAGAATACTGCATATAGGTAAGATAAAAAAACAGAGGTCCTTATCGCCCTCTGTTCTGAAGGGTTAAACCCTTATGGGGCCTATTGAAGAATAACAGCAAGCATCCGGGCTGTCGTCTATACTGTTGATATCAATACCTTCATCAAGGACGACGATTTCCTGGGATTCATTTTTCTTTTCCTTCATAAACGTCTCCTTTCTTGTGTAATGATTATGAGGATATCCCCGCCCATATTGAGCAGGGGTACAGCATTTGTTTGTTCAAGAGTTGCCTGTTTGATGGTACTAACCATACTAAATTTTTTATTGCAAGGTCTATGCGTAAAAATACGCATTTTTTTATACGTAAAACTACTTATTCACAGGCTCTAGTTAAACATGAATCTCATCCCGACTTCCAACCATTTACCGGGATTCTTATAATCACCCAGAGTATACTGTGAGCCGTTAAAAATGTTGTGTGCTGTACAAAAAAATTCCCCGGAATACTTTCTGTTTGTAAAAACCGTCTTGATGAGATTAATATCCCAGATAAAATTTTTGTACTCGGCCTGATATATGGAATCGTAGTTCCACCATATATAATAGCCTGAAAGGTGGACAGTCAGCGAGTGCATATCATCATATACAAGCCCGATATTATAGGTGTACACGTGACGCGCGCCCCGTTCATTGGAAGGTGTAATGTGTGCCAGGGAAACTCCTGCCCGAAATGATACATGATACAGCGGCAGTGTTTCCGCCTCCAGCTCAAAGCCCTGCCGTCTTGTTTTCCCTCCATTCACAAGGCGGTCATTAAATGTTGGCGGTCCGGTAGCAAAACGTTCCCCGGTTATGGCATTTTTTACATCATGGCGAAAAGCAACGGCCTTTAGCCACAGGTAGTCAGCCACGGCTGATTCTATTCCAGCCTGGTATGACCACACTGTTTCCGGTTCCAGAGAAGGATTCGGCTCCAGGAACAGCCCCCCTGCCGATGTCCACGAGAGCGCAGGACTGGAAAACCCCCGGGCGATGGAAGCTTTAAAGATTGTATTATCGCCAAGTCTCCAGGTAATACCCAGGCTCGGACTAAAGAAAGAGCCGGTAATATCGTCATGGTCATACCTGAAGCCGGGGGTGAAGGACCACCGGCCCAGGCTCAGCGTATCATTAGCATAGAGGGCCCACCGGTCAATATGGGGGTGGGAGCGCTTTACTGCCGGAACTCTGGCCAGTTGAAGAGCTTGGCCGGCCTTAAGCTTCTGCTCAAGATGCCCGTGATCAAAGTCGGCTCCACACACAATCAAGTGTTGCCTATGGTTCCAGACAAGTTTAGCCCGGACCCCGATTGTTGTTTCATCATGAATATTGTCCAAATAACGTTCCCCTGACGAGCCTTTAGAGCCGGTTTCCAAGACATCATGGGCCTGTGCGTGTTTCTGCCTGGTTGTATGCAGTGACATGTGCAGCTCTAATTTTTTAGTGAGCGGGACATCCAGGGAAGCAGTTGCGAAAAAAGTACGAATGGTTCCCTTTGAAGTCAAGCCTTCACTTGGAAATTTCCCAAAATGATTGCGCGGGGCACTATACCCTGCGCTTAAGGTGATGTCGCCGTAATGTGAAAGCGGTATGTCGAATTTTGCATAAAGACTTTCGTTCTCAAAAGCTCTGGAAGATCTCAGGCCCCTGGAATCCTGCAGGGCTGCGTGGAGGTAATACCCGACAGAGCCAACCCGGCCGTCCACCTCTGCCCGATAATCCTGCGATTTGCTTCTGCCGTAGGAGGCCTGGATTAAACCGGTCGGCTTCACGCCTTTACCGGCAGGTTTTGTAAGAATATTAACGACACCCCCCAGAGATGAGCCCCAGGTTGATGAAGCAGGGCCTTTAATGATTTCAATCCGCTCGATAATGCCCACGGGAATGGAATTAGTCTCGGCAAACCCGTCTGAAAGAAAATTCCAGCGAACTCCATCCACCAGGACCAGGACATGCCTGGGTTCGGACCCCTGAATATTGAGAAAAGAAACACTGCCGAAATCATTACCAAAAGAATCGACAAAAAGGCCTGGTATTCTGTTGAGAGCTTCGGCAACAGTATGAGCATTAAGCTGTTTTATCTCTTTAGCTGTAATGACGGTGATATTTTCTGCAACCAGGGATACCGGTTTTGGAGATCGGGTGGGTGAAATAACAAGGTCCTTTTCATTATAGAACATAAGAAGCGTTTTCAGTTCTTCTTCAGACTGAGCACCGGCATTTTGACATTGACATAAAAAAATAATGCTTAAAGCAAAACCTGCCAGCGAAGTTCGTTTTTTGAATAAAACCCTGTACATGTAACCTTTTATTGTTTACAATTATACGCAAGCGGGCCTTACCGTATAGTAATAAATATAGTTTTTTTATACAAGCGATTAAATCAGTCTTTTATACTAAATACAAAATTGAAACTACACATTATGTAATAATAAAGGAGGGAAATGTGTGATGGGTAATGCGAAAATATCGTTCAAAGCAGATTTCAGGTTAAACATTAAGAGGAAGTGCGAATCTAGGAATACAAGACCTAGGGTTCTTTTTTCAATAATATTTATTATACTTCTTTGGGCACTGTCGGTGGAAGCCCGCCAGGAGATCGTGGCCGTTCAAAGCAGCAGGATAGCGCCATATGAGGAAGCCCTTAAAGGGTTTAAGAGTGTCAGCAACGCTGTTGTTTCCAGGCTGGTTATCTCCGAATCGGGAGGTGCCGATGTGGTCAAGGAGCTCAGGGCAAGGAGGCCCGATATTATTCTTGCCATAGGTCCCGATGCCCTCTCCCTTGTAAAAAGGATTAAAGACCTACCGGTTGTGTACCTTATGGTACTGAATCCCCACACCATCCTTTCTCAAGAAGAGAATATCACCGGTGTCAGTATGCATATACCGATAGAAAGACAATTATTTTCACTTATTAATGTTTTGCCTGACATAAAAACTATCGGTCTTTTGTATGACCCGGATAAGACAGGTCATCTTGCAGATAAAGCCCGCATTGCAGCGGCAATAAACGGTGTTGTGCTGGTTGCAGGGCAAGTTCACAACTCCGGCGTTGTCCCTTCAGCACTCATGGAGATGAAAGAAAAAATAGACGTTTTTTGGATGTTGCCCGATACCACCCTTATTACGCCGGAGACAATTGAGTTTATGCTTCTTTTCTCCCTTGAACACAATATACCTATTCTTGCTTTTTCAGAAAAGTATGTAGAGCTGGGAGCGTTAATGTCAATAGGTATAGACGCCTTTGATATGGGCGCTCAGGCAGGGGAGATGGCGGCAGCAATACTTTCAGGAATTAAAGCACATAAGGTTGCGCAGGCTGACGCCCGTTTGGCAGTGGTCTCCATTAATCAGCAAATTGCCCGAAAAGCTGTTATATCAGTTAACCAAAAGATTGTTCATAAATTAAATGTCCCGATTAATGAAAAAATAATGGGGACAACCCGTATAGTAAAACGAGGGACTATAAATGAATTTAAATTTCATGAAGGCCTTCAATGAAAATTTTGCTATAAAGGTCTTTGTTAAACTTGCTGTTTTTATTGTCACCATTTATTGTTGCCTTTCAATTTTTTTTATCCACAATCAGAGAAAAACCCTGACAGACAGTCTGATACATAAAGGCCACCTGCTTGTAGGCATCCTGGCCCACAACTCACGTATTGGTGTGTTTTCCGAAAACTTGGAACTGCTCAATGCCCCTGCTGACGGAGTTTTTCAACAGGACGCGGTTCTGCAAGTAATTATCTGTAATCTGGAAGGAAAAGTGCTTAAGAAGCTGGAACGGCCAGGTACATATTGGCCGGAAAAACAAACAACGGCAGATAGAAAAAACAACCGGCATCTTTTTGCAGATCTTAAACAAGCCGGGTCTTCTGTGCTACGTGAGAATAGGGATACATTTGAATTCTGGAAACCGGTAATGACAGGTTTACACTATATGCAGGAGGAAGCCCTTTTTTTCAGAGATGAGTATCTGCAAAGAAGGAACCGTATAATAGGCTTTGTCGGGATTACTGTTGATAAAAAAATATTAAGCAAACAACTCAACGATTTATTGTTTCAAAGTATTCTCATAGGAACACTTTTTTTATTGCTTAGTGCCGGAGTTGCCTATCTTGTATCACGGGGGATAACACGTCCTTTAAACCGGTTAACAGATGGTGTGAAAGCTTTAGGAAAAGGTAGCACAGTAGACATGCTTCCCGTTGAGACTGATGATGAAATCGGAAAACTTGCCCAAGCCTTCAATGCGATGACGCAGTCATTACAGGCTCGTGAGGTGGAATTGCGCAAATCAGAAGAACGGCTGCGGGTTTTGTCCTCAAAGCTTTTGCAGGCACAGGAGGAAGAAAGAAAACGGCTGGCAATAGAGCTGCATGATGAACTGGGGCAAGATTTGGCTCTTTTAAAGTTACGACTGAGATCGATTACAAGAAAGCTTGCTGAACACCAGGCAGCACTCATAAAAGACTGTCAGGAAACAAGCAGATATGTGGATGAAATCATCGAAAATGTCCGCCGCCTCTCCAGAGATTTGAGCCCGTCGGTTCTGAAAGATCTTGGTCTTACCGCCGCCCTTCGGTGGCAGGTAGAAAATTTTGCCAAGCAGCATTCTTTCAAGATTTCTTTAGACGTGCAGGATATTGATCACCTTTTCTCTGAGGATGTCCAGATTAACCTGTACAGAATTTTTCAAGAGACACTTACTAATATAGTGAAACATGCCCTGGCGAAAAATATCTTCATCACCGTGGAACAGCAGAACCGGCAGATAGTCTTTGTGGTAGAGGACGACGGCAAAGGGTTTGACCTGAATGGTTTAATAAGCAGAGGGGCTGCCGATAAGGGTATGGGGTTAGCTACCATGCGGGAGCGTTCATACATGGTCGGTGGAACGTGTGATGTGTGGAGCAAACCGGATAGAGGGACCAGAATTACGCTAACGGTCCCTATAGAAAATACAGGAGGCAGTATATGAATCCGTATCGTGTTGTGCTTGCCGATGATCATGTAATTTTTCGGCACGGCATGCGAAAAATAATTGAAGAAATACCCGGTCTGGAGGTGGCGGGAGAAGCAAGTGACGGTCTTGAACTTATGAGCCTTTTGAAAACAGCAGGAACGGACATGGTTATCCTTGATATCTCAATGCCAAGCCTCCGGGGAATTGAAGCCACGCGGGAAATAAGGATGTTATACCCTGATGTAAAGGTGTTAATACTGACCATGCACAGAAACAAAGAATATCTCTATCATTGCATTTCAGCCGGGGCCCAGGGATATCTGGTGAAGGAGGACTCTGATGTTGAACTTTTTGCTGCAATAGAGACCATCAGAAAAGGCGGTATTTACGTGACTCGTCTGCTCGCAGGGGAGCTGGCAGAGGACTTATCTCAGCTGTATCAAGGCAACACACAACTTCCTTCAGAGCCGCTCACACCCCGCGAGAGGGAGGTTTTAAAACTGATTGCCGAGGGTAAAAGCAACAAGGAGATTGCGGAACTTCTTTTTATTAGTGTGCGAACCGTAGAAAGACACCGTGCTAATCTGCTCGGCAAACTACATTTAAAAAACACTGCCGATCTTGTTAAATATGCTATCTCCAAGGGATATGTGGCTGTATTCCCTTAGCGGGTGTAGAAGCAATAGAAAATTCCGTCCTTTTCCTTGTTTTATTGAAGCCTGCCAGGCAGAATCAGATAAAACGCTGTTTTTTCACTATCGGTTGAAACACAGCGTAGATCTCCGCCATGAGCACGCATGATATTCAGTGAATTTGAAAGACCAAATCCACGACCACCAACCCGGCCTTCTTTTTCTTGCTTAGTTGTAAAGCCGGGGGTAAACATGTTAACAAGCACATGGGTCGGTATGCGAGGACCGGTATTTTTTATCATGACGATAACGGTTTTACCATTATATTCTGTGCTGACCTGCAGTATGCCGCCCGATTCTTTCATGGCATGATACGCATTGTAGAGTATGTTCTCAATAACACACATAATCTGAACCGGATAAATAGAAACGATAATATCAGGACTGAAGTTTTTTTCTATGTTGATGATACGACTTTGAGTGCTATAAAGGGGGTTGCGCTGAATCAGTTTGAGGGCCTGTTCTAATAATACATTAATATTACACTCTTTTTTTGTCTGCTCAGTAAAGAAATAGGTTTTTTCTAATGCCGACTGTACACCTAACAACATAGCCTGGAGATAATTTTTGCCTTCAGCACTTATAGTGGCTAACCTTGGGCAACCGGCTTGAGCAGCATCTGAATAGAGTTGAGCTTGCAGTGTTCTGCACATCTTGTCTATCAGCATCAGACAGCGGCGCAGGCTTTCAAGTTGCTGCTCGATTTCTAAACCTCTTAAGGCAAGCAGCTTATCTGATTTCGTATGGCAGGGGTGATCTTGCTTCAGCCGTGAAGAAGTTTTAATGAGGAAAATAACGTGTTTTAATTCGTCGGCTACCCTCATCACCCGTTCATCTTCAATACAGTGTTTATTGTCCTGTAAAAAGTCCTCATAGAACATATCAAAACTGCCTGTTATCATGGATGTTGCATTATTTACTTCATGAAAAATATGACTTGCAGCTATGAAAGCAGCTTCTGTAACCAGTTTGGCTATATACGTGTGTTCCAGGTTAAGCAGGGCGTTATGGGTGAGCTTTAATCGATCCTTTAATGACAATCTGAAATGATGTAATTCCCTTTGTTCTGTTTTGCCTTTCAGCTTTTCTGCCTGCCTGACAAGGGCATCTTCCAAAAGAAAGTAATTTTTGAAAAGAACACTTTTTTCAGAAGGATTGGCTTTGCGCAGTTTTTTATTATCTTTAAAAAAATGGGTAAAAACAGCCACTATTGCAGGATCATACCAGGCACCTGATCTACGATGCAGTTCGGCGAGGGCCTCAGAGATGTGTTTGATCTTATTTTTAGCTTTGATATAGCCTGCATTGGTCATAGCACTATAACATTCCGCAACCCGGAGTATTCTTGAGACAGGAGGAACAGACTCTTCTGTCAATCCATAATAACCACTCCCGTCAAGGTTTTCATGATGCAACTCTACCGCCTTACTTATTTCCCTGTTGCTTTCATCATCATGAGTTCTCCGGGTTAACTCGTTGAGAATAATAGCCGCACTTTCCTTGGGGTGATTCTTAATCCTTATCCAGGAATATTTTTTTTCAATAGTATCTCGGTCCTGACAATCAAGGTCAAGAAGCTCATACATGCCTGCTTTACTTAAACTTATATTGCATAGGAGACCTGCGTATCCAACATAAGCAATTTTGTTTTTATCCCAGTAAATGCTGCCTGTAGTTTCACCAAAGTATTTACTTATCATTATACTGATGAGCGAGGTTGCTAAAGCAGAGGTATACATTGAAGGGGCCAGAACTTTGATTCTGTGAAGATCGGTAAGGGTAGGGCTTTTATGATCCATGTTTTCAATAAAGGCCAGAAAATCCTGCTTGATTTCTTCAACGTCAATTGCTGCAAGCGGATAAGAGGTAAACACCTGTTTTGCATCACTGTATAAACATTTCAGCAGGGCTTTTTCTTTAAAACTGAAGTAATCGAAAAGATCACTCTCAAAGAAAAGTACACATTTGTCTGCCTCCTGTAGCCTGAACGCTTCATCTATTTTATTTTCTTCTATTTTCCCTTTGGGAAAAAGCACATCAATTTTTTCCGGACCCTGTGGAGTGCTGCGGGCCAGGCACACATCTTTGGTAAGCACTAAATCTTCACGCAGAAATGAAATATAATCTATAAATGATTTCACTGTATTGCTGGAAAGAATGCTTTGCATATTTCTCACAGTAATATAACTGCTACAAAGTTTCTTAAGTGCCGGTCGTGCAGGCTGTATGTTATTTTAATTTGTTTACTTGTATTTCCGGGCATTTTCTATGCGTATAAAAGCTCATTTTTTCATAAGTAATAATACCTATTGCATGTAAAATGAGTTTTTTATGTGGAGATGAATCCAGATGCTGCCGGAGTAGCTGGTTTGTGATACATAATAATTCCTTTTGTGAAATCCACATTGGATCGTTAAAAAGATGGATAAGGGGTAGAGACTATGATAGATTCTAGAGAATTAGAGAGTTTTTCCTTGTTTTAGAAATTATGTTTAAAGATTTATGGGTTTTTTAGAGCATTTTGCAAAAAAGTGTAGCCTCACAGTTGAGCACTGTGAAGGCTGATGCGGTTAGATTACATGCGGCTATGTGCTCGCCGGAGTATCCAGAATTAACTATATCGTCCATCGCTGGCACCACCGCAGTTGCTCTTACCACCTCAGCCTTCGCAGTGCTCAAGGGCTATAGAGAACAGAAGCATGCTCTAGCCCGACAAGGATGCTCCTTTCAACTAAATGTTATCATAGTCTCTAACAAATAAATAGTGGCTATTGCGCCCGAGGGAGGTTTTAATGGGTAATACCGTAGTGTCGGAGACAAAACGACTTTGGGGATATCGCTGGACGATTTTATTTATTATCTGGCTGCTCTATATCATTAATTACTTTGACCGTATCAGCGTCCTGATTTTCCTGCCCTATATTCAGAAAGACCTTAACCTGACCCCTGTGGAAATCGGCTGGCTGGGCTCCATCTTCTTTTTCGGTTATGCGGTAGCTCAGCTCTCATCGGGTTATCTTTCAGATAAAATCGGCCCCAAAAAAACCATGAACATTGCCATATGGGTGTTTACGGCCGTTACCTTTTTGACCGGTTTTGTACGGACCTTCTGGCAGTTTATTATCCTGCGCATCAGCCTGGCCCTCGGAGAAGGACACCACTATGTGCCGGCCGTGCGGACCATTGCCAACTGGTTTCCCCGCCACGAAAAGGGGCAGGCCAACGGATACTTTACGACAACCTGGGCGTTCGGTCCGGCCATCATTCCGATTGTTGTTACCTGGCTTTCTGCTGAAATCTTTGACGGTGCCTGGCGCCCCGTTTTTTTCGTTCTGGCTGTTCCCGGTCTAGTGGGCATCTACCTGCTGCAAAAATTTATGGCCGACGTTCCCGGAGAAATGCTGCAGAAAGGTAAAATGACCCAGGATGAATACGAACTGATAACCTCATCAGTAGGCGAAGGGGCTGAAATCCACGGTAAACAATTCAGCACGAAGATTTTTTTGACCGATTTACAGTACTACCTTTTTACCCTGAATTTTTTCATTCTGTTGATGATCTACTGGGGGATGACCACCTGGATCAGTACTTTCCTCGTTAAGCAGCACGGCATGGACGTCAAAACTATGGGCTTTTTCGCTGCCATGCCTTACCTCATTGCCGGCTTTGCCATGTGGCTGGGGGGCTTTGTGGCCGACAAACTGTTTCAGGGCCGCATGAAGGCCGTTTCCATAATCGGTTTTCTGGGCTGTATTCCGGTCCTTTACTTTATCGGGCAGGTACCCAAAGGCGAAACCGGCCTCCTTCTGCTGGCGCTGGCGTTTGGCGGATTTTTTGTAAATTTTCCCTGGGGCGTTATGCAGGCATTCCCCTCTCTGCGCTATCCCAAGGAGGTTGTGGGACGGGCCATGGGCATCACCAACGGCATCGGTCAGTTCGGCTCCTTTGTGTCTCCTCTGATATCGGGCTACCTGGTCATCAGCCTGCCGGACGGGGCATATGATTTCAGCAGGGTATTTTTGTTCTGGTCGTTGCTGGCCTTCTGCGCGGCCGTCTCGGCTTTTTTCCTGAAGGAATCCCCGGTGGACTTTGAAAGGCAGGCTGGTGTTGCTTAACTATTGGGTCTGTTTTTTGTAGGAAATCAGGCTTTGCTTTTAGTATCATTAGATCATATGTTTGACAGCTATTCGAGAACGGGCAACTCGCCGTCAGGGGGGATGAATGTGCCTTCGCCGTCCCGTTTACCATTTTTCCATGTGCCGATATATTTTCGGCCGTTGGGCCATACGCGCATTCCCCGTCCGTGTATTACACCTGCTTTCCATTCCCCGATGAATTTTCTGCCGTCCGGCCATGTGCGCATACCCAGACCTTCCTCTTTGCCCTGTTGCCACTCGCCGGCGTACTGTGATCCATCAGGCCATATGCGCGTGCCCTGACCGTGCTCTTCGCCAAATACCCATTCGCCAACATATTTAGTGTTGTCGGACCATACGTACATTCCCTTACCATGCCTGAAGCTGTCTTTCCACTCTCCGATATATTTTGAACCTTCAGGCCATTTAAAAATTCCCTGCCCATACTCACAGCTGCCCCGCACACACCCGTAGCGGGCACAAGCGGTGAAGGCACAAAACAAAATAATCAGCAGCCCCCCCAAAGTAATATGCTTGTAAACATTCATACGTCTTACCTTTTTTTGACAGGTTATATTACTTGAAACACTTTCCCTATACATCAATATTGTATGCATGTCAAAAGTCTATCCGGGTGCAACCAAAGATAAATTGATTTTTATTGAAATTTAAGCAGCTATACGTTAATGAAATGATAGATACTTTGGCTGATTGTTTATCAGGAGGACGTAAAATGAAAAAATGGAGATGCACGGCTTGTGGGTATATTTATACGGGAGATATTCCCCCGGATCAATGTCCTGTGTGCCATATGCATAAATCAATGAAACCAGGTCCGCTTTTCGTGGAAGTAAAACGTTGAAAAACACGCATAACGCTACGGCAAGGCCTTCCCGATGGGTAAAGGAAGCCTGGCCTGAGCTGACGATCCTGGCAGTATATATTATTTCGCGCTACATTTTTTGGCTCAAGGGCGGCACGTTCCTGGCACGGCCGCTTATGTTTGCAAAGCAGTACCTGGACCCGGTGCTCCTGAAAGAGGATCTGCTGGAAAGTCTTTTATATCTGCATGCCCAGCCGCCCCTGTTTAACTTTTTTTTAGGCACAGTCCTGAAACTGTCTCCAGCCCCGGACATTGTCTATGGACTGCTTTATAAAACCGCCGGAGCGCTTATCCCGCTTCTTCTTTTCAGCATTTTAGTACAAGTGGGCATCGTTCGTCTTGGAGCGCTTGCCCTTACGCTTGTCTTTATGCTCAATCCAACCCTTATCCTTTATGAGAACCTGTTGTATTACACCTATATAGAAATTTTTTTAATTCTGCTGGCGCTGTTCTTTCTTGTTCGCTGGGCAGGACAGCATAAGCGTTGTGACATTCTGCTGTTCTGGTTTGCACTGTTATGTCTCGGGATGGTGCGCTCGCTGTTTCATCCTGTTTTTTTTCTGATGGTTATATTGTTCATGGGTTTGTACCTGCATACAGTCTGTAAAGTGCAAAAACTTACAAAGCAGTTCGGCCTGTATTCTATGATCGTACTGCTGCCGTTGTGTGCCCTGTGCCTAAAGAATATATATCTCTATGGAGTTGCGGGAACCTCCTCATGGACAGGGCTTAGTCTGTGGATCAAAACTAATGGTTATGACCCGGATACGCTGCAAAACTTCCATGATAACGGACTGATAAGTCGGGTAGGGCTGCAGGCTGAGCTTGAACCGTTTCAGCCGATCAGTAATTAC
This sequence comes from Thermodesulfobacteriota bacterium, assembly GCA_028278025.1. GTDB lineage: Bacteria > Desulfobacterota > WTBG01 > CAIYCZ01 > CAIRTM01 > JANQFE01. The sequence goes on along the minus strand of JANQFE010000024.1, from coordinate 11,079 downwards.
TTTGATGAGCAGGAGCTGGGCACGATCCCTTGTCATCATCCTGCCGACTGCAGTGTCTGGCGCAGCACCGGCAAGCCGAACTATAACCACAGTGGTTTTGCAACTGTTTCACGTCAGCTTCTTAAAGACGCCCGTGTGCTGATTGCACACAACCCGGGCATGTTTGCCTTTTTTACGGCCGGCTCCTACAGTCTTACGCTCTGGCATTCGTCAGATTCGGTGCATGCTCTTTTTGAAAAGAATATGGAGATAGTTGCAACAGTTGAAAAAGTTTACCGGTTTTTGTATTTCGGTTTTCTGGGCGTTACAAGCAAACAGGTTGTGTCGGGTATGTGGATCAGGACGATTATAATAACCGTTTTTTTCCTGATGGTTTACCTCAGCACACTAATGCATCTGTTTCGAAAAGAGAGCAGCATGCCGCTTGCAGTAAAAATTGTCTGCCTTTTCTGCCTGCTGATTCATGCTTACACCCTATCAGTCTCATCTTTGATTGAATTTGGAGAGAACAACCGGTTCAGAGCCCCGGTGGATAGTGTTTTCCTGGTAATGCTGGCAGGAAATATAGTTGCGTGGAGCCGCACCAAGAAGCACTGCTTAATGTAAAATGATGTCGACCCCTGATGATGCTCACGACTACTGTTTCAGGTAAATTTTTTTAAGGAAACCAGAGACAGTGCTGACTACTCAAACCTATTCAAGCCCTCGAAGGCCCGGAGCATATATCCAGATTGCTGCAGCAGACAGCAAACATACAAGAGCACATAGAAAAACAGTAACCGGTTCGCCTGTATATTCTGCACAAATCCCCGCCAGCAGCCCACCAACCGGCATCAAACCAAAATGAGTGAGTGAATAAATACTCATCACGCGTCCGCGCAAATCGTCAATTACAAGTGTTTGCAGCATAGCATTTGCAAGATTCATAACAAGGACCAGCGCCACGCCGACGCCTGTCATCACTATCAGCGACAGAGGCAGCCATCGAACCATTGTGAACAGAAGCAACAATACCGGTAAAATAAAAGTTCCTGTGGTGAGCAGCGCGCCTCGGAAAGTGAACCGCCCCAGTGAAGCAATTAATAGGGCACTCAGCACAGCCCCGGCACCCCGGGCAGATTGCAAATAACCGTTGGTTGCAGCATTCCCCCCAAGAACGGTAACAGCCCAGGCTGGCAGCAAGGTAAAAAATGCAAACCCAAAAAGTGCTGTTATTGCCACCAGGCACATAATCGGCATGATAATCCGGTCACGGGCAACATAGCGCAGACCTGCTTTTATTGCCGAGAGAGTTGAAGTTTTTTGCTGTGGCATGGTTTGTGGCTTTAACTTCATATAATAGAGTGCCAGTAATATGGCAACAAAAGAGAGTGCATTTATGCTAAAACACCATGCCGGGCCAAAAAGCATATACATTACGCCTGCTGCCGCCGGCCCGACCACGGCCGACAGGTTAAAAAGCGTAGAGTTTAAGGCTACTGCATTGGTTATATCATCCCGGCCTACCAGTTCAAATACAAAGGCCTGGCGTGCCGGTGCATCAAAAGCATTGGCTATGCCCAATCCGAACACAAGTACTATAATATGCCACGGACGAATCCAGTCCATAAATGTTAATGCAGCCAGTATACAGGCAAGCAGCATCATGGCTATCTGAGCAATAATGAGCAGCGTTCGGCGGGATACCCGGTCGGCAATGACGCCACCATAGAGCATAAGCAGCCATGCTGGCAGGCCGAACATGAAACTGACATAGCCAAGATAGGCCGGTGACCTGGTCAGTTCAAACACCAGGAAACTCTGAGCAGTCATTTGCATCCAGGTGCCGAACAGCGAGATGAGCTGTCCGAAAAACCACAGTCGATAATTAGGATATTTAAGAGCAGTAAAAGTTTGTGACCACTTCATTTGCACACCTCGTTTGCACGCAGCTATATAGAGAATGCACCAGACCGGCTAACCACAGGAAACCGGGAGATTATATAGTTGCTATGCAAAAATGACCAGAAATTTAAAAAAAAGACCTTCAGGGAACAATCAATGCCTGAAGGTCTTTTTATTAAGAGCCCGGTGATGTCGATCCGCCCTTTGGCAAAAAACTCAGAAAATACCTAATAACCTAAAAGGTTTAGCCCTACTTCTACGGGTCGCAGTGACCAAAGAGCTTTTTCTGTTTGTGATAGATTTTGCCCAGAATGACGGAATTTCGAACATCCCAGACGCATACTCTATCTCATATATAGAATCTTTTTAAAAAAAGTCAATACGCAATTTTTTTTGAAAGTTTTTTTATTTTTGCTGTTTTGTATTGACAGAAAGGAGAAGAAGCCGTATTGTTAAATAGTTAATTAGCAATCTAGCTATATGGATGCGTTGGTATGCGTGAATTAATAAAAGTACTTAAAGCTGCGTCCGATAAAAACCGGATGAGAATTTTGAAAATGCTTGAGAAAAAAAAGATGTGTGTATGCGAACTGTCAGCTGTGCTTGGTATAAAGCAGCCAAGCGTTTCAAAGCATCTGAGTATTTTAAAAGAGGCCGGTTTAATACAGGATGAGAGGAACGGACAATGGATTGATTATTTCCGGTGCAGGGAAAAGATAAATAAGTATGCTCCTGTACTCCAGGCCACCATAAAAGGCTGGCTCAATGATGACCCTATAGTGAAAAGTGATCAGAAAAAAATTGCCACGTTATGCCGGGAAGAACTCTGCAAGAAATAATTTTTTTTGTTTAGTAAATAGCTATATGGGAATATAGCTTAATAAATTATTGCAGTTTGGTAAAGGAGAAGAGATTATGGCAGAAGAACGAAATCTTTCAGTCTTTGAAAAATATTTGACGCTATGGGTATTTCTGTGCATGATAGCAGGGGCCCTGCTGGGTCGCTGGTTTCCTGATGTATCTATTACACTTGATACACTCTCCTATGCCCAGGTAAACTTGCCAATAGCCGTGTGCCTTTTTTTCATGATCTACCCGATTATGGTTAAGATTGATTTTTCTAATGTTATAAAAGCGGGGCGCACTCCCAAACCGGTCGGTCTGACCCTTTTTGTCAACTGGTGCATAAAGCCCTTTACCATGTTTGCTATTGCTTACTTTTTCCTGGGCTTTCTCTTTAAGGATCTACTTCTTGATACGGAGATTTTGCGCGGTGAAACAACCCCGCTGTATCGTTCATATATTTCAGGGTGTATCCTTCTGGGAATAGCGCCCTGCACGGCTATGGTTCTGGTGTGGGGATTTCTGGCACGGGGTAATGATGCCCATACCCTTGTCATGACTGCTATCAATTCACTGACTATGCTCCTTTTATATGCACCGCTGGGAGGCTGGCTTTTGAATGAAAATGAAATGCCGGTTCCCTGGATGACCATCATCCTTTCAGTTTTTATTTATGTGGGATTGCCGCTTGTTGCCGGTTATTTTTCACGCAAACAGATTATTCAAAAAAAAGGCGAGCAGTGGTTTAAAGAAAAATTTCTGCATATCCTATCCCCGATTTCTATTGTGGCATTGCTTGCAACGCTTATACTTTTATTTGCCTTAAAAGGAGAAATTCTGTTGACCAAACCGCTGCATGTTGTGCTTATTGCGATACCTCTTTTTTTACAAACATGTCTTATTTTTATTATTGCTTACATTCTGGCAAGGCTGTTGAACCTGAGCTATGAGGATGCGGCACCATCAGCCATGATTGGGGCTTCCAATCATTTTGAAGTTGCCATTGCCACAGCCGTTATGCTTTTTGGACTTGCCTCCGGAGCAGCTCTTGCAACGGTTGTCGGGGTGTTAATTGAAGTTCCTGTGATGCTCATGCTGGTGGGGATTTGCAAACGCACTCGAGGTGTATTTCGAACGGCAACAGCCGAAGAAACGGAGTATTAAAGAGCACTTGCAGGCTGACGTGTAAAAACGCCGGTAAGCCTGTTAGCTCATGGGCTATTAAGCGCAGAACCAGTATCAGAGCATTTTGCAAAAAAGCGTAGCCTCACAGTTGAGGCTGCAAAGGCTGATGCGGTGCGACCGCCTGCGGCTATGTGCTTGCTGAAATATCCGGAAGCTCCTATATTGTCCATCGCTCGCACCGCCGCAGTTGCTCTTACCACAGCAGCCTTCGCAGGGCTCACGGGCTATAGAAACAAGGGAAGTGCGCTAGCGTAATAGCTCTTCAAATGAGAATGGAATATTTTTTTAGTTTTTGCTAGTAACATAGATTTTTAAGAAGATTACAGGAGCCCTATATGACATCTCAAGCCAAACAAAAGATTCTTTTTTTGTGTACGGGAAATTCCGGCCGCAGCCAGCTGGCCGAAGGTATCATGCGGCATTTTCGCGGTGATGAGTTCACGGTTTTTTCTGCCGGTACCGCCCCCAAAGGCGTAAATCCAAAATCAGTGCAGGTGCTGCAGGAAATCGGTATTGATGCGTCCGGACAGCGCTCAAAGCACCTTGATGAATTCACAGGTCAGACCTTTGACTATGTTGTTACCCTGTGCGATAGTGCTGCACAGAACTGTCCGGTCTTTTATGGAGGTGAAAAAATTATTCACCATGGTTTTGCTGATCCGGACGCTGTAACCGGCAGCGATGAAGACATCCTGGTATCGTTCAGAGCGATTCGAGATCAGATTAAAGAATATCTGCTGTCATTTGATGGTACGAAGTAATTGGTGCCGTCAAATACCGGTTGGATGCCGGCTGCATGCTCCTGGACGGTTTTGACGTTGTTTGCAGGAATCTACTAAATTCTTGAATACGTTTTTAACATTCAGATTTTCTAGAGCATTTTGCAAAAAAGCGTAGCCTCACAGTTGAGCACTGCAACGGCTGATGCGGTTCGACCGCCTGCGGCTCTGTGCTCGCTGAAATATCTGGAAGTTATTATATTGTCCATCGCTCGCACCGCCGCCGCTGCTCTTACCACAGCAGCCTTTGCAGTGCTCACGGGCTATAGAAAAAAGGGGAATGCTCTAGGAGACCGGATAGAAGATTCGTGAAATCAAAAAAAGACGTATATATTAATGTTGATGATCAGGGGCAGCTTGTTTTGCCGCCTGAACTTATAGAGCGTTACGGCTTAAAACCAGGAGACAGGGTCCCTGTCACAGAAGATACCTGTAGTTTTAGAGTTCGGCAGCCGGTAAACCACCTGCAGAAACTCTACATTGAGCCGACCAATGCGTGTAATTTAGAGTGCACTACCTGTATCAGAAATATCTGGGATGAGCCACTCGGGCAGATGGCTGATGCAACGTTTGATTGCATAATGAAGGAAATTCGGAAATCGCCTGTTTCCCCGGTGATCGTTTTTGGAGGGCTTGGAGAGCCGCTTATGCACCCCGGCATTGTCGCTATGGTCTCAGCGGCAAAAAACCACGCCGTACGTGTTGAACTGATAACCAACGGGACGCTGCTTACTGAAGAAATGTCGCTTCAGTTAATCAAGGCAGGGCTTGATGTGCTGTGGGTTTCCATAGACGGGGCCAAGCCTGAAAGTTATGCCGATGTGCGTCTGGGTGCTGCTTTGCCTGAGGTGATTGCCAACGTGGCCCGTTTTCGCGATTATCGCCATTTATATCATTGCAAGATCGGGATTGTGTTTGTGGCAATGAAGCAAAATATTGCAGATTTGCCTGAGATTATGATCCTTGGCAGGAAGCTGGGGGCAGACCGGTTTTTAATAACCAATCTGCTGCCTTACACAGAAGATATGTGTGCTGAGGTGCTGTATACAGATACAGTATGGTCGGACAGTGTCAAGGCTCCTTCGCCCCTGGCGCCGCAGGTGCAGTCTACCAGAATAGATTTGAATGAGCATACCTGCAGCCCCCTGTATCGTGTTTTGCGGGGCTGGCGCATCTCAAATGTTGCCGGAGAGGACCCGACAACCGCTTCCAATTATTGTCCGTTTATTGAAAGCGGCTCTGCGGCACTGTCCTGGGACGGCAGTTTAAGTCCGTGTATTCCGTTGATGCACACGCATGTCAGTTTTTTACATAATCGCAGACGGGTTTCCAGGCGCTATAGTATAGGCACTATCACTGATTGCGGATTTGAAAAAATATGGAAAAATCCTGAGTATGCCGGTTTTCGTGCAAAGGTACAATCCTTTGATTTTCCCCCGTGTACTCATTGCGGGGGCTGCAAACTCTCACAGGCAAATGAAGAGGATTGTTTTGGCAACAGTTTTCCAACCTGCGGCGGGTGTCTGTGGGCGCAAGGCATTATCAGGTGCCCGTAACAACTGGGCATGTACACGACAAGAATACTATTGCTGCATGCCTTGCAGTGTTTGCTCTCAGACCTTCAGGCCCTTTATCTCTTGACGAATATCTCCGCTATAGCGAGGACCAATCTGGGAGACAACCCGGGATGCAAAAAGACTTGCAATATTGCCACTGTCCTGCAATGAGTATCCCTTGGTGATGCCAAAAAGCAGTCCTGCCGCATAAGAATCTCCGGCACCGGTTGTATCTACAGCCGTAACACTGCAAGGGGCAATCTTTGTGAGCTGGTTGTTAAAGCTAAGCAGTGACCCCTGGTCTCCATCAGTTACTGCAACACTGTCGCACATGTGTGCAAGAACCCTCAGAGCATCTTTATTGGTAGCTGTATCGCTCAGGGCTTGAGCTTCCTGGGCATTTGCAAAAAGCAGATCAACATCATTTTGTATCAACTTTAGAAAGATATCCTTATGGCGATCTACGCAGAAAGAATCAGAGGCCGTCAAAGCGATTTTTACACCATTGTCTTTAGCCAGCGCGATTGCCTGCAGCATTGTCTGGGTAGCACGTTTGCTGTCAAAAAGATACCCCTCAAGGTATACATAAGCACTTTTTTGCAGGTGTTCCTCATTGATATCTGCATAGTCAATTTCACTGGAGACTCCCAGACAGGTGAGCATTGTTCGCTGGGCATCATCAGATATGAGTACGATACAGGTTCCGGTCATGCCGTCCACTTTTTTTTCATTAAACAGTACCGAACTGTCATGCATTTGTCTAATGTAGAGGTCGCCGAAAGTGTCAGCAGCAACTTTTCCGCACAAGCCGGCCTTGCCGCCGAGCTGTGAAACCCCAAAAACGGTATTGGCGGCACTGCCGCCAGCTGCGGTATTTACATTTTCCCCCAGAAGATCAGGGTCCAACGCTTCGCTGCCGAGTAATCTTTTTAAAACTTCTTCCTGCCGGCTGCGATCTGTTAGATACATGTTGCCTTTTTCAACACCTATTTCTTTAAGCTGTGAATCTTGTACGTGCAGCTGAATATCCATTAAAGCACTGCCAAATGCGTATACATCCAGTTTCATAGTCACCTCATTAAAGATTTTTTACCTGTCAGTTGAAAGCATCTGTTTTCAACCAGCGGGCAGATATAGAGACACAATTTTTTATTACTATTTAAATCCTTTTGTATTCAGGTCTATCACCCTATGATCAGATTTATCAGGGGTAAAAAACAATAGTACTATATCTCAATAACATATTTATAATGCAACTCAAAAGGTAATCTGCTTAATTTTAAAAACAGATAATCAAAAAAAGTTGAAGTTATAAATTAAAAGAAGCGATACATAATTTTAATTAAACATACACTATTGGTAATAGGTGTTGTCTGTTTACTTTTAAAATAAACTTTGGTATAAAGATTAAGGAATAAAGAATAGTTATAAACATCTCAGTCAATGAATATGCAATTAGAACAACAGGAACATAACAACAGCTATTTATCAGGATATACGCTCTACATTATAAGCCGGCATCTGTTTTGCAGCGAAGTTCTTAAAAATAGCATTGAATCCAAAACAGGGGCACGCTGTATATGCGTAAGGAAGTTTGAAGATATTCCTGATACAGAAAGGGCTGAACCGCAATCAAGTCTTGTGTTATGGGATTGCCTCGGGACGAGTCTTGATGAATTTATGAATGATTTTGTATCTTCCATTGAAAAGATTGCAGGGACACACTATGTAGCACTGTTTAATATTCGACCCGGTTTAGGTATAGAGGATAATTGTGTCAGCCAGGGATTGCGCGGAATTTTTTACGAAGATGACAGCCTGAATCTTTTCCTGAAAGGTATTCATACGGTTTATAAGGGAGAGCTCTGGTTTTCACGAGAAGTTATGACAAAATATATTCTAGAGGAAAAAAATGAAGAAATAATTTCTATGAAGGTTAGAAAGATACTTACCCCGCGTGAGATAGAGATTATTTCTCTATTAGCAGTAGGCTGCAAAAATGAGGAAATAGCCGACAAACTATGTGTAAGTCCTCATACAATAAAGACCCACCTGTATAACATCTACAAAAAAATAAATGTTACCAATCGCCTTCAGGCAACCCTCTGGGCTGCTAAGAACCTTTAACGGGTGCATACCCAGAGCATTTTGCAAAAAAGCGGAGCCTCACAGTGAGCACTACAAAGGCTGATGCGGTGCGGCGACCTGCGGTTATGTGCTCGCTGGAATATCCGGAAGTTACATATCCGGTAATTTAATAGGGTTTTCCGGATCATACCATATGTGATAACTTCCATACGGGACGGGTGCCGTTCCCTCCACACTGGTGAAGTAGGGTATATTAGATACAATGTCATAATTTACAGTCATGAATATATTATCAGAAATTTCCAGCTCAGCTTGTGGCGGCGCAAACAATTCCAGGGTAAGTTCTAAAAGTACGCTATCATCGTTAGAGTTTTCTATCGTTTCATGGATTACATTATCTGCTGGTGTGGCTGTACCAGACCATTTTGTGTCGGCGATCACGGGAGGAAGATCAATATGAGCTTCATATTTTACCCTATTTTTTGTAAGAAGGGCTGATACATCAATATCATGGTTCCCTGTGGGCATATACCTGCGTCCCATGAAATTTATATCGGCACCAAATGCACCAAATGGAACGGGTAAATCAATTTCAAACATGCCGAAAAATTCACTTGTCATGGCAACGTGCAGATTCACTGCTTCAGGATCTGATGTTATTTCATTCAAGGTGAGTTCGACCTTGGCAAGCTCTGTTCCCAGATAGGCAATAGTGATTAAGCCGGTATCTCCAGGATTTTCCAATGCAACAACATCTCTCCCCACGCCTGGAACAGTATATGCTAGAAGGAACCCATCCTCAGAGGCTGATCCCTCAAACCTCATCATCGCATATGCCCGGGAGGAAAAACCGGTAAGTAGTACTGTAGTGATTAACATAATAATAGGGATACATTCCTTAAGCCTTTTCATTGAATTTCTCCTTATATTGTGAGTAATATATTGTATCGTATCTCAAAGAGCTAGTGGTTTTCTCCAAAAACCTGAGCAGAAAAAAAATATATATCAGCCCCATCTTCCCAGGACCTGTCCGGTAATCCCGCTTTCTTACAGAGAGCTTTCAAAAACTCATCCCTGTCCCATCCCCACTCAATAGGCACTTGTGGGAGCAACACACCGGATCTATATCCTTTAGAAATTATAAGTCCATGTCTGCCAACAAGGATTTCATCAATAGCACTGATTCTTTGTGGTGGAGTTAATACTGACACCTCAGCAAAAACTGTTCTGTCATCACCGGCCTGCATAGGCTTAAATCTTCTATCCCGTGTGGCTGCTTGAATAGTACAGTCAATCACTGCTTCGGCAAGAGGTTTTTTGCCAATAATGTAGCCGATACAGCCTCTTAGACTGCCTGTGTTTTTTTCTTTTAAGGTAACAAAAACACCATAAGGTTTTTGCAGCTCTGGGGTTAAGGGATAATCATGCAGCAACGGGATAACCTGTTTATTAAGATATAATGTTAACGTGTTTCGGACTATTCTGAGCAGGAGCTTTTTTTCCTCCTGAGAACATATTTGGATTTCTTGCGACCAGCCCCTAAAAGCACTTAATAAAATCGCAATAAATATTAGGGCTGCATATAAACTCGGGTATGTTTTAGTTGTAATGCCTTTATTAATTGCTTTCATTTGCATGCATATATTTTTTTTCGGTTCAATCCGGCGGTATCTTTATATAATAAGTCGTGTAAAAATGTAACATGCTCTTCTTAAAAAGGTTCAGCTGTATACCCTATAGTCTAATTCGGGGAAAACATTATGTTTGTATTCAAGCTCTGCTAACCGTTTTTCCTCGATAGAACCTTTTAAAATAGCTTCATGTAGATGAAAAAAATTTGAAAGATGTGTAACCGTTCTTCTGTGGGCGTAACCCGTCATTGTGCCTGTCTTCATTATAAAGGCCCAATCACTGCTTTGGGCCAGGAGTAATTCTCGCGCAGCCTGGCTGAGAGCCCTTTGCATAATTCCGGTTGCATGCGGAAATTTTCCGGCAAGACCAACCATATATTCGGAGGCTTCATGAAGATGACGATATATCCAGTCATTGCAGGTGTCCAGCCAGGCTTCATTGTAGCCCCGCCATCCCCAGCTTGATTGTGAGGGTGCAACAGTCTGAATGTGTGGTTGGCTATCCAGATACTCTGAAGCAGTAACGATTCGGCATTTATGTTGCTGCCGGGCAAACTCTCGCAGAACACAATCAAGCCATTGGGGCCCTTCATGCCACCAGTGGCCAAACAGTTCTGCGTCAAATGGTGTCACAATCACAGGTGATCTCTCCAAAAGATTGCTGAGGGAGCTTATTTGATTACACCGTTTAGTCACAAAGTCCTTTGCATGTTCTGCCGCCTTTTTGTGAGCAGCTTCTGGATCATACAGTTGTTTTTCGATATCGTCACCGGTGATACGATAATATTTAATACCGGTATGAACACGACTGCCGTCGCCATGCAAGTATGGTTTGATATAATTATAATCAAGATCATAACCAATATCTCTGTAGAAGTCCCGATAATTGGGGTCTCCCGGATAACCGTAATGTGAACTCCAGACCTGCTTGGATGATTCTATATCTCTTCCAAATACTGCTATGCCTGATGGACAACGCACGGGTGCAAAAACACCGTATTTGGGACGTGGTGTTGCATGCAGGATACCGTGGGTTTCGACAAAGAAATAGTGCAGCTTAAAACTATTCAGAATAGCATCCAAGCCTGAACAAAAACCACATTCTGGAAGCCA